>JAFTQM010000014.1 GCA_017462755.1 Lachnospiraceae bacterium | reverse complement strand
GAAGCCGCCGTAATGTATTTTTTACTCGCGGCAGTTTCCTTCCCGTCATTCTTTTCCTTTGCCTTCAGCCACAACTGATAATCCTTTTTGCTTGCAAATGCCACCGCTCGAATCTGAAATTCGCCTGCGCTCGCCGGATAAGCATAGCCGCTCGCAAGGCATTCCGCTCCTGCCGTGTTGGTCTCCGGATTGATTTCAAAATACACCACATCCGTCGTCGCCTTGCCCTTCGTCTCACAAGCCACTACCTTCTGGTCAAAATTATACGAACCGCCTGCCTGCATCGTATTGTTTTTCGGAGCGTTCTTTAACTTAAGCTCCGTAATCGAATTTTGTGTCGCTGCATCCGCGGGCAACACCGTAAACACCCCCAGACTCAGCAAAAATAGTATCAAAAGACAAATACCGTATTTTTTCACAGCCGTACCTCCTCTTTTTTTCGTAAAAATCAGCTAAATCCATTCTACTACAACCAAATGGTGTTTGCAATTCAGATATTCGCCCCTATCCTATTTTACGGCAATTCGGGGGCAATTCCTTAATACTCCTCTGCCAGATGAAGTACATGAAATTCATTCTCTTTATAACTTTTTTCATCTACCCAGACGATTTTTCCGTCATATACAACCGGCTGTACGGTCGCTTTAAAATAACCGTCAAATTCACCATACTCCAATACCTTACCATTGCTATCGATTACCTGATAAGCAGTAAGCTTTTTCGGAAAGTACGCACTTTTCTCAATATCATCAATTCGGTATATCAGCACAAAACGATCCTCATCCAAGTTTACCATTCGCAGATTTCTCGGACGTCTTGTGTCCTCTTTCTCATAATCCGTCAGCCACACCAATTCAGAGGAGGCTCCTATTTTGTCTGCAAGTATTACATACACATTCCGCAGGGTATTATCAAAGTCTTCCTGCTCCCACTGCTCTGCAGTCATCTCCGGATGATTTATCGATACGCCCGCAATCAGATTGTGATTCTTGCCAAGCTCGAATCCATTGACGGTTGTACCAGTATAATTATCTCCAATCCTGCCATATATTTCGAGCGCATTATGCTCTGTCAGCGCACCATAAGGCATACTGCTCCATACTTCAGAGCCACCGGTTAACGAAGCAAAATTCGTGTGTGTCTGTATACAGACACTGCGCGGATGAGCATCTCCATGATCCACATAAAAGAGATTCGTACCATCGAATTTTACAAATTGATTAAAGGAATGACTCACATGATTGAATGTGAACTCTTCTCCTATATGGCGCATCTGCATCGTAGGTATATCTAGTATAAACACCATATTGGATTGATGATTTTTCCCATCCGCTGTGGTATAACGTTCTCTTGAGGTATAAATTACCAAATCATCCCCGCACATCTCCATCTGACAATTTCCCGCATCAAATGGAACCGTCGTATTCGTCTCTCCGCCTCTTACGGTAACCCGGTCCACTTCTTTCCAATTCGAACTAAATTTCGTAACGCAGTATACTACCTTGTTATCATCCTCTTCCTTATTATTTTGTCCGGTTACGACATAATACTCTCCCTCCTCGGTACGATATACTCCACCGAACACACTATACGGAAGTACAATCTCCTTCTGCCCGATACAGGAAAAATCAGAATCATAAAGATACCGCATAAAGGACAATTTACTGCCGGTACTCCGTACCTCTAACACCTCCAGTGTTCCATCCTTCTTTGCAAACATATGTACATTTTCCGGTTCTGTAAAATTATATACCGGTCTGTAATTATAGTAATTTCCCGTTAAGGATACCTTTGTCAGCTCATTGTCTATGCCTATTGCCTCTAACGCTGCTGCCAGTGTCGTATGCAGTCTGATACTGCCCGCTGCTTCAATTGTCGCACCGTCCGCTGCCCGGTCTACCTCCACCGGAAGCTCCGTCTTAACATCTCCGTCCACAATGAGTGTTATCTTTTCTAATACGCGAATCTTCTCGATGGTACTGCCGTTGGTACAGGTCAGTCGCAGCCTCTTGCCTTCCTTCGTCGGAGCTACGATAATCTCCTTTACCTTCGCCGATTTAATATTGATATTGATGCCGGTTGCAGTAATGTAAAGCACATTATTTCCTTTGGACTTTTCAAAATAATTATTGCCCTTTACCTTCTCAATATTAATCTGCTCAAAGGTACCCATATTGACGACTCTTGCCTTCGGTGCGCGCACCGTCAGCACCTTGTCACTGTAGTCGCCCTTCGGTATTGAAAAGGTCTTCGCTGACTGACTGGCAATTACGATTTCCTCAATATGCTCCTGCTTTAACGCCCAGGTCAGCTGGGACTGAAACATAACAATCGCCTGATTTTCTACCTTTGCGGTAACCTTTATTGTTTTCCAAGCAGAAGCCGCCGTAATATATTTTTTACTTGCGGCAGTTTCCTTACCGCCGTTCTTTTCCTTTGCCTTCAGCCACGACTGATAATCCTTTTTGCTTGCAAATGCCACCGCTCGAATCTGAAATTCGCCTGCGCTCGCCGGATAAGCATAGCCGCTCGCAAGGCATTCCGCTCCTGCCGTATTGGACTCCGGATTGATTTCAAAATACACCACATCCGTCGTCGCCTTGCCCTTCGTCTCACAAGCCACTACCTTCTGGTCAAAATTATACGAACCGCCTGCCTGCATCGTATTGTTTTTCGGAGCGTTCTTTATCTTAAGCTCCGTAATCGAATTTTGCGTCGCTGCATCCGCGGGCAACACCGTAAACACCCCCAGACTCAGCAAAAATAGTATCAAAAGACAAATACCGTATTTTTTCACTGCCGTACCTCCTCTTTTTTTCGTAAAAATCAGCTAAATCCATTCTACTACAACCAAATGTAGTTTGCAATTCAGATATTCGCCCCTATCCTACTTTCTTTCTCCTGCATTATTCCTCACATACCCCCATTACACTCCGTATGATAATCAGTCCCGCCGGTCCCAAAATAACTCCTGCCACACCAAACAGACGGATGCCGATATAGATTGCCATGAGCGCTGTTGCCGGATGAATGCCCAGCTTTCCGCCCAGCAGCTTTGGCTCCAGCACCTCACGCAATATCTGGCAGATAACAAATAACAAAATCAACACGATACCGGCAAAATAATCTCCCGCAAGCAGGCGGATGATTCCCCACGGCACCATAATAATTCCGGTACCTAACATCGGAAACGCATCAAAAATTGCAATCACAACTCCAAGCAACAATGCATACGGATTGCCGATGCATAGCAGCCCAACCGTAATTACCGTTGCTATAACCGCAACCAACGTTGCCTGTGTGCGAAGATATGCAAAGCCGCTCCGAATCAGCTGCTGCAATACCTTTCCCAGTGTCGGAAGCGTCTTCCAATAAGCAATCTTTTTTCGAATCTGTTCCATATCCTTTAGAAGCAGCAACGTTAATACCAACGTAATCAGTACCGCACCCAAAATCACTGCCGTTCCTGCCGCCAGCTCCAGTGTCCGTGCCGTCAATGCCGGCAGCACCTCTGTCTGAATGCGCTCCAAAAGCGTGGTCATTCCCCGCTCTACCATACTCATTGAGGTCCCCCGCGTCATCCCAAACAATCGGTCACAGCCACGACAGATATCATCAATTTGCTCCGTTACATATTCCTCATAAACCGAAAAATTTTGAAAAAATGCTACCAGCTGCTCGGACAGCTTTCTTCCCAGCCACACCAGCCCCCAAAGAAAGCCGCCAAGAAAGAAAAACAACGTAAGTCCGCTCGCAAAGACCACCGGCAGCCGGAGCTTTCGATGCCAAAAGCGTACCACCGGAGAAAGCAGCAACGCAAACGCAAATGCAATGATGAGTGGTAAAAACAATGACAGTAAATACCGAAATCCCAAATATACAATGAGAACCGTCACCGCTCCCACCAGCACTGTCTTTCCATATCTTTTCTCTTCTGCCATACTATTCCTCCCGTTTAAAGCATTTTCCGAACAAAGAGCATCCATTTAACCAGTTTGCGTCTTACGCAAACTATGCAAGCGAACTCCGTTCGCTTTGCATCCACCCGGCTCTGCGATAGTATGCTCTGTATGCATAGAATTCATACGATTTTCTATTCCTGCCTTGCTTCTTTTTTCAATTCGGTATAAAATAAAGACTAGTCGGTTTGCGTTCGTGCTGCGACCCAAACCAAGGAAACAATCAGCAGCTCAGAAAAGAGGAAAACATGAATATCATTATTGCAGGCTGCGGCAAGGTAGGTTATGCTCTTGCACAGCAATTAAATGACGAAGGTCACGACATTACAATCATAGATAATTCTGCTCCGCGTCTACAGCCGGTATTGTCGGCGCTGGATGTACAGGGAATGGTAGGCAATGCCACCAACTTTCACGCATTACAGGAAGCAGGGGTCGAGGATGCCGACCTTTTGATTGCCGTTACCAATCAGGACGAAATCAATATGTTAAGCTGCCTGATTGCCAAAAAATCCGGCAAATGCCAGACCATTGCACGCGTTCGAAATCCGGAATATTTCCAAGAGATTTCCTACTTAAAGCAGTGTTTGGATATCTCTCTTGCCATCAACCCGGAATTTGCAGCTGCAAAGGAGATTGCTCATTTGATTCAGGTACCGGATGCAATGGAAATTGATTCCTTCGCCAAGGGCAGAGTCGATTTGCTCCGCGTGGCAATTTCCGAGAATTCGCCTCTGCACAGTATGACCGTACAAGCCTTTTCCAAGCGCTTTAATCACGAAATCCTGATTTGTACCTTGGAACATGAGCATCAGGTCAGTATCCCGAATGGTAATTCTGTTTTGCGCGCCGGAGATACTATTTCAGTCATTATGCCAAAGGAAAAAATCAATTCCTTTTATAAAACTACCAAGCTGGCTTCCACACGCGAGATTCATGACGTAATTCTCGCAGGTGGCGGTACTGTATCTTATTACCTGACTCAGATGCTTCTGCAATCCGGCATCCATGTAACCATTCTCGAAAAAGACCGGGAGCGCTGTGATTTCCTGAGTCTTGCTTTACCGGATGCCACCATTATTCATGCCGATGCCACCGACCATAAGATTTTGCTCGAGGAAGGTCTGGCAAGTGCAGATGCTTTTGTTGCATTGACCAACATGGACGAGGAAAACGTCTTTCTCTCCCTGTTTGCCAATAAGATAAACCCAAAGTGCAAGAAAATTACCAAGATGAACCGCCTGGCACTGAGTGAAATTGCAGAAGACCTGCCAATCGGCAGTACCATTTCGCCAAAGCACATTACAACGGAGCATATTCTGCAATATGTTCGAAGCTACGGTAACTCCTATGGCAGCAACAACGTCGAAGCTCTCTATCGTCTGCTGGACAATCAGGTAGAGGCTTTGGAATTCCACATCGGCGAAAGCTGCTCCGTTACCAATATTCCTTTATTGCAGCTAAAGCTCAAAAAGAATCTGCTGATTTGTTGTATTGTACGCAACAACCGCATCATTACCCCTTCCGGTCGTGACAGCATTCAGTTAAATGATACCGTTATCGTCGTTACCACACACAAGGGGCTACAGGATATTTCCGATATCCTCGAAAATTAAGGGAAGGTACGTTATTATGAATTTTGCAATTATTTTATCCATTCTTTCCTGGGTTGTCCTATTGCAGGGTGCCCTGCTGATACTGCCCTGCATCGTCGGCTTCTGCTATGGAGAAACCACCGATGCACTGGTATATTTGGCGATTGCTGCACTTTGTATTCTCATTGGCGGACTCGGCAGGCTGAAAAAAACGAAAAACACCACCTTCTATGCAAAGGAAGGCTTTCTCGCCGTATCCTTTAGCTGGATTGTTATGAGTCTTATCGGAGCATTGCCGTTTGTATTTACCGGAGATATCCCCAATTTTACAAATGCTCTGTTTGAGATTATTTCCGGCTTTACCACTACCGGCTCCAGCATTCTAACCAATGTCGAAGCCTTGTCCCATGCAAATCTGTTTTGGCGAAGCTTTTCCCATTGGATTGGCGGTATGGGCGTACTGGTCTTTATCCTTGCCATCTTCCCGATGTCCGGCGGTTCTACGATGAATCTGATGAAAGCAGAGAGCCCCGGTCCGGTGGTCGGCAAGCTGGTTCCAAAGATGCAACAGACTGCATTTTTGCTCTACGCGATTTATTTTGCCATGACTGTTATTGAAACCATCCTTTTGTTGTTTGGTGGCATGCCATTATTTGATTCCCTTTGTCACGCTTTCGGTACTGCCGGAACCGGCGGCTTTGGTATCAAAAACGACAGCATAGCCGGTTATTCTACCTACCTGCAAGTTGTCATTACTGTCTTTATGTTTTTATTTGGTGTAAATTTTACCTTTTATTATTACATTCTTATCCGTCGTGCTAAGGATGCCTTTCATTTGGAAGAGGTTCGCTGGTACTTTTACATTTTTCTTATAGCAGTTTTAACCATTGCCATCAGCTTAACCTGCCAAGGCGGCAGTTTCGGATACAACTTACAGCAATCCGCATTTCAGGTGGCATCTGTCATGACTACGACCGGCTACGCTACTTCTGACTTTGACCTTTGGCCTCAAATCTGCCGTACCATTCTCGTCTGCCTGATGTTTATCGGTGCCTGCGCAGGCTCCACCGGCGGTGGTATCAAGGTCTCACGTATTCTGCTGTATTTTAAACAAATCAAAAAAGAATTAAAGCAGCAGATTCATCCGCGCCAGATTAGTATTGTCAAAATGGACGGTAAAGCGATGGAGCATTCTAACATTCGTTCCTGCAATGTATACATCATGGCATATGCTTTGATTTTTGTTACCTCTCTGCTGATTATCAGCTTGGACGGATTTAGCTTTACTACCAATTTTACCGCAGTCTCCGCGACCTTAAACAACATTGGTCCCGGTCTGGAAATGGTCGGTCCGACCGGAAACTTTTCCGAGTTTTCCGTCCTCTCCAAATATGTCTTGATGTTCAACATGCTCGCCGGCAGACTTGAGGTTATTCCAATGCTCATTCTGTTCCTTCCCGGCACTTGGCGTAAGGTATAACATCTTACTTTTTTACACTCGTTATAACCTTATTCCCATTGCAGACAGCTACAAAAAATTGTATAATACCATCAAACAAAAGACTCGCAAGTACCATACCGCACCTGCGAGTCTTACTATCTTTATATCGAGTCATACGAAAGGAGCATTATGAATACATCCAATTTTAACACCCCAATTTCTCTGCGTAATATTAAAGTAACCGATTCTTTCTGGAAAAAGGAAATGGAGCTGGTTCGTAACGAGGTTATTCCTTATCAGTGGGAAGCACTCAACGACCGTGTGCCGGGCGCTGACCCAAGCTTTTGTATGAAAAATTTTGAACTGGCAGGCAAGCTGAATGCCAGAAAGGCGGCTGACCCATCCTATGTGCAGCCAACCTGGACCACCAGCATTTTTAATCTAGTGCCGGAGGATATGGAGCATATGGAAGAACGCTTCTATGGCTTCGTATTTCAGGATACCGATTTTTCTAAGTGGATTGAGGCCGTAGCTTATTCTCTGACTCAGCATCCGGATGCCGAACTGGAAGCGATTGCGGACAAGGCAATCGACGTAGTTTGTGCGGCTCAGTTGGAAAACGGCTATTTGGATACCTTCTACATCATCAACGATATGAGCAAGATGTTTACCAACCTGCGCGACCATCACGAGCTGTACTGCTTCGGTCACTTGACAGAGGGCGCGGTTGCTTACTATGAGGCTACCGGTAAGGATAAGCTGTTAAAGGCTGCCTGCCGTTTTGCCGATTTTATTGATTCTTATTTCGGACCGGAGCCGGAAAAATGCAAGGGCTATCCGGGACACGAGATTGCAGAGATGGCACTGGTTCGTCTGTATCAGGCGACCGGAAATGACCGTTATCTGGCATTGTCCCGTTTCTTTGTAGACATTCGCGGTCTTCGTCCATACTATTATGATTTTGAGGTAGACCACCCATACACGGAGAAGGGTGAGAATCCTCCGATGCGTTATCACTATCACCAGTCCCACCAGCCGGTACGCGAGCAGCGCGAGGCTACCGGACATTCCGTACGTGCGGTTTATCTCTATTCTGCAATGGCAGACCTTGCCCGTTTGGATCAGGATGAGGAACTGCTCACTGCCTGCGAGGCACTTTGGGACAATATGACTCAGCAGAAGATGTACATTACCGGTGGTATCGGTGCCACTCATCTCGGCGAGGCATTTTCCTTCAACTATGACCTGCCAAACGATACTGCATATGCCGAAACCTGTGCTTCCATCGGTTTGATTTTCTTTGCGCGCCGCATGCTCCAGATTTCTCCGGATGCACGCTATGCAAATGTTATGGAACGTGCATTATACAACGGTGTATTGAGCGGTATGGCACTCGACGGCAAGAGCTTCTTCTATGTAAATCCACTCGAGGTATTGCCGGAGGCATGCCACAAGGATGAGCGCAAGTTCCATGTAAAGCCGGTTCGCCAAAAGTGGTTCGGCTGTGCTTGCTGCCCTCCAAATATCGCGCGTTTGCTCAGTTCTATCGCGTCCTATGCATACACCGAAAAGGACGATACTTTATTCGCGCATTTATATATCGGCAGTGAGCTGACCAAGGAGGTAAACGGTGAAGTGGTAAAATTGAGCATCACCTCCGGTTTCCCATATGAGGGTACTGCTTCCTTCCGTTTTGACACCGCGGCTTCGTCCGCTATGACACTGGCACTTCGTTTGCTGGATTGGACCAATGCAATGGATGTTACCTTAAACGGAACTGCACTGCTTCACTTGCAAAACGATAACGGCTGTTGGACTACCGCTGATAAGGCTTCTGTTTCCTTCGAAATTAAGGATGGTTATTTGTATCTGACCAATACCTGGAATGCCGGTGATGTCATTGCACTGTCCTGTCCGGTTGTACCAAAGGTTATTGCTGCAAATCCTGCCGTTCGCGAGGATATTGGCAAGGTCGCTGTTACCTACGGTCCATTGGTTTACTGTATCGAGGAAGCAGACAACGGCACGAATCTGCATTTGTCCGAAATCAATGCTGCCGCTCCGGTCTTTGAAGTAAAACCGGATGTGTTGTTTGGTGCTCCGGTCATTACCGCAGCCGGAAGAAGACGTGTAGCATCGGAATCTAATCCGACCTCCGGCAATGCTTCTGTTACAAATGCAGCAGATTCCTCCAAGAGCGCTGCTTACCGTAGTCTGCTGCCACAGCTTTATACCACATATCAGGCTCCGGTTTATGAGGATACCACGCTGACCTTCGTTCCTTATGCATACTGGAACAACCGCGGCGAAGGCGAAATGAGTGTCTGGGTAAAAGCAATGTAATGTCATTGCTCTTCATTGCAAAGTCTCATGAATAAATACATAAAATAGCAATACCAAATAAGAGAGCCAAAATCTTCTATGTGAAGTTTTTTGGCTCTCTTATGGCTTGAATATCATATTCGAACATTTTTTGCTTGCATATTCCCGATATCAACATTATAATATTGCTATGCTGCTTCTCAGCATTTCTATTTTTTCTATTATTTTCTATGTTTTATGGCATTGCGGATACTCCGCTTTACCTCAACGTGCGCGATATGCACATCAATTACTTTCACTTATTTTAATTTCATACCCAAAAGGAGGATCTATGCTTAATCAAAACACATTTTCAGACACTGTCATTCCCATTTATGCGAAGGCTACCGGTAAGGTGCGATATCGTATGACAAACGACTATCTCTTTCGGGCAGTGTTCCAAACCAATCAAAAAGCTCTTACCGGCCTGCTCTGCTCCTTGCTTCATTTAAAACCGGAGGAAATCAAAGAAACAACCATCCGAAATCCCATCGAGCTTGGTGAAACTTTGGATGACAAGACCGTCGTACTTGACATTTCTATCCTTCTCAACCAAAACCGCATTATCAATTTGGAAATGCAAGTTGTAAACGAAGGAAACTGGCCGGAGCGTTCCCTTACATATCTTTGTCGTACCTTCGACAACCTGACCCGCGGTCAAGGCTATATTGAGACAATGCCGGTTATTCAAATCTGCTTTCTTGAATTTGATCTCTTTCCGGAACATCCGGAATTCTATGCTACCTACAAACTTCAAAATGAAAAAAATCATCACGTTTATAGTGACAAATTCGTTCTTTCTGTGATAAACTTAAATCAAACCAAGCTAGCCACCGAAGAGGACCGGTCAAATCATATTGATGAATGGGCAGCCCTCTTTCGCACCACGGAATGGGAGGAGATTAAGATGCTTGCACAGAATAACGAGTATATCCAAGAAGCTACCAATACCATGTATATGTTGAGTGAAGAAGAACGAATTCGCCAGCAATGCGAAGCCAGAGAAGAATATTACCGCCTGCAACGCTATCACAAGTATAAAGAAGAGCAGGCAAAACAATTGGAAATCCACTGTGCAGAACTGGAAAATCACTGCGAACAGCTTGAAAGCCACTGCGAACAGCTCGAGAACCAACGCGAACAACTCGAGAACCAGCGCGAACAACTCGAAAGCCACTGCGAGCAACTGCAAGCTCAATTGTCGCAAAAAGATGCTGAACTCATTGCATTACAAAAAGAACTGGAACAGTTACGGAACCTAAAATAAAAAACAAGGGGCATATCGTTCTATTCGATATGCCCCCTACATCTCTCTAAGAGAGTGTATCGTTTTTCAATCGAGCTACATTTTCATCAGAAGAATACCAACTAATTTTTTCGTTTTCTCGCTCATTTACAGCTACTGTAAATCGATGATACTCACCGGCAAATGTCCGTTCGTTTCCAAATAAAACCATGAAGAACAAACACAAAAATAAATCTATGCTCCGCTCCGTTTTTTCCACATGACTAAACCAATCAATAACAGCACCGGAAATACTACCGCTGCCAGAATTCCTACTCGCAGATTTTCCTCAAACAAGCCTGCTACCGCACCGACCACCGTCGGTCCCGACGAACAGCCCAAATCCCCTGCCAGCGCAAGCAACGCAAACATCAGGGTTCCTCCGGTTCGAAGTCCTGCGGCTGCCATACTAAAGGTGCCCGGCCACATAATACCTACCGAGAGACCGCACAACGCACAGCCTGCCAGCCCGACTACCGCATTCGGTACCAATGCAATCAGCAGATACGATACCAGACAGAGCATACCGCTAAAGAACATAAATTTCTCCAGACGGATTTTCTCCCCGTATTTTCCATACAGCGCTCTTGCCGTACCCATAAAAATAGCAAACATCATCGGTCCGGTCAGGTCTCCGAGCGTTTTGCTGATACCGAGCCCCTTCTCTGCAAAGGTCGATGCCCATTGACTTACCGCCTGTTCACACGCTCCCGCACAAACCATCAGCATCATGAGCAGCCAAAATACCCGGTTCTTCGCCAGCATTTTTAAGCTCATGCTCTCCTCTCCCTCGGACAAAAGCGAAGCAATCGGCACACGCGAAAACAATACAAAATTGACCAAAGGTACCAACGCCCAGATACAAGCCATAACCTTCCAGTTTTCTATGCCAAACAACCCGAAAAACAGCGTAGAACCCAGCACGACTCCGACATGTCCCCAGCAATAGAACGAATGCAGCAGGCTCATCGCCGTTTCCTTGTTATCCGTCGGACAGGCCTCTACAATCGGACTGATCAACACCTCCAGCAATCCGCCGCCAATCGCATATACCATAACCGCCGCCAAAATTCCGGTAAACGGATCCGCCATTACCTCCGGCAAAATCGTCAAAAGCACCAGCCCGGCTACCGCAAAGCCATGCGCTAACATTGCAGAAACCCGATAACCGATTTTGTCCACAAAGCCTGCTGCAATCAAATCAACGCACAGCTGCAATCCAAAATTGATGGTAACCAACAGGGTAATCTTCTCCAACGGAATACCGTACTGCTTCTGAAAATTTAAAAACAACAACGGAACAAAATTATTTACAATTGCCTGTACAATATAGCCGACAAAACAGGCATACAGCGTTTTATTATAGTTTAACTTCTTTTCCTGCATTTCTTTCCTCATAAATATCCCCGGAAGCACCTTCCGGGGACACAGTTCAGATTTTAGACTAATTGTGCAGCTACAAACGGCATTCCCTTGGCTGCCGCCTCTTCTGCAATCTCTCTTCCTTCTACGATTTCATAATCCTCTTCCGTTGCACGGATTTTAACAATTCCTGCCGGATACAACATCTCCTGCTCCAGCTTCAATTCTCCGATTTTCACACCCAGACGCTTTGGCGACATCAAAATCTTTACGCCCGGCTGCTCTCCTGCCGATACCGCCGCGTCATAAGCATTTGCCTCTGACATCAAAAGCTTTGCCAATGCATCCGGTGTACAATAAGTACTGTCCAAAATCAGATTGTAATTGTTAAAATTAAAATACTCCAAACCATAAATATCCTTATATCTTACATCCTCCGTCTGCGCACGCAGCTTCAACTGGTTCTTCGCATCTTCTACCGAGCTGTACTTCTCTACCTCGCCACGGTTATCGTTGTATACACGCTCTGCTGCCACCTGCAGACTTACCGACAAAAATACCTTGAAGGACTTCTCTACAAAATTCCATGCCAGACGAGAGTCAAATACAATCGCCTTGTCCGGATTTTCGCGGGAAATTTTCGCTGTTGTATCATCAATCAGGTGGTCATACTTGTGGTCTGTACACATCAGCTGATTCATCTCCAATACGCTGATTCCCATCTCCTCTGCAATCGCACGCTGTACCTTTCCGGTCGAATAAATCTCATACTGATAATCATTTTCTAATATCTTGCAAATCGTTGACTTTCCGCTTCCTAAATTACCGGTTAATGTAATATGCATATTCTACCTCATTTCTGCGCATTTTCTACGCTTTCCTTCTTCCTAAGCTTTGTAAAATATAGCATAGCCTACGTTCTGACGCTTGTCAAGTCACTATCTTACTGAAATGCTTGCAAAACATCTTCATATTATGTTAATATAGTACTATATGAGGGTTGTACACTTTTGATTAGTATTTTGACATGCGAGGGGACTGTCTATGAAAATAGGAAAAACAAATCGACGATTTTCCCATTTAACTACTATCGTCTTAACCTTTCTTTGCGTACTCTGTCTGGCAATCATGGGACACTATATGCGAAACAATACTTTTCCAAATATCTTATTAGAACATCATTGGACTGTCTTACATAACGATACAGTCCTCGCTTCTGATGCAAATATATCAGGGGTTCGACTGAACAATACTCGCTACAAGGATACCATTACATTGATTACAATGCTTCCGGACAGTGCTTTTTCCGGGAACAACGAGCTTTTGCTCAACTGCTATCATTCCGCTCTTCAGGTTTGGATTGATGAGGTTCTGCTCTACGAATATGCAATGGACCGATTGGAAGCACACAAATTTGCAGGCAGTGGCTGTCATATCGTCTCTTTACCGTCCGACTTTTCAGGCAAAGAGCTTCGGGTGTGTTATTATCCAACCGAGTATGATGTCTTGACCTCCTTTGACATTCCTGCGATTTATCCTGCAAACACAGCCATCAAAGCGTTGTATGCCAAACAGGGAATTTTCTGCTTTATTGGTCTGTTTTTGATGTTGTTCGGGCTTTTGTTGCAGATTGTGTCAGCCTTCCTGACTTTCAAGATTCCATCTGCACTCCGCATCTATTTCGTCGGTTTATTCGCTTTCCTGGTAGGCTTGTGGAGTACCTGCTATTTCGATTTCTGGCAGCTGTTCAATCTGCCGGTATACTTTATTTCGACCTTGGAGAATTTCACTCTTTTCTGGACGGCCGTTCCGATTATGCTGTATTTTTATCGGGATGTCCAATATACCAGACAAAGGGGCATACTGATTTTTTATCGGATTTTGCTGGTGTTAGAGATTGCATTCGCCGCAATTGCCTGCATCCTGCATTTCTCCGATTTGATTCATTTTAAAAAATTACTTTCGCTTCTGCATGTATTTCAGCTTGCAGCCGTGTTATCCATTTTTTATTGTGTCATGAAGAATTTCCGTCGTCGTCACAGTGCCGACCGGATTCAAATGATTGGTATCTGTCTGGCAGGCGCCGGTGTACTTTTGGATGTTATCGTGTACGATATTATCGTGCTTCTTACCGGCAATCCGACATCCATGCTTGCCTTTACTGCCATCGGTACACTCGGCTTTGTCCTGTTCCTGCTGATTGCATTTGTCATGGAAACGCTGATTACATTGACCAAAAAAGCCGAGAATGAAGTTCTGAAAAAATATGCTTACACGGACGAATTGACTGATATCGGTAATCGACACGCCTGCGAAGAAAAGCTGCGTCAGGTCGAGGAAATCGACGATGCAAACTACGGTATTATCAGCATCGACCTGAACGATTTGAAGATTACCAACGACTCCCACGGTCACGAGGTCGGTGACCACCTGCTCAAGACCTTCGCCGAGCTTTTAAAGGAGTACTTCGAAAAATTCGGTTTTATCGGACGTATGGGTGGCGATGAATTCCTGATTGTCATTGACGATGCACGCGCCTTTTCTTATGACAAGCATCTGACACGTTTCCAACAGCGTCTGGAGGAATACAGTCACCGTTGCAACAATTTTCAGCTGACTGCCGCCTTTGGTTACGCAGCGGCAAGCGAGTGGAAGGAATGCAGCGCACACGAGGTATACCACACTGCAGATACCAGAATGTATGAATTCAAACGCAAGCAAAAAGAACATCTTGCTTAGCTTCAAAAAGGTGGATTCCCGCTATCCGTAGGAATCCACCTTTTTATTTCAAATACCATATTTCTGCACCAAGCGCTTTCGCTTCCTCTTCCTCATGTGTCACAAGCACTACGGTCTTTCCTGCACAATGCGCTTTTACATATTCCATGACCTGCGTTTTGCGCTCTGCATCCAGCCCCAAAAACGGCTCATCCATCAACAAAAGCTTTGCTTCTGCCAGCACCGCTCTCAAAATCGCCACACGCCGCTTCATGCCGCCGCTAAACTCTACAATCGGCTTCTGCACATCCTCGATTCCGATTTTCTTTAACTCCTCAATCAGAACCTCCCTTGTATACTCCGCCCCGCACACTAGCTTGAGATTGGTCAGGGCATTCGCATGCTCAATCAAGCGATTCTCCTGAAATACCATTGCCCGCTGCTTCGGAAGTCCGGTTATCCTGCCAAAATCCGGCGACTGCAATCCCGCTAACAGCGACAGCAGCGTAGTCTTTCCGATTCCGGAGGGTCCCATCAGGGCGATACAGGAGCCTATAGCAATCGTCCGGCTGATTCCGTCCAGTACCAGCTGGTCTCCATAGCTTTTTCTCACCTGCTCCAAAACAATTGCCAACGCTCTGTCTCCTTCCTGCCTCACAGCACATGCTCTGTTTTATCGTTTTATTTTGCAAGCCGGCGAATCAGCCGCATCACCAGCTTTTCAAACAAGACACTTACCATCACAATCACTGCTGTCCATGCAAACAGCTCCGGAGTCATCAGATACAGCTTTGCTTCATAAAGCTGTTCTCCAATCGAACGCTCCGGCAAGCCGATTACCTCAGCCGCAATACCGGCTTTCCAACAAAAACCGAGTCCGACCGAGCATGCCGACACAAAATACGGCAGGACTGCAGGTGCATAGATGTATCGAATTCGTTTCCAGTGACTTAAACGAAATACCGCCGCCATTTCTAACAGCTTCGCATCCGTCTGCCCGATACCGTCCCGCACATTGGTATAAACCACCGGCAGAACCATCAAAAATGAAATTACAATCGCAAGCTGCGCGGATTCTATCCACAATAATACCAATATAACAAAGGATGCCACCGGAATCGCCTTCATCAGCTGCATTGCAAGGTCAAATACCGCCCGTAACAGCGACACACAAGCGGCTGACACTGCAAGCAATGTCCCTGCTGCCAGTGCCAGTACAAAACCGCTCATAATCCGCAGACAGGAGCCACCTACCGACAGGTAAAACTCCTTTGTCTGCAACAGATGAAACAATGCCTTGAGGGTATTTCCCGGTGAGGGCAGAAAAATTTCTTTGTCAATTTTCATACTGAGCAGCTGCCAAAAAAGCAGCAAAATCACTCCTGCCAGTATGCTATAGCCTTTCTTTTTCATGCCTCACCTTCTCCTAAAGTACATCCCTCTGTATTACATCGAAAACTGACTATTGTACAGGTTTGCATAGAAACCGCCCTGTGCCAGCAGCGTCTCATGGTTGCCCTGCTCGATGATATTGCCATCCTTCATAACCAGAATAATATCCGCTTCCTTAATCGTAGACAGACGATGCGCTACAATAAAACTGGTTCTGCCCTCCATCATCCGCGCAAATGCCTGCTGTATCTTGATTTCAGTTCTGGTATCAATCGAAGAGGTTGCCTCATCCAAAATCAGCATTGGCGGCAGACAGAGCATAACACGGGCAATACAAAGCAGCTGCTTCTGTCCCTGCGACAGATTTCCGCCATCCTCTGTAATAATCGTATCATAGCCCTTTGGCATACGCTTGATGAAGCTGTGCGCATGCGCTGCCTTTGCCGCTGCAATCATCTCTGTCTCGGTTGCCTCCGGCTTTCCCATCATTAAGTTTTCACGAATGGTACCTGACTTTAACCAAGTTTCCTGCAGCACCATACCAAAGCTGGTACGCAGGCTCGCCCGGGTTGCTTCACGGATGTCCGTTCCGCTTACCTGAATCGAACCACTATTCACATCATAAAAACGCATCAAAAGATTGATTACCGTAGTCTTGCCACAGCCGGTCGGACCAACAATAGCCACACGCTGTCCCTGCTTTACCGACAAGTTAAAGTCACGAATCAGCTTCTGCTCCGGCACATATGAAAATGCTACGTCTCGAAGTGTTACCGTACCATCCACATCGTCCAGTACAACCGCATTTTCTGCCTCCGGCACCTGTGGTTCTTCTTCAATTAATTCAAAAATTCTTGCCGCACATGCAATGGCATTCTGCAATTCAGTAATCACACCGGAAATCTCATTGAACGGCTTGGTATACTGATTTGCGTAGCTCAAAAAGCAGGACAGCTGTCCCACGGTAATACCGCCGGAGATTGCAATCAACGCACCCGTCAGACCGACACCGGTATATACCAGACTGTTGACAAAGCGGGTCGCCGGATTGGTCGTCGAGGAAAAGAATATTGCCTTTAACGAATATTTTCCCAGACGCTCGTTAATCTCGTCAAAACGCGCAAGTACCTCGTCCTCCTGACCAAACGCCTGCACAATCTTCTGATTTCCAATCATCTCGTCAATCAACGCAGTCTGCTCGCCGCGCGTTACCGACTGCATATGAAACATAGTATACGTCTTTTTGGCAATAAATGCTGCCACAAACAACGACACCGGAGTTACCAGTACGACCACCAGTGTAATCTTACCGTTAATGGTCAGCATGAACAATAAAGTACCGAGAATGGTAATCACACCGGAAAACAGCTGGGTAAAGCCCATCAGCAAACCGTCTGCAAACTGGTCCACATCTGCAATGACACGGCTCACAATCTCTCCGTAAGAATGAGAATCAATATACTTTAACGGTAAAATCTCAATTTTTCGAAATGCTCCTTCTCGGATATCATGTACTACATTGTAGGTAATGCGGTTGTTGCAGACATTCATCAGCCACTGCGCTGCTGCCGTTGCTAGCACAGCTATCACAATTTTCAAAATAATCTGCTTAATCGGTCCAAACGCCACCAGTCCCTTATCAATGATATGGTCAATTGCCTCACCGGTCAAAATCGGAATATACAGCGTAAGTGCTACCGTTATTGCAGCACACACCAACGAAAGCAGCACATACCAGCGATATTGACGGATATAATGCAGCACCTTCTTTAAGGTACCGGTATCCATTTTCTTTGCCTTTTCTGTCTTCGCCATTATTCCGTCACCACCTTTCCTGCCTTCTCCGGGAACTGGGAATAATAAATTTCCTGATATACCTCACAGGCCCGCAGCAGCTCCTCGTGCTTACCGATACCGACGATTTTGCCATCGTCCAGCACGATAATCTGGTCCGCATGCATGATGGATGCCGCACGCTGGGACACAATAAATACCGTCATCGAAGCATCCATTTCCCGCAATGCCTTGCGCAGACGGGCATCGGTTGCAAAATCCAGTGCCGAAGCACTATCATCCAATACCAGAATCTCCGGTTGCTTTACCAGCGCACGCGCAATCGTCAGACGCTGCCGCTGACCACCGGACAGATTTTTGCCGCCCTGCGTAATCGGCTCATCCAGACCGCCTTCTTTTTTGTCTACAAATTCACGTGCCTGCGCAATGTCCAGCGCACGGTACATTTCCTTCTCCGTGGCATCCTTCTTGCCCCATTGCAGGTTCTCACGAATGGTTCCCTTGAACAGCACTGCCTTCTGCATTACCATACCGACCTTATCGCGCAATACCTCCATCGGATAATCCTTGACATTGATACCGTCTACCAGCACCTCTCCCTCCGTCGCATCGTAATAACGCGGAATCAGGTTGATGACTGAGGATTTTCCGGAACCGGTACCACCGATGATACCAACCGTTTCACCATGCTTAATCTTAAAATTCAACTGGTCTAAGGACTCGGCACCGGCATTCTTATACGTCAAACCGACTCCGCGGAACTCAACCGCATAATCCGAATGCCTTTGACGCATCGCACCCTTTACTACCGCGCCCTTTCGCTTCTGGCTCTGCACATGCGTTAATTCTGCAAATGCTGCCGCATCTCCGTCCTGCATCTCCGGTGTCATATCAAACACCTTCTCAATACGTCCGGCACAAGCCACTGCCTTCGTAATCGTAACAATCAGATTTGCCAGTTTTACCAGCTCGACCAAAATCTGCGACATATAATTTACCAGCGCTACGACTGCACCCTGCGTAATGATGCCGATGTCTACCTGTATCGCACCAACCCAAAGAAGCACCGCAATCGCCAGATTGACAATGACATTGGTCAGCGGATTGGTCAGCGCAGAAATCTTTCCAACACGAATCTGACGATATGTCAGAAGCACATTGCTCTTATCAAATTCGGAGATTTCCTCCTCTTCCTTTGCGAACGCACGAATAACGCGCACACCGGTCAGATTCTCGCGTGTCTTACCAAGTACACGATCCAGTGCCGCCTGCACTCTTTTGAACATCGGTATGGTAATCATCATAATACCGAATACCACCAATGACAGAAGCGGTATGGTAACCACAAAAATTAACGCCGCCTTTACATTTATCGTAAATGCCATAATCATCGCACCAAATACGATAAACGGCGAGCGCATAAACAGACGCAGTACCATATTTACACCGGACTGCAGCTGATTGATATCACTGGTCATGCGGGTAATCATCGTCGAAGTACCGACAGTATCCAGCTCCGTATAGCCCAGTCTCTGAATATGAGCGAACAATGCATGACGCAGCTTTGTCGCAAAGCCCACGGCTGCCTTCGCCGAGAAAAACTGTGCCGTCAGCGAGCAGGTCAGACCAATCACACCGAGTACCACCATCACAAGGCACATCCGAACGATGTATCCTTTGTCTCTGTTTGCAATACCTACATCAATGATTTGCTGCATTACCAGCGGTACAAACAATTCGAAAAGTGCCTCTAACATCTTAAACAAAGGCGCCAGAACACTTTCCTTCTTGTAATCCTTTAAATAGACCAGTAGTTTCTTCATCTTTTCCTCATTTCTGCGCATTTTGTGCGCATTTCGTTTTCTGCTATTATTTCATTTTAGCCCATTTATACTACTTTGACAAGTAAGTTGAGTAAAAAAAAGAGTTCCGAAGAACTCTTTTTTATTATGCACACTCCGGCTGTTTCTTCCGGCTCCACTCAATGCACAGACGTATGATTCCTCCCGCAGTATGCGGATATCTCTTTTGTAATGCTTCCTCCGTATACTCTCCGGTCTGACAGTCCTTCATAATCTCGGACGCAGTCTGCAAAAGCTTCTCCAAAAATGCGCGGTCTACAAAGCCTGCTACCTGTTCCAAGCCTCTCGCCAGATACTCCGTAATACTCTCCATTGCCTTCGACATATCACGATCCTGCATCAGTTTCTCAATTACCTGACAGAAATACTCTCCCATCTGCTCCGGAATACCCGCATGTACTACTACCATACTATATAGCTCCTTGAAGGTGCGAATCTCCGGAAAATACGTTACCAAATCAAAGTCATTAAACACACTATTGCAGATTGCAAAAAACTGCCGCACCGAATACTGCTTCAACGCCGCCAGCTCATCTACGATATGCGCATAGTCCTTGCGCCCGAAGTGTTCATAACGCAAGGAAAAAATCCATGCAGTTACTACACTAAGACGATACCGGTCCACCATCTCCATATCGTTTTGGACCACCTTTAAGGCCTCCAAAAGCCGAACATAGTCCTCCGCGGTTACCGGCAAATCAGCTAATATCCGAATTCCGATATCATGTTTTAACAGCACACTCTCCAAAGTCTGCTCCATTTGAGCCAAGCTCATATCCTCTTGAAATAATGTGTTTGCCATAATAACCACCTCCTGAGTTTTCCTTACTGTTATTATAGCACACTTCAAGGTCATTCGCAATCAATTTTCTGATTTTTGTTATTTTGTATTTTGTATATTTTGATAATTTAATATTTATTCCATCCTTTGTGAGAATCGTTCTGTTTTCATGATTTTTGTTCGTTTTTTCTTCACACAACGTATACAAAATATAGTGTAGGAATCGTTATTCTTCTTCCTCTGCAAAATCTGCTTCTGCCAGCGCAATTTCATATCGTTCCAAAATCATTTTCTGAATCCGGTCTCTGGTTTCCGAATTAATCGGATGCGCTATGTCCTTATATTCTCCATCGCTTGCCCGTCTGCTCGGCATTGCAATAAACAATCCTTTTTCCCCATCAATCACTTTAATATCATGTACCACAAATTCGTCATCCAACGTAATTGAAACAATAGCTTTCATCTTTCCTTCTTTGCTGACTTTTCTGATTCGTACATCCGTAATCTGCATCTGTCGTATCCCCCTTGTCCTTTTCTGTGGAAGCACGGAATCCATCCGTGCTCCTTGCAAAACCCTTCTCCTTGTCCCTGGAAGGTTTAAGTTATTAAAAAATTTCGATTTGCATCCCCCTTAAGGGTTGTACAACAAGAAATAGTCGCATAACGACTACTTACTTGTAAAAAACAGCTCCCCACCCTAAAGTGGAGAGCTGTGATATTCATTCAGCAGAGCCTCTCAAATTCTCCACCAACGCTGCCGCCAATACTATAAGCTATAGCGGTCGTTCTTTTCAATTACAATCTTGATTTCGCCATTCTCACCAATATGCGTGGTATTCGGGCGAATCGTATTGCGGCTTTCTACAATACAGTTCTCGATGTGGGTATTGTCTCCGATATGCACATCATTCAGAATAATCGAATTCTTAATCGTACAATTGTTACCCACATATACCTTCTTGAACAGAATCGAATTTTCAACGACACCATTCACAATACATCCGCTGGAAACCAGACTGTTCTTCATTACCGAGCCCGGATTGTACTTTGCCGGAGGCAAATCATCAATCTTGGAATAAACATCCGGATACTTCTTGAAGAAATAATCTCTGATATCCTTCTTTAAGAAGTCCATATTGGTCTTGTAGTAAGACTCTACGCTCGCGATATTGTTCCAGTAGCCCTCCATCTCATAAGAATAGATTTTCTTCATATCCTTATAGCGAATCAGAACATCCTTAACGAAATCGTGGCGATCCTCTTCTACACACTTCTCCAGCAATTCAATCAGCAGTCTACGACGAATTACATAAATACCGGTCGAAATCAAGTTGGAAGATACTACTAACGGCTTCTCCTGGAAATCAACAATGCGGTCGTTCTCATCCGCGGTTACAATACCGAAGCGGCTGCAATCCTCGCCCTCTTCCAGCTCTGTCGTAACTACGGTAATATCAGCCTGCTTCTCAATATGGAATTCCAGTACCTTATTGTAATCCAGCTTATAGATACCGTCACCGGATGCAATCACTACATATGGCTCATGGCTGTTGCGCAGGAAGGTCAGATTCTGTGCAATCGCATCTGCCGTTCCACGATACCAAAAACCATTATCTGCTGTAATCGTCGGAGTAAATACAAATAATCCGCCCTGCTTTCTTCCGAAATCCCACCACTTGGAGGAGCTCAGATGCTCATTCAGTGATCTGGAATTGTACTGAGTCAGCACTGCTACCTTCTGTACATGGGAATTGGTCATATTACTCAATGCAAAATCAATACCGCGGTAACTGCCTGCCACCGGCATAGCAGCAATTGCTCTCTTATTGGACAATTCACGCATACGGTTACTGTTACCACCGGCTAAAATAATTCCTATCGCTCTCATCTAAAGTCACCTGCCTTAATAATACTTTCACCGCTCTTTAATAGGCCGCTTGGATAATCATCCAGCGTCGTACCTCCGGAAATGGCAGTGTTCTTTCCTATCTTTACATTGTTCGGAATAACCGAACCTTCTCCGATGGTTACTAAACCGTCTGTGTAAATCTTCGGGAACTTCACATTTGGCACTTCTTCTCCAATACCTAATTCACAATCGAAACCAACGAAGCAGTTCTCCGCAATAATCGATTTGTTAACTACGGTACGTTCGCCAATCTGCGTACCCTTCATAATGATGGAGTCGCGTACTACGGCACCTTCTCCAATCGTTACGCCTGCCCCGATAACAGAATTGTATACCTGTCCGTAAATCTCCGTACCTTCGCCGATAATACAGCGCTCAACAACTGCATTTTCAGCAATATACTGTGGCGGAATCACATCGCTCTTGGTATAAATCTTCCAGAACTCCTCGTATAAATTGAATTCCGGTACGATATCAATCAACTCCATATTGGACTCCCAATAGGAAGTCAGAGTACCTACATCCTTCCAATAACCGTTGTATTCGTAAGCAAATACTCTATCGCCTCTCTCGTGGCAATATGGAATAATATGCTTACCAAAATCACAGCCCGGCTGATTCGACAAATCAATCAATGCCTGCTTCAAGACTCTCCAGTTGAATATGTAAATACCCATGGATGCCAGATTGCTTCTCGGCTGTGGCGGCTTCTCTTCGAATTCCAAAATCCGCTTCTCTTCATCGGTAATTACAACACCAAAACGGCTTGCCTCTTCTATCGGCACCGGAATGGTTGCCAGTGTAATATCTGCCTTATTTGCTTTGTGGAAGTCTAACATCAGCTCATAATCCATCTTGTAAATGTGGTCACCGCCCAGAATCAGTACATACTCCGGATTGTAATATTCCATGTACTTTAAGTTCTGGTAAATCGCATTCGCCGTACCGGTATACCACTCTGCATTCGTGCTCTTCTCATATGGAGGAAGAATCGAAACACCACCGATATTACGGTCGAGATCCCACGGAATACCGATACCAATGTGCGTATTTAATCTTAACGGCTGATACTGTGTCAAAACACCTACGGTGTCTACACCGGAATTAATGCAGTTACTGAGCGGGAAGTCGATAATACGATATTTTCCGCCGAATGACACTGCCGGTTTTGCAATACTGGAGGTCAAAACACCCAGACGGGAGCCCTGTCCACCTGCCAAAAGCATGGCAATCATTTCTTTTTTAATCACGTTATCACCTCTTGTAATATTTATGTTAGAATCCCCTCGCCCATATCCGGCATAGAATTCTCCGGAAACTACGATTTTAGGGCACTGTTGATATCTATTTCTATTATAGCACAAATTCACAAAAATGAAAGGCATATTCACTAATTATTTTAAATTATATTTTCTATTTTTGTTATAATTTTCAACTTTTTCTTCCTTTTGTGTTTCACATGTAGAAAAATGTCATTTTTTTCTCACGCCTTTTTCCCTTTTCGTGAACTCAATTGAAACAATTTCACGCCGCTCATGAGATTATCGTTGTAATTTTTCCAGAATGGATTATACTATATATGTAAGAAACACGCGCTTTTCCCGCGCAGAAACGAGGTAACTATGTATCAAATCGATTTTGAACATCCGATTCATGTCCACTTTATCGGTATCGGCGGAAGCAGCATGAGCGGATTGGCAGAACTGTTACATACCCGCGGCTTTACCGTCAGCGGTTCAGACGCCCAGCACAATGCAGCCTGCGACCATTTGGAGTCCATGGGACTTTCTATAGCATATGGTCAGTGCGCTTCCAATATTACACCGGATATTGACTTGGTGGTCTATACTGCCGCAGTACATCCGGATAATTTAGAATTTCAGGCAGCCGCCAATGCAAACATTCCGATGATGGATCGTGCGGAATTTTTGGGGCAGCTGATGAAGCAGTACAAGGATGCCATCAGCATTGCCGGTACACACGGCAAGACGACTACCTCCTCCATGCTCGCTATGATTTTGCTGGAGGCAGAGCTTGACCCGACGATTTCTCTCGGTGCCGTATTGGAACCGATTCACAGCAGCTCCCGCAGCGGTCACTCCGAGCATTTTGTAGTAGAATCCTGCGAATATACCAACAGCTTTTTAAAATTCTTTCCGAAGCACGAAATCATACTTAATATAGAAGCAGAGCATTTGGACTTTTTTAAGGATATCGACGACATCCGTCATTCCTTCCGACTGTTTATGGAAAAACTGACCGCAGAAAGCCATCTGGTCATTCAGGGCGACATCGAGCAGCTTGATACGCTGACCGCAGGACTTCCGGCGCAGCTGACCACCTACGGTATTGCTTCTGCCGAGCGCAGCTACGATTACAGTGCTGCAAATATTTCCTTCGATGCAAATGGCTTTGGCAGCTATGACCTGATGCACGGCAATACGGTGCTGGCACATATTTCTCTGGGTGTTGTGGGTATCCACAATATCTCCAACTCCGTAGCCGCAGCCGCAATGGCGGATTTGCTCGGCGTGCCGCTTACAGCTATCGTTTCCGCACTTTGCAAGTTCGGCGGAGCCAAGCGGCGTTTTGAGAAAAAGGGCGAACGAAATGGGGTTACGATTGTAGACGATTATGCACACCATCCGACCGAAATCCGTGCGACCCTTCTCGCTGCTCAGAATTATCCGCATAACAAGGTGTGGTGCATATTCCAACCGCACACTTTCTCCCGCACCAAGGCATTGCTGCAGGAATTAGCAGAGGCTCTGTCACTTGCGGACCGCATTGTCCTCGCCGACATTTATGCCTCCCGTGAAACCGACCCCGGCGACATTTCCTCGGGGGATATCCTCGATTTGCTGACAAAACAGGGCAAGGAAGCATGGCATTTCCACCATTTTGACGAAATTGAAAAATTTTTATTATCAAATTGTACCAACGGCGACCTGTTGATAACTATGGGTGCCGGAGACATTGTAAAAGTGGGAGAATCGCTTCTCAAAGAATAGTTATCCACATTATCCACAACCTTATCAACACTTTGTCGTCGAGAAAGGTTGTGGATTTTTTGTTTCGACGTTTTCTTTCTACAAAAATAGTCCCCATTTCCAAAAAGTATATATTTTGCGCGGTTTACACCTATCACATTCTTTCTACTATTGTCGTACAATATCATTTATCCACGTTATCCACATTATCCACGAAGTTATCCATTCACATGCCTCCAAAAAATTACCCTATTTTCTTTCTGAAAATCTTGTGCTATACTTTGGATACGAAAATATTAGAAGGGCATGGTTTTATAAAATGTCGTCCCCATTAAAGCTTACTCGAATACCTGAAATCGAATATACCTTAGTTTCCAATGATTTCATTGACCACTATATGCCGCAGGCAAACGGTTCCTATGTAAAGGTCTATCTTTCCCTGCTCCGCATGATGAGCTCGCACACTGCCGAGTTCGGCATCACGCAGCTTGCGGACAAGTTAGACGAGACCGAAAAGGATGTCCTGCGTGCATTAAAATACTGGGAAAAGCAACAGCTGCTTTCTTTGGAATATGATACCGAAAATACACTCTGCGGTATTGCGTTTCTGACTCCCGCAGTTTCAAACCGCTCCTGCGAGGATACTGCCGTTACCACAGAGCCTTCCGCGGCAAACAGTACACCTGCTTCCGACGGAGCTAATCCGATTTCCGATATCAATGCCTTTGAGATTCCGAACTACTCAGATTCCCAGATACAGGCACTGTCCTCTCTGGACGATGTGCAGTGGGTGCTTTCCACGCTGCCGCGCCTGTTGGAACGCCTCTTAAAGCCTTCCGACATCCAGTTTGTCCTCTATCTCTACGAGAGCATCGGATTTTCTGCGGAGCTGATTGTACATTTATACGAGTACTGTGCCTCCCGCAACAAAAAAAGTCATTCTTACATAGAATCCGTCGCTCTTGCCTGGGCCAAGGAGGGCATCGACACCGTAGAAAAGGCAGAGGCATCCACTACGATTTACAACACCAACTTTGGTGCTGTCAACCGGGCATTCGGTTTGAACCGGGCGCCGGGTCGCATCGAGAAAGAATATATGCACCGTTGGTTCCACACCTACGGCTTCGACATCCCGATTATCGAGGAGGCCTGCAATCGCACTCTCCTTGCCGTCTCCAAGCCGGATTTTAAATATGCGGATAAGATTTTGGAACGCTGGCACACCGCAGGTGTGAAGCAAAAATCGGATATCGCCGCACTGGACAGCGAATTTGCGCGCCAGAACACCGCAAAGGACAAGGCTGCCAAGACTGCGCAGAGCAATTCCGCACCGCCTGCCAACAACCGTTTTAACACCTTTCCGCAGCGCAAATACACTGCTGCCGATTATTCCTCCATGGAAGAACGTTTACTGAACAAATAGCCGCTTCCGTCAGGTACTGTGTTACTACTTTCAACCAACCTTCTCGAAACGGAGATACATTATGCCACTGAAAAATTACCAATACAATTCCATACTGCGCGAATATGATGCCAGACGCCTCAAAAGCCATTATGAGCTGGAGCAGCGGCAGACCGCACTTTATTCCGCGATTCCGGAATTAGACGAAATCGACCGCGAGATTGCCTCCGGCTCCGTGCGCAGTGCCAAGCTTTCCCTGATGGGCGATACCGTCGCGCTGGAGGGCTTAAAAGCACGCAACGAGGCATTGTCTGCGCGTAAAACGGAGCTGATGCTGGCACACGGCTACCCTGCCGACTATTTAAAGCCACAGTATCTTTGTCCGGATTGTGAGGATACCGGCTTTATCGGTACCGCCAAGTGTCACTGCTTCCGTCAGGCAGTCGTAGACATGCTCTACGCACAATCCAATGTTCGCCATGCCATCGACCGGGAAAATTTCTCCACGTTTTCGCTGGATTACTATTCCAAGGATTATGTGGACGAGACGACCCATCTGACTCCGTATGACAATATGCAGCGAGTTCTCGCTACTGCCAAAGAGTTTGTACGCGACTTTGATTCCCGTCACGACAATCTCCTGATTTACGGCAATACCGGTGTCGGCAAGACCTTTTTATCCAACTGTATTGCAGGCGAGCTGCTTTCTACCGGACATACTGTGATTTATCTGACCGCCTTTCAGCTGTTCGATATCTTAGAGCGCTACAAATTCGGTCATGCCGATAACTACGGCGATGACCGTGCCTATACCGAAACCGCCAATCAGTTTTCACATATCTTAGACTGCGATTTACTGATTATCGACGACCTTGGTACTGAGCTGAACAATACCTTTATTACCTCTCAGCTCTACCTGTGCATCAATGAGCGTCTGCTCGGCCAGCGTTCCACGATTATCTCCACGAACCTGTCCTTCGACCAGCTCAAAAGCAATTACAGCGAGCGTATTTTCTCGCGTATTGCCAGCAATTACACCTTTTTAAAGATCATCGGAGAGGATATTCGTATTCAGAAGAAACTCTCTTAATGATACAACTTTTCAAGAAAATGATACAACTTTTTTCAATTCCCCCCTTGACGGATTTTAAACCTGATAGTATTATAGTCAAGGCGAAAGGCAACCCAAGACGGAGAATCCCGTCATCAAAAGAAAAACGGAGGATTACAACATGCCGCAAGAAAAGTTTTTTGAAACCATTCCCGTAGGTGCTCTTGGTATTGTAGCTATGGAGAGCTCCCGTTCCATTGGCGAGAAGGTAAACGAATACATCGTGAAATGGAGAAAAGAGCGTGAGCATACACACGCTTCTACGATCGCATTTGCAGGATATGAAAGAGACAATTACCTGATTAAGACCCAGTGCCCTCGTTTCGGTACCGGTGAAGCAAAGGGTGTCATCAAGGAAAGCGTACGCGGCGATGATTTATATATTATTTCTGACGTGACCAATTACAGCTTAACCTACAAGGTATGTGGTCAGACCAATCATATGTCTCCGGACGACCACTTCGCTGATTTAAAGCGTGTGATTGCTGCGGTAGGCGGTAAAGCGCGTCGTATTACCGTTATCATGCCATTCTTGTACGAAAGCCGTCAGCACAAGAGAAGCACCAGAGAATCTCTTGACTGCGCACTGGCTCTGCAGGAGCTGACCAATATGGGTGTAGAAAGCATCATTACCTTCGATGCACATGACCCTCGTGTACAGAATGCAATTCCGTTAAAGACCTTCGAAACCGTAATGCCTACCTATCAGTTCATCAAGGCATTATTGAACAACGTACCGGATTTGACCATCGACTCCGACCATATGATGGTAATCAGCCCGGACGAAGGTGCTATGGGCAGAGCCGTATACTTTGCTACGATGCTCGGTCTGGATATGGGTATGTTCTATAAGCGTCGTGATTACTCCCGCATTGTAGACGGACGTAACCCGATTATTGCACACGAATTCCTCGGCAAGGATGTCGAAGGCAAGGATGTTGTTATCCTTGACGATATGATTTCCTCCGGCGAAAGTATGTTAGATGTTGCTACCGAGTTAAAGAAGAGAAAGGCAAACCGTATCTTCCTTTGCTCCACCTTCGGTTTATTTACCAATGGCTTAGAGAAGTTCGATAAGGCTTATGAGGATGGTTTGATTTACCGTGTCATCACCACCAACCTGATTTATCAGACCGAAGAGCTGCTCTCCAGACCATACTATCTGAATGCAGATATGAGCAAGTACATCGCTCTGTTAATCGACACTCTGAACCACGATTGCTCGATTAGCGAATTCTTAAGTCCGACCAATCGCATTCAGAACTTCGTAAGAAAGTATAAGGAAAACCAGACGAACCAGTAAATTTCATATGATTCAAGAAAGCCGTTACAAATGCTTCAAACATTTGCAACGGCTTTCTTGTCGCTATTCCTCTGTATCTTCTTCCGAATTTTCTGCATTCTCCGCATTCGCGGTGCTATCCTCGGCTTCTGCGTCCTCTTCCTCCAATACTCCCGGATCTTCCTTCGGGCGCAAATCCTCGTACATCTCAAATTCCTTCGCCTCAAGCCCCTCGTGAATCGTTGTCATAAAGCTCTGCCAGATACGTCCCGGATAGGTATTGCCCATCAAATCCTCCATCTCACGCGGCATATCAAAGCCCACCCATACAGCAGTCGTGTAATATTTTGTGTAGCCTACAAACCAGCCGTCCTTCTGGTCGTTGGTGGTACCTGTCTTGCCCGCCGTATTCTGCCCCTTTACCGTAAGCTTACGTCCGGTACCGGTTTCCATAACTCCCTGCAGACATGAGGTCATAATCCGCGCAGCATTGACCGAATATACTCGTTTGCTCTCCATCCGATCTCCGATAATTTCATTGCCCTCTGCATCCATGATTTTTACAATACAGGTCGGATTATAAAACACACCGTCATTTTCTAACGTAGCGTAAGCTGAAGCCATCTCTACCGTATTGGTACCGTAGGTAAAGCCTCCCAAAGCCGCTGCCGGTACATAATCGGTCGGCACAATTTTACGAAAATTCATATGTAACAGATAGGATAAGCCCACCGTCGGCGTCAGCTGGTCAAACAGCTTCCACGCTACCGTATTTTTCGACACCGCTATCGCACGGCTTACCGGAATCTCTCCCGAATAAACATTTCCGGAATTTCTCGGACCACCCTCAAAACGCTCATCCACTACGATATCGTCCGGATACATGCCCCGTTCAAACATCGGGGTATACACAATCAACGGCTTAATCGAGCTTCCCGGCTGGCGAAAGCTCTGGTATGCCCGGTTCAAGGTATATCCCTCAATCTCCTGCTCTCTGCCGCCGATTACCGCCACCACTCTGCCGGTATCGTTATCAATACACACCGCCGAGCCCTGCAGCAAATAGGTGCCGCCCTCATCCGTTTCCTGATTGACCGCTAATTCCGCATCCAGCGCCGCCTGAAGCTGCGCCTGCTTCTTTAAATCAATCGAGGTGTAAATCCGGTAGCCTTCGGTATACAACCGCTTCTGTATCAGATAATAGGCCTCATAGTACTGCTTCTCATAATTTGCCTTATCCGCTTCGTCCGTAAACTCGTTTCGCAGCACAAAACCCTGCTGCTCCATCAATGCCCGGATAGCACAAAAATAAGTATAGCTCTCCGCAAAATTCTGCACGGTAGTCTCCGAGGTCTGCAGTACGATTTTCTCTTTCAGGGCTGCCTGATATTCGGCATCCGTAATTTTCTCCTGCTCCCACATCTGCAGCAGCACCTTATCCCGTCTGGACAATGCCGACTCAAAACGTGTCAGCGGGTTGTAATCCGTCGGGTCATTCGGAATCGCACACAAAAATGCCACCTGCGACAGCGACAGCTCCTTTACACTTACACCAAAATAGCCCTTACTTGCTGCCTGAATTCCGTAATAACCGTTTGCAAAATAAATATTGTTTAAATAGAACTCCAAAATCTGCTTCTTATTGTACTTGCGTTCCAGCGCCATGGCAGCAAAAATCTCCGTAATCTTTCGCTCCCATGTGACCTCGTTGGTTAAAAATACATTTCGCGCCAGCTGCTGCGTAATCGTACTTCCGCCCTGATGAATCTCACCTTCATTCTCAATCAGCGCAATCGCTGCACGAATATTCGCAAACAAATCAATTCCATCATGCTCAAAGAACTTTCGGTCCTCTACGGAAAGAACCGCATCAATCACATATTCCGGTATAGAGTCATAGCTCAGATAATAGACATCCTTCTCCCCCTTTAGGGCAGAAATCAACTGTCCGTCCGCCGCATATACCAAGCTGGTCTGCGATGCACGGAAGGTCTCCTCTGTCGATGCCTCTACCAATGCATTGGCTCTGCTCTGATACGCAAAGAGCTGCTTTCCGTATTTTACATAAAACCAAATTGCAAGCGATACAATTGCAAGCAACAGCAAAAGAAACAACAGCTGGATGATTCTTTTGACTCCATGTCCGATGCCCCGGATGATTCCCCGTCCTATATTCTCTCCATGACTATTCACATTATCCTCCATTCCGGACACTTCTACGCTCCCAACTCTATCAGCTCATACGCAATCCCAAGCTTATTCAGCAAACGTGCTTCTCTGGTATGACAGGTAAATATCAAAATCTGCTTTCCTGTTTTCGCCAGATACGCTAACGCCGCCTCCGTTCTGGCATCATCGTACAAAGCAAAGGTATCATCAAACAGCAACGGCATCCTCTCCTCCGGGAAAAACAGCTCTGCCATCGCCATACGCACCGCCAGATAGATTTGGCAATTTGTTCCTGCACTCAGCTTTTCGAGCGGCAGATAGCCGTTTTTTGAGCTTACACGTACCGTCAGCTGCTCATCCATGACTATCCCATCATAAGCACCGTCGGTAATCTCCTTAACCTTCTCTGAAATACTCCGGTTCAGGCTCTCACCAAAGCTATCATGAATCTCCGCAGAAAGCTTCTTAATCGTTTCCATGGCAAATTCCAATGCCACACTCTCTTTTTGAAGCTCTGCAATCGCCGTCTCACATTCCTTCTTCTGCTTTTCCAGCTCCTCAAGCTGCACTGCCGCTCCTGCGAGCGTACTCAGCTCCCAGCGGATATGCTCTTCCCTGCTGCGCAGCTCCTCTTTTGCATTGCGATAACTCTCCTGTACCGCAAACTCCTTCTGACGCGCCGCATTGACCCGCTCTGCAAGAGCACGCATCCCTTCCTCCGTCAGCTCCTCTGCATCAAACAGCTCCGGCTGCAGATTTCGGCAATACTCCAACAGCTCGGCTCGAAGCTGTGCTCTCTGTCTGAGATACTTCTCCTGCTCTGCTTCATTTTCCTGTCTGCGCTCCTTTAATTGACGCAGCTCCGCCTCCTCTGCGACTCTGGCATTGTATTTTTTACGCAGGCTCTCCGTGTCTACCACATAATTTCTGACCAAAATTTCTTTTTTCCGTCCTTCCAGACTTAACTGCTCCGACACAACTTCCTGTTTCTTTTGCAGCAACAGCTGATACTTCTTTTCTCTGCGCGATGCCATTACCAGATACATCACACCTGCAAGCAGCATAATGACAATACCGATTGCAATTCCCGGTACCAAAGAAAGCACTGCCGTTACAATCGTTATGATAAGTCCTGTCAACGCTGCCGCTATACAGCCCATGCGCTTCTCTTTCAGCTCTCGGTTCAGTGCATCTTCCTCAATATCCAGTTCCCGGTTTCGACTCATTTCAAATGCCCGCGCCTCTTCCTTGATATGGTTCAGCTGCTTCAAATCTGCATCCAGCGTCGCACTGTCTATTTTCTCTTCTTCGATTTTTTGAATTCTCTCCTCCAGCTGCTTCCTGCTGTTCGCTCGGTTCTCCAGCTCCCTCGTCAGCCCCTGATATGTTTGATACTTCTCCAGCATTCTGCCGATATCCGCTGCCTGTTCTCCCAAAAAGCCCTTACTCTGCTCTGCAAAATCTCGCTCCAGTGCTTCCTTTTCCGCAAGCAGCTCCTGCAATGCCTCCGTCAGCTCATCGCTCCGTTCCACCTTCTGCGCTGCCTGTAATGCCTGTTCTGCCAAACCTGCCCGTTCCTGCTCCAAGCCATCGATATCCAGCTGCTTTTTCTTTTCCTTCAAGCGCTGCAGCGCTCCACTGATATCCACCTCATTGCTCCGGGTCATCGACAGATTCGCAATAAAGTTTTGCAGTTCTCCTGCAAATTCCTTTTCCGTCGCTGCCTTCAGCTGTTCTATACTGATGGTATTTCGGTACACGGTTTCATTGAAATGCTCCAACAGCCCTCCTGCCAAAAGCTCCTGCTCCGACAATTCTCTGCCGGTGCTCATATCCGTAACCGAAACACTGCGCTCCTTCTGCAAAAAATTACGCGAAATCTGATAGCGGGTATCATTCTTTTCCAGAATCATGCTTCCCTGATACGCTCCCGGCGTTTCCCACGGCTGATAGCGACCGTACAAGTCTCCCTTCGCTTCTCTGCCCCGCCGTTTTTCAATGCCAAAAAACATTCCCCGAATAAAGGAATGTATCGTGGATTTTCCCGCCTCATTGGCACCCTGTATCACGTTGATGCCCGGTGAAAGCGTAAGCTCCTTCTTTTCAAATTTACCGAAATGTCCCAAATAAAGCTCTCTAATTTCCAAATCATCCATCACTTTCTATGCAGCTCTGCCAACAAGGCCTCTACTCCATAATCCAATACTTTTCTCTTCTGGGTTTCTTCCATATCCTCTTCCAGGATTCTTTGGATGTACATTCCCAGAATATTATTGCTATTTTCCTTTGCCAGCTGTTCAAAATCAAAGTCCGGCATTGTTTCATCCGATACTTCTAACACGATGCCCAGACTAAACAGCATCTCTCGGTCAATAACCAGCTCTGCCGCACGCTTTCCCCGCAAACAAATCCGATACATATGCTCCATGCCCCCGGCTTCCATCTGTTGCTCACAGATGTCTCCGATGGCACCATTCGTCATATCCGGCGTTACCTCAATTTCCAACAGCTGATAATTTCTCTGCGCCGCCGGTACAAACTCCAATCTCGGAACTTCTCCCGGAGCCGCAATCTCTCCGAGCAGATAACCTCTCTCTCCGGTCTCGTTTTTGTCCAATGGCTCCATCGAACCCACATAAGCTATTCGCTCGGACAAGCGCAGCGGTGTATGGATATGTCCCAGCGCAATATAATCAAAGCCCGCCTTTTCCAAGGCTTTTTTGTCCATCGGCAGCTTATCCGGCTCTCCTCCGTGCGCCAACAAAATCGAAATTTCCTCTCTATTCTGCGGTTTTGCCCCCTCCAGAGCCGCCTCCTTCCAATCGCGGCTTCGAAAGCTTAGACCGTATACTCTCGTGTTCCACTCTTCAAAATAGACATCCTGTAATGTATTTTCATAAAAAAAGGTTACCTGCGGCGCCCACTCAAAGCCAAGATAATTGGAATGAATCCCAATATAATCATGATTTCCGGCTATAATAACCACTTTCGTATGCGTCAGCTTCCCAAAATGGTAATTGATTTCCTTCAGCTCCCGAACCAGTGGTGCCCGATGAAACATATCTCCTGCAATCAACAGCAGGTCAATCTGCTCTGCTTCGCACCGCTCGATTACCTTATAAAATGTCTGATATATCTCTTTTGCACGCATCTCTCCCAGCTTCGTCCCGCTCTCCGGAACCGCTGCCAGATGCGTATCTGCCAGATGTATAAATCTCATTGCAGCCTGACCTTTCTTTTCATTTCAAAATCTCGTTGCACCCTCTATTATAATCTATTTTGAGATTCTTGGAAAGTATAAATACCTTGGGCTCGCGCATTTTTCTTTCGCTACAGACAGAGGATTAAAAAATGCATTTTTCTAACGGCAGACAAGCTTAACCGAAACCAAAACAGGTACGCTTTCGCTACTTCATCCTCGCAGCGGTACATAAGACGCTAAAATACAGCGTCTAAGTACCGGCGGGATTCAAGTACCTGCTTTGGTTTCGGTTAACTTGTCTGCCTGAGATATCATTTTCAGCAATTTTTTCAATCCTCTGTCTGTAGCGAATGCAAAATGCTCAAACCATAGTACATATATAAATGAAGGGTGTCCCACAAGTCATTTCACAACTTGCGAGACACCCTCCGTCCGTTCATTCTTCAATCAAATTAATCTTCGTAAACCGCAACGGAAATCGAATAGCTGCTGGAGCCTTCATAGCCGCTTACAACAACATTTTCAATTTCGTTGTACTCTTCCATGTTCTCTTCGGTTACGGTAAAATCAACGTCTACAATCTGCAGTAACTCGTTGGTCATACGGATTGCTTCTGCCTGATCTACGTTTCTAACGTTAATTCTTCCAAGCTCACCAGATACTAAATCGAAGGTAAGCTCAATGCTGTTGCTGAACTCCGCATCATCATAGTAGGTGTAGTCTTCCTGATAGTAGCTCTCTACACTCTCATACTCGATGCTGCCCCATACATAGTATCCAACATAGTCCGAAAGATAGAACTCTTTGAACGCGTTCTCTGCATAAGCAATCAAATCTGCCTTCTGCTCTGCAGTAACAGGTATAGTATCAAAACCGGTAGATGGCTTACCAACTGCCAGAACTTCTTCCTCGGTTGGCTCGAAATCTACATATCCGTCCTCATCTACAGCATATCCGGTAAAAGCCATGAACTCATCGCTGTAACCTGCCGGAATCTCATAAGGAGTTTCTACATCGTCGCTGCCGGTTATATCATCACCGCCAACTACAACATCATCTCCGCCGATTACATCGCTATCATCGTAATCATCATAGTCGTCTTCATCCATCTCGCCGCCAATATAGCTGTTTACCAGATTTCCGATGAACGGATAATCCACCATAATCTGCTGTAAATCAGTCATCAATGCTTCTACGTCTAGACCGGTCGACCATGTCTCCATGTCTACAACATCACTCGGAATCTTAACTTCCTTGTAATCACGAACCTTAACATTCATCGTAAGAGTACCGATTTCAACGTCCTGATAGGAACCGGACAGAGTAAGCTTTGTCTCCTTCTCTGTTCCTTCTAACGTACCGGAAACCTTCATACCCATACCATCTACATCGAAAGTAATCGTTGTCAGACCACTCTTCTCCTGAATGCTCAGAGCTACCTCAATGCCTTCGATATCCATCTTGAGGTCAACACCATTCTTGGAGTAATTATCATATTCGATTACGAATTCTTCGCCATCCAGAGTAAGTACGATCTCACCCTTGGTATCCGACTCTTTTACAGTGTAGAATAAGGTCTCGTTCTCCTCGCCATCACCAGCATACAGGCAGTAGCCCTTTTCTGCTGCTACGAAAACAAAGCCCTCTTCCTCATCTGTTAACTCTACTGCATAAGTACCCTCTTCACCCTCATAGTAATTCAGATACATCTTTAACTCTTCGTCAATCTCGATTTCTTCTGCGGTAATTTCCAGCGCATCGAACTCAGCCAGTGCTTCCATGAGCTCGTTCAATGTCTTTCCCATCTTTTCCATATCAACCTTGTTGATGTACTTGTTACCGGAAACCTCATAGCCCTCGATACCAACCTTGGAATCCTTCTCACGATCCTCATAGGTAATGCTTCCGATCATACCGGTAGAGAAATCCTTCCAAATTTCCTTGATATCGCTAACGGTAGGCATACCCTCCATGCTGGCACTCATTGCGCCCATCATCTGCTCCTGATACTCTTCTAAGCTCATACCAAGAGTTTCTTCAATACTTACTGCCATGTAACTATCCGAATACTTCGGAAGATTTACATAAACATTCTCGTTGTCTGCTGCCATAGCCATCTCAAGTAAGCTGCTTCCGTTTAATGCAACATCTACCGTTGCCATAAACTCTTCCTTGAAATCACCATCAATCTCCATACCAATCTTTTCAAGACCGGCCAGACCATAATTCTCTAACAGCTCCTTACCAGGCTCTACTTCCAGAGTCATTTCAACACCAGAACCCTCAAACACATCCGGTGTCTGCTTCTCTGCCTCCTCCAGCGCCTTGGTAACTTCATCTGCAAAATTCTGCATCGTAGAAACTACAACTTCTTCGCTCTTAACTTCTTCCTGCTTATCATTGGATGCCTTCTCATCATCCTTCTTGCCACATGCGGCAAAGGAAGTGCATACCAAAATCAGGCAAAGAAGTACACTAAACAATCTCTTCTTCATGATTCTTATCTCCTCCACTTTTTTTACATCATATAATTATCGATGACGGCATTATTATTACACGTTTTTTTTCTCTTGTCAACTCGAACTGTGCATCATTAAGCATTTCTTAAACAGATTCTAATCTTTTCAGGAGAAAATTCCAAATTGCTCCGGATAGTATACTTCCTTTAAAAACAGCGCCTCCGCATGTAGCATCGGTCCTGCCTTACAGCGTTCTCCACCCTCCAGTGCCGCAAGCACGCTTTCCGGCGCACGCAGTCCCTGCCCTGCTTCCAACAACGTACCTGCCAGTATTCTTACCATATGATATAAAAAGCCATTACCGGTAAACGAAAGCCGCACTAAGGTACCCTCCGCATATTTACGCGGTACCCGTTCAATCCGAATCTCGCGAAGACACCGCACCGTATCCTTCTTTTCATCCTTCTGACTGGAAAATGCGCGAAAATCATGCTCCCCAATCAGATAATCTGCCATTCTCTGCATCGCTTCTAAATCCAGACGGCCGCCCGCCGGATAGGCATATCTGCGGTCAAACACTCCCGGTCTGACCCGTTCCTCCAAATAATATTCGTAGGTTTTTCCGGTCGCCGCAAAACGGCTGTGAAAGCTATCCGACACCGGACAAACTGTCCGAATCGCTACTGCGCCCCGCTCCTCCGGTCGCAACCCACGTTCCAATGCCTGACGCAATTCCGTCAAAAGCACTCCTGCATCTTTCTTTTGACTGGTTACAAAATGAAAGACCTGTCCCTTCGCATTCACCCCGGCATCTGTACGCCCGGACGCCTGCACCTGTACCGCTTCCTTATAATATTCTGACAATATCAGCTCAAAAATATCCTGCAACGCCCGTTTGCTTCCGGTATTCTTATTTTTTTGCCAGCCCGCAAATGCACTTCCATCATATTCCACAATTACACAATACTTCATTTTCTCATCCGTTCTTGTTCTTGTTTTTACCTATATTATAGTACAGTATAACAGAAGTTCCGGCAAAAATCCTTTATTTTTTGTTAAGAATTCAGGACTTGCATAATTCCTTTTTTCTGCTATGATAATAATTACGATTTTTTGTTACGGAACACCGTTTGTTTATCATAGATGGAGGCAGGTATGAAAATTTCCAAACCAACCAAAGAATCTGTGCAGCAGTTTCTTGCGCGGCCAATCGTGCAAATCTTTTTTCTCGCTGCGGCTTTAAACTTTATTGTAGACATTTTTTCAAGGGAATCTCTTTGGCTCGCCATCGTTGCCATGTTTTCCCATCCATTTGTTTTCCTATATAATACGCTCATTATTACAATTACCTTGGCTCCGGCATTGTTTTTCCGCCGCAGATATTTCTATTATACCGTCGTATCCCTGCTTTGGTTCATCATCGGTGTGGTAGACTTTATCCTGCTGCAATTCCGTACCACCCCGTTTACCTTTGTCGATATTACCATGATTAAGTCTGCAATTAGCATTTGGGACCATTACCTTTCGATTCCTCAGCTGATTTTGCTCGGTATCGTCGTGCTTTTGGCAATTGCCGGCTGCGTGGTTTTATTCCGCAAATGCAGAAAAGTAGAACGTATGCCGTTTTTCCGCGTTACCGCTGCTCTCATTTTACTGTTGGCAACCGGTATCGTATCTACCTCTTTTGGTGTACGCTTTCAGTTTTTAGCGGAAAACTTTGGAAATCTGGCAGATGCTTATCATGACTACGGTCTGCCGTATTGCTTTATGAGCAGTGTGCTCAATACCGGTATTCCGAAGCCAAAGCACTATTCCGACGAATATGTACAGGAAATTATCGATGCGTTGGAAAATGGTACTTTGGTAACCTCCAAGGAGCTTGCAGATATTCGCGACGATGAGCCGCCAACCGTCACACCGGCACCATCTCCGACTCCGACCGAGCCACCGGCACCACCGACTGTTACGGTACCACCAACTATTACCGAAGCTCCGGTGATTACGGAACCGCCAAAGACGCATTCAGACACTCCAAATATTATTTTTCTGCAGCTGGAATCCTTTTTCGACCCAACTGCTATCCTTGGCAGCACCTTTAGCTCTGACCCGCTGCCTACCTGGCACTATTTGCTTGATCATTATACCTCCGGTTATCTGACCGTCCCATCCATCGGAGCGGGTACTGCCAATACCGAGTTTGAGGTTATTACCGGTATGAATCTGGACTTCTTCGGTCCGGGCGAATACCCTTACAAGACTATTTTGCAGGAAACCACCTGTGAGAGCATCGGCTATGTACTGAAAAATCTGGACTATACCGCCCACGCCATTCACAACAACAACGGTACCTTCTATGAGCGGCACAAGGTATTTTCCCAGCTTGGTTTTGATACCTTTACTTCGATTGAATATATGCAGAACATCGAACGTACCCCGCTTGATTGGGCAAAGGATATGGTTTTGCTTGAGGAAATCGCAAAATCCTTAGACTCCACCAGAGGTCACGATTTTATTTATACGATTTCCGTGCAGGGTCACGGCAGTTATCCGACCGAGCCGTTACTGTCCAATCCGCTCATTGACCTGACACTGCCGGACGATTTTTCCAAAGAGCAATACTATCAGTTTTTATATTATGTCAATCAGATTCACGAAATGGACACCTTTGTTGCCGAGCTGATTGCCTATTTAGAAGAGTTTGATGAAGATACCGTACTGGTTATGTATGGTGATCATCTGCCGGGTCTCAAGCTTACCGACGAGCAGCTGGACGGACATTCTCTGTTCCAGACTCAGTATGTCCTTTGGAGCAATTTCGAGCTAGAAAAGGAAACTCACAATGTCGAGGCATACCAGCTGTATTCTTATGTACTGGACCGACTGGATATCCATGAGGGTATCATCAACCGCTTCCACCAGACCCAGCAGGCATCCGACCTCTATCTGGAAGAGTTGGAAATTTTGGAATACGATATGCTCTATGGGGAACAGACCTCGCTGCAGGGAATTGGACCTTATGCGGCAACGGATTTGCGCATGGGCGTAGACACCGTTCTGGTTACCAACATCCTTGCCTTTGCAGAGAGTCATTCCACCGCTACGATTCCGTCTGCTCAGATTACGCCGGGTGTTGACGGCACCATCGTCCTGCCGGAAAACGAAAAGGAGGACGGAGAATACACCGTATTTTTAATCGGCTCCGGCTTTACTCCTTACAGTGTCGTACAGGTAGACGATGAAAATGTATCCACCATGTACGTCAATGAAAATGTCCTTTCCTCTATCATGCCGCTCCCGGACGTTGGTACAGAGATTCGCGTAACACAGCAGGGCAATGACGAACAGGTTCTCAGCACCAGCAACCCGCTTATCATTACCGCCGAAATCCTAAAATCCATCTTCCCGGCAGACAATCCTGAACTGGAGGGCGAAGACTAAAAAACAAGAGCTGTCGCAAAATAATAGGCAGTTACGCGGTCAACAAGCGTTCGAAGTAGTTACGAAACGGCGAAACTTTTGAACAAAGGCCGCAGCAAATGAACAAAACATCGCAGGTACTCGAAGTCCGCCGGTACTTAGACGCTGTATTTTAGCGTCTTATGTACCGCTGCGAGACTGAGGTAGTGAGAACGTGCCTGCGATGGTTTTGATTCATTTTGCTGCGGCTTTAAAAAATGCCCATCGTTTCGTAACTGCTTCGTTTTTCTTTCTATCCCAGGGCTACATCCAGTACCATCATTACCAGAAATCCGACCAAGGCTCCTATCGTACCGATTTTTAATCCGCTTTCGATATGTGCTTCCGGAACCAGCTCCTCTACCACCACATAAATCATAGCTCCGGCAGCAAAGGAAAGCACCCATGGCAATACCGGTTGAATCATCCCTACTGCAAAGACGGTGAGTATACCGGCAAGCGGCTCTACTATGCCGGAAGCAGCACCATATAAAAATGCCTGTCGCCGATTCAGCCCCTCCTGCCGAAGCGGCAGGGCAATCGCAGCTCCCTCCGGAAAGTTCTGAATGCCGATTCCGATTGCCAATGCAATCGCCGATACCATCGAAACCTCCTGCAGCCCTTGCTCTGCTGCCATTGCAAACGCCACTCCGACCGCCATTCCCTCCGGTATGTTATGCAGCGTAACCGCCAAAAACAGCATACTTGTTTTTCTGGACAGTCGCTTTTCCCGCACCGCACTCTGCTCCAGCTTCTCTCTATGCAACCTCTGCAGCGCAAAATCCACCACCAGAAAAAATAATCCGCCGAACGCAAAGCCGCCGGCTGCCGGCAGTACACCGGATTTGCCCTGTCGTACTGCCTCTTCAATCGCAGGCAGCAACAGAGACCACACCGATGCCGCAATCATCACACCTCCGGCAAAACCCATAAATGCCTTCATTAACGCCGGACTAAGCTGCCTTCCGAGCAAAAACACCATCGCCGCGCCTGCCGCTGTCATTGCAAAAGTAAAGCCGGTAGCTGCAAGCACCGGCCAAATATACTCCCATTCCATAGATGCTCCTATCCAATCTGCAATTCAATCATTCTATGGAATTATATGCATTTTTTCTTGTCCGAGTGCCACGACGCGCCCGCTTTTTACTCACATTTCTCTCCGGTCAAATCAATCGAATCCCAAAGCAGCCGGTCCACCCAGACCTCGGTTTCCGCCTCCCAGATTGCATAATTTTCAGAAAATGCTTTTTCCTGCCGTTCCAGAATAATATCTATCTTTTTCTGTTCGGTCGCATCCTCCTCCTGATAGGTCTTACAATACAGTAGGAAATAGCCCTCCTCGGTTTCCACCAAACCACCCAGTTCTCCCTCCTGCAATGCAAACGCTACCTTTTCCAAGGGCTCGTGCAGTTCACCTCGCCCTACCGTCATCTCAACGCTCTCTGTGCTTTCTGTATGCTCCTTCGCAAAGGTGTAAAAATCCTCCGTCTGCTCTGCTTCTGCCGCCAGCTGCTCTGCACGCTCCCTGAGTAGCTGCAGCTCTTCCTCACGCAAGGTCGTCCGCGTTCCGTCCTCCTCTATGCGATATTTTGCCAAAAACATAGAATACAATACCGCCTGTCGCGCTTCCTCATCCGTCACATCCGTATCCACATTCAGCGTCAGACTCTCATAAATCTTGGTAGCCAACAGATTGTCCCGATAAATCGCCTCGACCTGCGCCTTGGTAATTCCGTAATAATCCAGCTCGCTCTGCGTAAAATTATCCAGATATACCGCCGTATATTCGTCCACATCCAGCAATTCATCCTCACTCAACGAAATCCCCAGACGCTCCGCCTGCGCACAAACTACCTTGGTATAAATAATCTGCTCTAACAGCTCATCCTTCAGCTTCTTAGCATAGGTGGTTCCATCCTTATCCAAAGCATAGTTCCATACCTCATTTCCATAGAGCGTTTCTACCTCTTCCTTGGTGGACTGCATATACAGCACCACCTCACCATATGAAACCTCCAGCCCGCCGACTCTCATAACCGTCTGCGCAAAGCGCTCCTCACGCGTCATCTGACTCAGCTTCTCACTGCTGACTCCGGTCGGATAAGGCGTAGCGGACGGGACAGTCGTCTGCTCTGTTCCCGGCATACCGCAACCGCACAAAAGCAGCATCACACTCGCTGATGCTACCCCTTTTCTCCATCCCTTCCACATCATCCTTCACTCCTTTCCGTTCTTTTTATACACATCAATTCTCTGCTTTCTCACACAGAATCCGAAAATCCTCCAGCAGCTTTTTGATTTCCTCAAACAAACGTACCTTCCCCGGCGCCAGCTTCGGGGCATTGCGCTGCTCCTTCGGCATGCGATAGAGAAAATACGGAGCCGTACCATTGACAAACTGCAGATTCGGCGCACGCAGATTAATAAGCTCCTGCAAACGCTCCATATAATACTTTGCCTTGATATGCGGCACCAGCTTGATGTTTTCCCCCTGCTGTACCATGCTCGTCAAATAACACTCATGTGCCTTTGCCTTAATCAGCGCAATATAGAGCAGATGATTCACCGGCTTCGGAAGCTCGCCAAAACGATCCTCTAACTCCTCCTGCAAATCCTCAAACTCCTCCTCATTTGCAATTCCGGCTACGCGCTTATACATATCCAGCTTCTGCATTTCGTTTTTGATATACGTCGCCGGAATATACGCATCGATGGCAAAATCCACCGTTGTTTCAAAATCTTCCTCCTCCGGTGTGCCGTCCTTCAACGTCTTGACCGCTTCATTGAGCATCTTGCAATACAAATCATAGCCGACCGCTTCCATATGTCCGCTCTGCTCCGCGCCAAGCAGATTACCTGCACCACGAATTTCAAGGTCACGCATCGCAATCTTAAAGCCGGAGCCAAGCTCCGTAAATTCCTTGATTGCCTGCAGACGCTTCTCTGCGACCTCCTTTAGCATCTTATCCCGCTTATACATCAGGAATGCATACGAGGTGCGGTTTGAACGACCGACTCTGCCTCGCAGCTGATACAGCTGGGACAGTCCCAAACGATCCGCATCGTCAATCAGAATCGTATTTACATTGGAAATATCCAGACCGGTCTCAATAATCGTCGTCGAAATCAGTACATCAATCTCTCCGTTGATAAATTCAAACATGATTTTTTCCAGCTGGCGCTCGCTCATCTGTCCATGTGCAAACGCTACATTTGCCTCCGGCACTAACCGCTGCACTGCCAGCGCAACCTCATCGATGCCATTGACCCGGTTGTAAACATAGTATACCTGTCCGTTGCGTGCCAGCTCACGATGAATTGCCTCCCGGATAATCTCGTCGTTATGCTCCAATACAAAGGTCTGAATCGGCAGACGGTCTACCGGCGGCTCCTCCAATACGCTCATATCACGGATCCCCACCAGACTCATGTGTAAGGTACGCGGAATCGGTGTCGCTGTCAGGGTAAGTACATCGACATCCCCCTTCATCTGCTTGATTTTTTCCTTATGTGCCACACCAAACCGCTGCTCCTCGTCAATCATCAGCAGTCCCAAATCCTTGTATTTGATATCCTTTGACAATACCCGATGCGTACCAATCAGAATATCTACCTCGCCCTTTTGTACCCCGGCAAGCACCCGCTTCTGGTCCGCCGGTGTCCGAAAGCGTGACAGCATCTCGATATTAACCGCAAAATCCTTCATTCTCTGTACAAAGGTATTGTAATGCTGCTGTGCCAGAATCGTCGTCGGCACCAGGAATACCACCTGCTTTTTATCCAGCACCGCCTTGAATGCCGCACGAATCGCAATCTCCGTCTTACCGTAGCCGACATCACCGCAGACCAGACGATCCATAATCCTCGTGCTTTCCATATCGCGCTTCGTATCCTCAATCGCGCGCAGCTGGTCGTCTGTCTCCTCGTAAGGGAACAATTCCTCAAACTCTCTCTGCCAGGTGTCATCCTCCGAAAACGCATACCCTTTTTTCGATTGACGCAGCGCATACAGATTTACCAGCTCTCCTGCAATATTCTTTACGGCACCGCGTACCCTTGCCTTGGTTGCCTTCCATTCGGTCGAATTCAGCTTGTTGAGCTTCGGCTTCTTCGCATCCGCCCCGGCATATTTTTGCAACACATCCAGACCGGTTGCAAGAATATACAGCACTCCGCCCCCGGCATACTCAATTTTGATATAATCCTTGGTTATTTTATCCACCGTAATCTTTTCGATACCCCGGTAAATTCCCAAACCATGATTTTCATGCACGACATAATCGCCAATCGACAAATCATTGAAGCTCGAAATCTTGCTTCCCTCATAGGCCTTTACCTTGCGCTTCGGCTTCTTTGCCGCACCAAAAATATCGCTTTCTGAAATGATTACGAACTTTACCAGCGGATACTCAAAGCCCTTATGCACATTGCCGTTTGTCACCAGAATCTCACCGTTTTGTACCAGACGATTGCGGTCCTCACTGAAAAACGCCGTCAGCTCATACTCGCGCAAATCCTCTGCCAGACGCTCCGCACGCGTTTTGGAACCGGATAACAAAATTACCCGATAGCCGCTTTTTTTCCACGCCTTCAAATCCTTTACCAAAATATCAAAATTCTTGTTATAAGGATTGACGGATTTGACCGTCAGATTGTACTTTTTCTTGACCGGAAGTTTTTCCAGCCGCTGCTCCATCATGGACAACAGCACCGTATTGGTCATACCGTTGCCGCTCAATATCGTCTGATAATCCCAGACCACATCCATCTGTCCCGGCAAAATATAGCCCTTTTCGATACGACTGACCATACTCTCCGAAAACTCCGTTGCTACGACCTCGCCCTTCTCAAGGATACGCGCCGGTTCATCCAAAAAAATAATCGATTCGTCATCCTGAAAATAGTCAAAAAAGGATACTGTCTTATCAAAAAAGAAATTCACAAAGCTATCGAGTCCTACGCTGCCCTGACAATATTCCAGATTTTCTTTGAACTCTGCAATTGCCTTGCGAATACGCGCAGCTTCCTCGGTCTTACGCTCCGCGCGCAGTGCTCCGGCATACTCCTCCAATTCCTGCTCTATCTTTGCCAGACCTCGCATCTTGGTCTCTTCATCCAATACAAATTCCGCTGCGGGATACAGCTTGATTTCGTCCAAATTCTCTATCGAACGCTGACTCTGCGCATCAAAGGAGCGAATCGAATCGACCTCATCACCCCAAAGCTCGATACGCACCGGTACCTCCTCCGTCAACGGAAATACATCCAAAATACCGCCACGCACAGCAAATTCGCCAGCAGACTCCACCTGTCCCTGACGTTCGTAACCCAGATTTACCAGTTGCTTTTGCAGCTCCTCTAAATTTAGCGTTTGTCCTGCCTCAATCGAAATGCACTGACTGCTCAGATATTCGATTGGCAAAACCTTATCCATCCCGGCATCCACCGTCGCAATCACCGTTACCGGCTGGTCCTCCAGCAGCTTACGCAAAATCCGCAAGCGCTCCCGTACGATTGCATTTCCGTGAATATCTGCCGAAAAGAAAATAATATCCTTCGCCGGATACAGATATACCTCTCTGTCATACAGGCGACAATCCTCATAGATTTCTTTTGCCTTGATATCGTTATATGTGATAATCAGGCGCTTTTTTCTTTCCTGCGATGCCGCAAATACCAGATGACACTTCTGCGAGTCAATACAGCCGTTCACCTGCACCGGCAATTTCTTTTTTTGAATTGCGGACTGCAATTCCTTAAATTCCTCATAGCCGTATAACGGCTGATAAAAGGTCTGCATGCTCTCCTCCTGCCGTTTCATTTAGAATCTAAGCATTCCCAATCACTCTTTCTTGCGATTATATTCGTTCATGGCGGCTTCGATGCCATCCGTAATGATGCACTCACAAGCCTTGGACACCTTCTCCAATGCTTCGCGGATGAGCGGCTCTTCTTCCTTCGGGAAGCGTCCCAGCACATAGTCCGCCAAATCCCAGTCCTTCGGCTTATCACCAACTCCGACCCGGATGCGGGCAAATTCCTGCGTGCCCAAATGCGCAATAATACTCTTGATTCCGTTGTGTCCACCGGCGCTGCCCTTCGGGCGCACGCGCAGCTGTCCGACATCCAGACTGATGTCGTCATAAATAATGATAATATCTTCTACGTCAATTTTATAATAATCCACAAGCGCCCGGACACTCTCGCCACTCAGATTCATAAAGGTCTGCGGCTGTACTAACAGCACCTTCTCGCCACCAATGTATCCCTTGCCGCAGATTGCCTTATGCTCCTTCGAATCCAGACGAATCCGATAATCATCACACATGCGCGTAATCGCATCAAAGCCGATATTGTGTCTGGTTGCCTGATATTCTCTGGTCGGATTGCCCAAGCCTACTATTAATTTCATTTTGTTCCTCACTCTTCTTCTACCATTTTTAGATATTTGCCTAGGGCTTTTGCACAACTTCTCACATGTTTCGCAAATACCTAAATTATTTGTTACCGTATAGCTTCGTTCTCTGCTGTTTTCCTATTAGATGTACCAGCAGCTTGCGTGGTACGAATCGTTCAAAGACGGTCAGTGCCTTGAGCGTGGCAGTCGGTACGATTACCACCTGCCGCTTTGCCATCTGTTTTAATGCGTAGCTCGCGCATTCTCCCGGTCGGATGCCCTTTAGAGCAAACTCTACATTTGCCACCCGATTGAACTCGGTATCCACCGGTCCCGGACACAGACAGCCGACATATACCTTGCTGCCCATTTCCCGCAGCTCCTCTGCCACCGCGCGTGTCAGGCTTGTCACATATGCCTTGGTTGCATAATAGGTTGCCATATACGGTCCTGCCGGAAGCAGACCTGCCGAGGATGCTACATTCAGAATATAGCCATAATCCCGCTGCTGCATCTGCCGGAGTACCAGCTTCATCAGCAGGTGCATCGCTTCTACATTCAGCCGAATCATGTCCAGCTCTTTTTTCTCATCGCTGTTCAAAAATTCGCTGCAATCCCCAAACCCGGCATTGTTGATAAATACCTCAATTCTCTTATCCTTTATCTGCTCCCATACCCGGTAGCATTCCTCCGTCCGGGTCAGGTCTGCGGTGATAATCTCACATTCTGTTTTGACATGCGCCGCCAGCTGTCGCAGGCGCTTTTCCCTGCGCGCCACCAAAATCAGCGCATAGCCCCTTGCTGCCAGCCGTCTGGCAAATTCCGCTCCGATGCCGGAGCTCGCCCCGGTAATCAGAGCATAGGTTTTTGAATTCATATGTCGTCACGCCCCTTTCTGCGCGTATCCTTCCATTGGTTCCGATTCTCCACCGATTATAGCATATTGCGACTTCCTCTGTAAACCGATTTTCCTGCGAAGTGACGAATGCTTTCTAAAAATAACGACAAAAATACTTATGAAATTGTGCAGAAATCTTCTTGTCTTTCCAAAGGCGCGGTGCTATAATGCAGGTGTTTGTGCCAAATTGCCAAATAATATCTATCAAGATTCGAAGCTGCTCCTATTACAGCATTGCTTCCAGTGGAGGAACTATGAAAGAGAACGCCCCAAAAAAACTCTACGCAATACTCTCTTTTTTCAAAAAGCAAATGGTCCTGACCATTGCTATTATCGCTATGCTCATTACCTGCATTTTTGTGCCGGTGGACAAGGAATACTTAAACTATTTTAACTGGCGTACCTTGGCAACACTCTTTTGTACCCTCGCCGTAGTCAATGCCTTTGCTCACATTCATGTATTTGAAATCATCAGCAAAAATATCGTGATTAAGCTACATAATCTGCGTAACGCGACCATCGGTCTGGTTTTCATTACCTTCTGCGGTTCGATGCTGCTCGCAAATGATATGGCGCTGCTGACCTTTCTGCCGCTAGGTTATTATGTCTTAAGCCGCACCGGTCACACCAAATCCATGGCATTCGTGTTTATCATGCAGAATATTGCAGCCAATCTCGGCGGTATGCTGACCCCGTTCGGCAATCCGCAAAACCTGTATCTGTATGCACATTACAATATCAGCAACGGCGAATTCGTAAAGATTATGCTGCCATCGTTTTTGGCAGCTACCGTATTAATTCTCGTGGTCTGTCTTACGGTCAAGACTACGCCGCTGATTTTAAAGCACAAGCAGGATTACGAGCTTGACCGCAAGCGCACCATCATCTACTCCGTGCTTTTTGTTGCCAGCATCCTGATTGTATTCCGCGTGGTTCCGTACATCGGCGGTACGATTGTGATTTCTCTCATACTGCTGGTTCTTGACCGCAAATCCTTGCGTGAGGTCAATTATCCGCTGTTACTAACCTTTTGCGCCTTCTTCGTATTCAGCGGCAATATGGCACGCATCCCGGAGGTCAGCGAGCTGTTTACGCAGATTTTACCGAAAAATACACTGCTGTTCGGCATTCTTTCCTGCCAGCTAATCAGCAATGTCCCAAGCGCGGTACTGTTGTCGCATTTTACGACCGATTATCACAGCCTGCTTCCGGCAGTCAATATCGGCGGCTGCGGTACTCTGATTGCTTCCCTTGCCAGCCTGATTACCTTTACCGAATATAAAAAGCACAATCCGGGCAAAACCAAAAAATATATTTTTCTTTTCTCTGCCTTGAATTTCGGCTTTTTGATTATACTATATATTGTACAAAGTCTGTTCCTGTGATATTCTTAAGGAAACACAGATTATTTTAGAATCATATACAAACCAAACGTTGCGTTCAATCAAATTCGAATTTCTTCGCCACCCTTAGCGCGCGAGGAAGATATGGAGACCATTATGAACAAGAAAAAAATATTTGACGAAGCATGGCGTTTTCTGCTGGTTGCTTTTGGTACTATTTTATTTTCCGGCGGTATCAATCTGTTTATTACCCCTTTGAATCTGTACAACGGCGGTGCGCTCGGTATTGCCCAGCTTCTGCGTACTTTGATGGTTGACTTTTTAAAGATTCCGTTTCCTGATAGCATGGATGTGGCAGGTATTGTTTACTTTTTCATCAATATCCCACTGCTCTTTTTGGCATACAAAGGAGTCAGCCGTCTGTTCTTTTTTAAAACCGTACTTTCGGTACTGTTGACCACCTTTATCATTACCATTATTCCGGTTCCGAATCCTCTGATTATCGAGGATACTCTGACCTCCTGTATCATCGGCGGTCTGATGTACGGCTCCGGTGTCGGGCTTTGCCTCTATGCCGGTGGCTCCGGCGGCGGTATCGATATTCTCGGTATGTATCTGAGCAAGCGCTACCGTAACTTTAGTGTCGGTAAGGTAACTGTAGTTCTCAATGCCTTTATTTATCTCGCCTGTGCATTGATATCCAATCTGGAAATTGCTATCTACTCCATTATTTACGCTGCCATTTCCTCCCTGACGGTAGACCGTGTCCATGCCCAGAATATCATGGTGCAGGTTATGATTTTTACCAAAAAGGACAATATCGCCGAACCGATTATGCAGGAACTGACACGCGGTGTGACGGAATGGGAAGGCGAGGGTGCATATACCCACGAGGGAACTCATATCCTCGTGACCGCGATTTCCAAATACGAAATCAACCTGCTGCGCCGCATTGTGACCGGCCTGGACCCGCAGGCATTCATTATCTACAATAAGGTCATGAATATTGACGGAAACTATGTGAAGAAGCTGTAAGTTAAAAGAGCATATCAGACACGCGGTGCTGATATGCTCTTTTTTGTGGGACAATACATTTTTAGTGACAAGCTCCGTATCTCTGTGGTAGACTTAAACCAAATTGAACTTGCTTCCGAAGAAGATATCAAATATGGAATCGACCTTTGGGCGCGTGTATTTAAGGCCACCACTTGGGAGGAGGTTGACCACTTGGCTCAGAACAATGAATATCTACAAGAAACCGTTTCCGCTGTTCGTCAATTAACAGAGGACGAAAAAATCCGGCAACAATGTCAGGCTCGTGAATACTACTACTTTTGGGAGAATTTCAAAAATCAACAACACCAAAAGGAACTTGCAGACAAAGATGCTTTAATTGCTAAACTTCAAACAGAATTGGCAACCCTAAAAGCAAAACAATAATCTTAACGGAGGTCTTCCCAATGAAAGCCCTACATAAATTTCTCACTGCACTCCTGCTTATTCTCTCCCTGACTGCATGTACTTCGGGCTCCTCCGAGCCCTACACGATACTTAAGGGAGAAAACAGTTTTACCGTAGACCCGGTTAATCACAGCATTTCGGACGGAGAAAATATCTACCTCTACGAATTGGACGGTAACTCCTCTGACTGCAATATAAAGATAACCTATCCGAATGGCTCAACCTATTGGTGGCATTCTCAAACAAGTGGCGGCATGACCACCGGATATGGCGGTCAAAGTGATGACTATGATGCCGCAATCAATGCCGGACGCGTCAGTGGCATTCTGCTGATGATCGCTGCAATTGTATTGTTGTTTATATGGTAAGGGGGAATATTTTTGAAACCAAATGACATCATCCACACCAATCAATCCTATTGGAATGACCACGCCAATTACTGGTTTGGCACTACCGCACTGCCGACCTATGGTGTCTACTTTCCTACCGAAGATGATTTACATCTGTTTGATGATGTTGCCGGCAAAAAGCTGCTTGAAATCTGCTGTGGCAGCGGACATTCTCTAAAGTATCATGCAGACCATGGTGCCGGAGAGCTGTGGGGTGTTGACCTTTCTCAGAAACAGCTTGACAATGCAGCCGCATATCTTTCCGAATCCGGCTACACCGCAAACCTCATCTGCTCTCCCATGGAAGCTGAGTTGAATGTCCCAAAAAATTATTTTGACTATGTGTATTCCATCTATGGCATCGGCTGGACAACTGATTTGCAGGGTACGTTCAACAAAATTGCCTCTTATCTAAAAAAAGACGGTATTTTCATTTTTAGCTGGCACCACACACTGCATTACTGTGTCGCATAGTCATGCGACGAGCGCAGGGATGTGATTGAAAATGATGCCAATTTCGTTTTGCATTAAAGCAAGAAAACTGTAACTATGTATTAGAGCTATGCTGCGCCACAATCCAAAACTTCCCAAAGGCAGCATAGAAATGGAGAAATCATGTCAGAAAAGCACTTACTCATCATTGATGATGACGAGGATTTATCTTTTATCATATCGGATATGCTGGAAAGCTACGGCTATCAGGTGACCTGTGCCGAAAGCAGTGAGGAAGCGTTTTCCCTGCTTTCGGAGAATACCTACCATTTGATTTTACTGGATATCAATTTGCCGGATGCAACCGGCTTCGAGCTGTGCAAGGAGCTGCGTAAGGTTTCGACGGTTCCGGTTATTTTTGCAAGCGCAAGAACGAGTGAAAATGACCGCGTTACGGGCTTTGATATCGGCGGAGATGACTATCTGCCAAAGCCGTATTCGATGAAGGAGCTATTGGCGCGCGTGAATGCCTTGATTCGCAGAACCTATGGCTTTTGCGAAGAAGAACGCACCGTAACGTTTGGAGATGTGTGCGTGAATATTACCGCACGCACCGTTACAAAGAGTGGAGAACTGATTTCCCTTTCTCTGCGCGAATTTGATTTGCTGGCATATTTGTGCGAGCATCAAAATACAGCAATACCAAAGGAAAAGCTACTCTCCGAAGTCTGGGGCGCATTCTCGATGGTAGAGCCTTCTACCCTGACCGTACATATCCGTTGGCTCCGCGAAAAGCTGGAAGACCATCCCGCCAATCCGATTTACCTCAAAACCGTATTTAAAGTCGGATATATGTTGGAAGTCAAAGCAGACGGAAGCAATAAGAAAGCAGGCAACGTATGAAGCAAGGAAAAAAGAATTCTGATTATTACAGCGTCCAACAAAAGCTTCGCCTCATTGTAGCGGTTTTTCTCGGATTCATCCTACTGGCAACCATAGGAATGTCCATTTCCGGCCAGCGGGCAAATTCCGAAGATACCAAAGCGGAGCAGATAGTCGCACTCAATGAAATCGAGCAGTTGGCAAAAGCCGGAGAACTGGAGCTTTTGTCCGAAAAGACTGCAGCACTTCAGGAAACGCTCCGCTCGACCCGAGCCACAGCTAAGGCAGATAACGGACTTTGGCTGATGTGCGGTATCTGTGTCGGCTTTATTTTGATTAGTTTTGGATACATCTACGTGGCGATTTTGCGACCATTTGAAAAAATGAAGCACTTCGCACACAAGATTGCGCAGGGCAATTTAGAGCTATCCTTGGATTATGAACGGTCAAATTATTTCGGAGCATTTACCTGGGCATTCGACAGCATGCGGCGCGAGATTACCAAGGCTCGTTCCTGTGAGCGTGAAGCAATCGAAAACAACAAAACCGTAATCGCTACCCTTTCCCATGATATCAAAACACCAATCGCATCCATCCGCGCTTATGCGGAAGGCTTGGAAGCAAACATGGACAGTACCCCGGAAAGGCGGGCAAAATACCTGACTGTCATTATGAAAAAATGTGACGAGGTTTCCAAATTGACCAATGATTTGTTTTTGCACTCTCTTTCCGACCTCGATAAGCTAAAGATAAATGTAGAAAAAATCGAGCTTTGCAGCTTTATGAACGATGTCCTCTCAGAGCTCAACATAGAGCAAAACGATGTACATTTCCAAAAGCCCGCGTTTGAAGCATTGGTTTCGGCAGATAAAAACCGCCTGACACAGATTGCGGAAAATCTGATTAATAACGCCAGAAAATATGCCAAAACAGACATTTCTGTAACAATAGAGCGAGCGGACAACAACGTGCAGCTACATTTTAGAGATTATGGGATGGGGATTCCGGATAAGGATATGCCTTTTATTTTTGATAAGTTTTATCGGGGCAAAAACTGCGGCAACGAGCAGGGCTCCGGACTTGGACTCTATATCGTAAAATACATTGCAACCCAAATGAGCGGAACGATACAATTGCACAATCACGCAGACGGACTGGAGGCAATTGTTTCTTTCCCAATCATTTCAAAAGATTCTTAAGGATTTCTTAATAACTTTTCTGATAGAATCCGAACAAAGAACGTTCTCGGAATAGAGATAAAATGGAGGAAGCGTATGAAAAAATCGATTCTGTCAGCAAAGGGACTTTGTAAAAGCTTTGCACACAACGGCGGTCAGATGCACATTCTGTCGCATGTTGATTTTGAACTTTATGAAGGGGATTTTACAGTAATCATGGGAGCCTCCGGCTCCGGCAAATCTACACTGCTGTATGCCTTGAGCGGAATGGACCGGGCAACCGCCGGTGCAGTCATTTATCAGGACGAGGATTTGGTTGCAATGAGCGAAAAGGAAATTGCAAAGCTGCGTTATACGGACTTTGGATTTATTTTTCAGCAGATGCATCTGGTCAGCAATCTGTCCTTGTTTGAAAATATCGTCGTATCGGGTTATCTGAACAAAGCAAAATCTGCTGCGGAAGTAAAATCGCGCGCCGAAGCGCTGCTTTCCCAAATGGGGATTTCCCACATCAAGACCCATCTGCCGTCGCAGGTTTCCGGCGGTGAGCAGCAGCGCTGTGCCATCGCAAGGGCTGTAATCAACACTCCAAAGCTGCTCTTTGCAGACGAACCGACCGGTGCGCTGAACCGCAAAAATACCATCGAGGTCTTAAATCTTCTGACCGAGCTGAATCAGGCAGGACAGAGCATCCTTATGGTAACACACGACCGGAAGGCTGCCCTTAGAGCAAACCGGATTCTTTATCTGGAGGATGGTAACATCATCGGAGAATTAGAGCTTCCGCCATATACCTACGCTGAGGAAAAGAGCCGTGAAACGCAGATTAATGCATGGCTGACCTCGATGAAATGGTAGGTGCCGCGATGGAAGTATGGACATTATTAAAGGCAAATATCCGCCACAAGAAGGGTTCCTTTTTCAGCATTGTACTGCTGATGATTATTATTTCGATGTCTCTGACTGCGGTATTAAGCATCCGAAAAAACTGTAGAAATAGCTTAATACACGCATTTGAAACGGTAGACGGTGCGAATCTGACGGCATTTATCCGGGCAGACCTGGTAACTGACGAGCTTTTAACAAGCCTTGAAACGCACAAAAACGTCGAGCGGATTACCGGCTATGCAAGCATCGCTACACGTAAAGTAGAAGTAAACCAAGCTGCCGATAATAACTGCTGGTTTTTACAAAAGCTGCGTCCGCAATACCGCTTGTTAACGGATGATTTGCGCGGTTATCAGAAGGAAACACCAGCCCTGAAATCCAGCGAAATCTATGTGACACAGGGAATTTGTACGAAGATGGAATGTAACATCGGTGACATTGTTACCGCCCATACCATTGCCGGCAGCTACGAGTTTACAATTCGCGGAATCATAGCAGAGCCTTCCAATGGTGCTTCCAATATGGGCTGGAAGCAGGTATTCATCAGTGATGCAGATTATGAGCGGCTGTATGCGGAGGGAGCGGCAGCCGAAACAGAGGAAAAAACAGCGATTGTGCAGCTTTTGCACATCCATAAGACCGATGACTGTACCTTGAGTGACGGACAATTTAAGCGTCAGTTGAATCTGGAGACCAGTGTGGTCGATTACTCCTTTGGTACGATTACAAGAGATGCATCCATTCATTATACCAATCTGTTTCCGGAGATTATCGGCTCGGTACTGATGGTATTTATCGGTTTTCTTATGGTCGTTGTACTGATTGTCATGGGACACAGTATTTCCACCGGAATCGAGATGGACTATGTCAATTTGGGCGTACTAAAATCACAGGGCTTTTCCAAAGGAAAAATCCGTATTATTTTAGGTATGCAATATTTGTTTGCAGAAATCATCGGTGTTGTGCTCGGCATGATTCTGGCGATTCCGCTTACGAGTGCGATTGGCGATATTTTTCAGCCGATTACGGCAATTCCGTCCGAAAATCGCATTGCAATCGCAGAAAGCGTTCTGATTCTTACGGGAGTATTACTGATATCAGTACTATTCGTAACGATTATTACCGCAAAGGTCGGCAGGATTTCACCAGTTCGGGCAATCTCCGGCGGACGCGCAGAAATCTATTTTGACAGCCGGGTTACGCTGCCGATTCACAAAAAAGGACTGTCTGCCAGCCTTGCTTTGCGACAGTTTACTGCAAATAAAAAGCAATTTATCGGTCTGATTCTGATTGTATCCATTCTGGTATTTTTTATGATGGCAATCATGATTTTGGGAAATGCCCTAAATTCCAAATCTGCCGTAGAATCGATGGGTGCCATTTATGTAGAGGTGGATGTCAATTTTAGAAAAAGCCTGCAGGACGAAGAATACGAGCAGTTGGAATCGGTTATCCGAGAGTATTCTGAAATCGAAAAAAGCTATTATATGTCCTCATTGTACCTTTCGCTCAACGGCGAAGAATTGTATTGCAGTATTTATCGTGACCCGGAGATGATTCCCGGAATACAGAAGGGCAGAGCGCCACTGTATGAGAATGAAATCGTAATTACGAATATCGTAGCGGAAGAGCTCGGACTGAAAATGGGCGACAAGGTCATCGTCTCCCACAGCGGTGAAAAAGCCGAATATATTATTTCCGGTCTGAACCAGAGCCTGAATGATACCGGTCTGTGCTTCTTTATGTCCCACGAGGGAGCGAAGCGTCTCGGTGACATGGTCATAAGCTTTGCAGGATATCGTCTGGCACAGCCGGAGCAGCGCGAACAGATTGCCGCCGCATTAAACGCAGAATTCGGAGACTTTTTGGAAGCAAATGCCATAGAGGAAAGCATTTTAGATGGCACTTATACCATGGCTATCAATGCCATGAAAGCGGTAATCTACCTGTTTTCCGTGATTTTTTCTCTAGTCGTGGTTCATATGGTATGCTCTAAGACCTTTTTAAGGGAACGGACGGACATCGGTATTTATAAGTCACTCGGCTTTACGTCCCAAAACCTGCGCCTGCAATTTGCAGTACGTTTTTTGATTATTGCCGGAATCGGCACGATAGGCGGAACACTGCTTTCGGTTTTGGGTGCAGGCAGCCTGCTGAGTACACTGTTGAGAGGCATCGGCATTACCAGCTTTGCCGTTTCCTTCCGCACAATGACATTTGTTTTACCGATTACACTAATCTGCGGATGCTTCTTTGTGTTTGCATATATTATTTCAAGAAAAATAAAGAGTGTTGCCGTGCGCGAGCTGGTCACAGAATAACAAACTCCGTAAAATAAAACAAAACAAAGCGAGGAAATGCAATTGCATCCTCGCTTGTTCTGTATTATAATCACAGTATACTGTGCAAATACCCACAAATGCACAATTTTGCACAATTCATTCCATTTGGAGAACGGAGGATTACTTATGGAGATTAAGGGATATACTTACGGCTACGGCGGCAGAGCGGGCGTTTATCGTACCCCTGACGCAATTACCTCGCAGGACTTATTATTTGATACCGGTGTGAACTGGATTTGCCTCGCATCCGCAGTCAATCAGGACACCTATGCTTCTACCGATATTTTGTTTGATTACCGTTACAATGCTTCCGACAAGGATTTGACCTTTGTTATCAACCGCGCACATGAGCGTGGCATCAAGGTATGCTTAAAGCCAATGATTAACTGCAAGGACGGCGCATGGCGTGCGCAGATTGATTTCCCGGATGGTGATATGATTGGCAGAGACATTTACTGGAGCAAATGGTTCGAAAGCTACACCGCTTTCCTGCTGCATTACGCCGAGCTTGCGGAGGATACCGACTGTGAAATGTTCTGTCTGGGCTGTGAAATGCTCGGAACCGAGCGCAAGGAGGAATACTGGCGTGAGCTGATTGCTAAGGTACGTGAGGTTTATCACGGTCCATTGGTCTACAATACCAACCACGGCCACGAGGATAAGGTGCCTTGGTTTGATGCGATTGATTATATCGGTACTTCGGCATATTACCGCGTCGCAAAATGTCCGGGCGATAGTCTGGAAAATATGACTGCTGCCTGGGAAAAGGTACGCGACCACTTAAAGCCGCTCAGCGAAAAACTCGGCAAAAAGGTTATCTTTATGGAAATCGGTTGCCGCAGCGCAAAGGGCTGTGCAATGATGCCTTGGGATTTCTCGCATCCGGAATTCCCGCGCGACGAAGAGGAACAGGCTCGTTTCTACGAATCCGTTCTGTCCGTTTTCTCCAAAGAGGACTGGTTCGCCGGATTTTTCTGGTGGGATTGGAGCACCCGCATTTATACCGACCCGGAAGTGGCTGCCAAGGACACCGGCTTCAATATTCATATGAAAAAGGCAGAAGACGTACTCAAAAAATGGTACAATACCCTGCCATAACACCGGCCTAAAAAAATAACCGCACTTTATTATGAATTTTGCTTGCACTCGAACATATTTTCGTCTATAATGAGTGTTACCTAATTTACAGTACGAAACAACACATGGAGGAAAATCATGGAGAAGGTTAAACTGCCCAAATCCGTCCTGTCGCTGCTGGCAGAACGCGGAATACAGGCAGACAGTATCGTAAATGCATGTGCCACGGACATGAACACAAATGGTGAATATGCCGATGGTTATGTGCTACTGACTACAAATCAGCTGATACTGCTGCTGGCACCTCCCGACCCCGGACGGGTACGCCTGTTTAAAGGCTACGGTACCAAAGAAGAATCACAGATTGATTATGCACCGGAATGGGCGATTCGCACCTATTCCTTCGACGAGCTGGAACGCCTTTCTATTGAACGTCAGGTAGCCTGCGGCATCCTGATTGCCAATGATACGCTGCGTCTTGCTGCATTCTCCAACCTGTCTATGAAAAAAATGCACCAGCTGGTGCGCGCATTTGACCATATCAAAAATCCACAGCCGGATTTTATGAATGAAGAAGAGAAGGAAGAGGACGAATACTGCCCGACCTGCGGTACGATGTACCCAAATCGCAATCGCAAGCTCTGTCCGAAATGCATGGACCGCAGCTCGATTTTCATGCGGGTGCTTCGATATTTCAAGCCATATGCAGGTAAGCTCTGCATTATGCTGCTCTGCTTTGTTGCAATCTCTCTGCTGAATTTGGTTTGGCCATATCTGAATGGTACGATTTTGTACGATTCGCTGCTGGCAAAGGATGCCGCACTGCTCAAAAAGCTCGGACTTCCGGAAAACGAGTATGTACTGGCACTGCTGCTTATCGTACTCACAATGTTTGCAGCTAAGCTGACCATTCGTATTTTTACCATTATTCAGGGTGTTTTTACTGCCCAAATTGTTACCAGCGTCGTCCGCGACATGAAAAAGGACATTTTCAATACCATGGGCAAGCTGTCCATCAGCTTTTTCAAAAGCCGCCAGACCGGTAGCTTAATGACCCGCGTATTGAGTGATGCGGAACGTGTGACCGGCTTCTTTATCGATGGTGCGCCATATGTACTGATTCATTCGTTTACGATTATTACTACACTGGTTGTTATGTTTTCGATTCGCTGGCAGCTGGCTCTGATTGCTATTATCCTGATGCCGATTTCCGTGATTATCGGCTTTAAGCTGCGCCCAAGACTCTGGAGCCTGTTTGGCAGACGCCACCGCGCAGAACGTTCGGTAAACAGTCAGGTCAATGACAATCTGACCGGTGCGCGTGTCGTCAAAGCCTTCGGTCAGGAACAGCGCGAGATTCAGCGCTTCCACACCAACAACGAGCGTGTAAAGACTGCCGAGTTGTCCATCGTCCGCTTCAACAACTGGTTCAGCTTTATCTACAATATCACTCAGGAGCTGACCAATATCGTGGTATGGTTTATCGGCGCATGGTTCGTTCTGCGCACCGAGCAGTTTGAGCTTGGTATCCTGATTACCTTTGTCGGCTATGTCGGTCAGTTATCCGGTCCGATGAATTTCCTGTCACATATCTTCCACTGGTGGACCGACAGTATCAACAGCGCACAGCGTATGTTCGAAATTCTTGACTCCATTCCGGAGATTCAGGAAAGCGAGCAGCCAATTGCACTGCCGAACCCGCGCGGTGAGATTGTATTAGACCATGTGACCTTCGGCTACGAGGCAAACAAACCGGTATTAAAGAATATCAACTTACATATCAAAGAAGGCGAGATGTTAGGTATCGTCGGCCGTTCCGGTGCCGGTAAGACCACGCTGGTCAACCTGATTTCCCGTATGTATGACCCGCAGGAGGGCAGCATTACCCTCGACGGTATCAACTTAAAAGAACTGGCATTCCACGACCTGCGCCGAAACGTCGCCATGGTATCGCAGGAAACCTACATCTTCATGGGTACGGTCGAGCAAAACATTGCTTATGCCAATCCTTCCGCTACCAAGGAAGAAATCATCCGCGCGGCAGTGCTTGCCAGCGCACACGATTTTATCCTGCGTATGCCGGACGGCTATGATACAATTATCGGCTCTGCCGGCCGTGCACTTTCCGGCGGCGAACGTCAGCGTATCTCGATTGCTCGTGCCATCCTCGCCAATCCGAAGATTCTGATTTTGGACGAGGCTACCGCATCCGTGGATACCGAAACCGAAAAGGCAATTCAAGCCTCAATCAATTATCTGGTCAAGGGACGCACGACCATCTCGATTGCACACCGTCTCTCGACTCTGCGTGATGCCGACCGGCTGGTAGTTATCGACAACGGTGAGATTACCGAGGAAGGCACACAGGCAGAACTGACCGCACTAAAGGGTACTTATTACAAGCTGATGGAATTACAGACCAAGGCACTTGCCTTGAAGGGTATTGAATAATAGAGGTATGACCAGACATACCGGAAATGGAGGAAACTATGCCACCAATGGGAAGACCACCAAGAGGTCCGAGACCGGACGGTCCGGAGGAGGAATTTAACTTAGAGCAAATGGAGAAGGAAACGGAAGAAATGCTTAAGCTCCGTTATCTTACCAAGGACAATGCCGTATTTGAACGTACCGAAGGCGGCTTTGTCAGCGTGCGCATCGGTGAAGAATTTCATCCGCGTGTACAGGTTGTCCGTATGTTCCCGTTCTCCGACCCGGATCAGTACATTTCCATTCGTACACCGGACGAACGCTCCAAGGAAATCGGCATCATCGAGAATATGAAGCAGGTCTCCAAAGAAACCGCCGAGATGCTTCGGGAACAGCTGGCGCTGCGCTACTTTACCCCAATTATCACAAAGATTATCAATATCAAGGACGAATACGGCTACGCATACTTTGACGTGGTTACTGACCGCGGTGCCTGCCGTTTTACCATCAATATGGGCGGACATTCGGTGGTACATCTGTCCGAAACCCGTATCTTAATCTCCGATATTGACGAAAACCGCTTTGAAATTCCGGATGTGACCAAGTTAACCACCAAGGAATTGAAGAAGCTGGATTTGTTCCTGTAATACAGAAAAGAGGAAACCATGATACTAAATTTTGATTTATCAAAAGAAAATCAGCAGCTGCTTGCACTGGCTCCAAATGAGCGCATCTGCTATGCAGTACCTTATGATATTACTGCGGACGGCAGGTTTTTGTCCAACTCCTATGCGGTAGTAACCGACAAGCGCTTAGTACTGTTGGAAGAAGGAACGCTGCGCAAGCAATATCTGCTGTCCGATTGTGACAAAATCGACAGTGAACCTCAGATTGACTGCGGTCTGTTGATTGTTACCGTTCAGGGCAAGGAAGAAATCGCTGCACGCTTTTCTGCAAAGCATCTGGCACGCTTCTCCTATGTAGCGCGCGGCTGTACCCTGTTATTAGAGGGCAGCACCAAGCTCGTCTCCAGCGAGGAATACGAAAAGACCTGTCCAAACTGTCACCGCGCCCTGCCGGGTACCAGAGAATGTCCACACTGCGCCAAGAAAAGCGGCGGCTTTGTCCACGAATTTCTCTCCATGCTGGCACCATATAAGAAGCAGCTGGCACTGATTGTGTTCATTATGCTGCTTGCCGCAGTAATTACTCTGTTAAATCCGGAGATTCAAAAGCACTTAATTGACGATGTACTGACGGATAAGAAAGGAACCCTGTCTCAGGCATTCTTCTTCCTTGGCATGATTTTTGCACTGAGTCTCTTCATGGTCATCATCAATATCTCCAAGGCTTACCTGTGCTCCAAGCTGGGCTCGATGATTAGTATGGATTTGCGTGCAAAGCTCTACCACAAAATTCAGGTACTGTCACTCTCCTTCATCAACGACCGCAGACCCGGTGAGCTGATGAACCGCGTTGTTCGCGATACGACCCGCGTAAAACAGTTTATGGAGGACGTATTCTGTAATCTATTTACGGTTTGTGTGATTTTTATTTTCGACGTTGTATACATGCTGATTCTGGATGTAAAGCTGGCATTGATGGCGTTTTTGTTTATCCCGATTTCGATTTTCATTTCCAACGCCTTCCGCCACAACATCCACCGCAGATTTCACCGTCAGTGGCAAAAAAACGATGATGTGAACAGCTCCCTGCAGGACGTTATTTCCGGTATGAATGTCGTAAAATCCTACGGTAAGGAAGAAACCGAGTCCAAAAAATTCGACGAGCTGTCCGATGATTTTGCAGCCGTTCAGCGCAGAAACGAAACCTTCTGGGCGATTTTCTATCCGCTGCTCTCCTTTACCATCGGTGCCGGAGTCTATCTGATTACCTATTTTGGCGGTGTGTCCGTACTGAACGGCACCAAAACGACCGGTGAGCTGTTACAGTTTATCAATTATACCTCGATGCTGTACATGTACCTCGACTGGCTGACCAATCTGCCGCGTCGTCTGATGGATTTGGTAAACAGCTTAGAGCGTATCAACGATGTTATGAATCAGGAGCCGCGGATTGTGGATGATAAAGACGCTACCGACATTGATATTCGCGGTGCGGTAGAATTTAAGAATGCCACCTTCGGCTATAAATCCTACAAGCCGGTGCTTGAAAAGATCAGCCTCTCGGTCAAGCCAGGTGAAATGATTGGTCTCGTGGGTGCTTCCGGTACCGGTAAGTCCACCATGATTAACCTCATCATGCACCTGTATGAGCTGGATGACGGCGAACTGCTGATTGACGGCACCGACATCAAGAAGATTCGTCTGGAAAATTATCATTCGCAGATTGGTGTGGTATTGCAGGAAACCTTCCTGTTCTCCGGCACGATTCTCAACAACATCCGCTTCGCAAAGCCGGATGCGACCTACGAAGAGGTTATCCGCGCTGCCAAGATGGCAAACGCACATGATTTTATCTGCCGTACTCCGGACGGCTACAATACCTATGTCGGAGAACGCGGCTTCAATCTTTCCGGTGGTGAACGCCAGCGTATCGCAATCGCCCGCGCGATTCTGAACCAGCCAAAGCTGCTGATTCTCGACGAAGCCACTGCCAGCCTTGATACCGAAAGCGAGTACCTGATTCAAAAAGCACTGGAGCGTCTGACCAACGGGCGTACCACCTTCGCTATCGCACACCGCTTATCTACCTTAAAGGATGCGGACCGTCTGGTAGTCATTGACGGACACAGCATTGCGGAAATCGGTACACACAATGAACTGATGGAAAAGCAGGGCATCTACTACGGTCTGGTAACTGCACAGTTAGAAATGCAGAAGGTCAGCAACGAAGAAACAGCTGCCGCGCAAGCATAATGAAAAAGAGTTCGCTTTGCATCCCCCGAAGGATTTTATGTTAAAGGAAACAGTCGCTTAGCGGCTACTTTCCTTTAACATAAAAAAATAGAGCGCCGTCGCAACGCCGCCCTTACAAAAACACATATGTGTTTTATGATTCTGTTAATAGTATATGTAGTTTTTTTGCAAAAGTCAATACTTTTCAAAAAAATCCACCTCAAAATCATCCAAACAAATTCTTTATCACTTTGTAAACGAAATCAAATGTGCTTGTTATCAACTGATTCTTTTTGAAAAATCCCTTTTTTTCTTTTATTCGAACATCAAACAGTTGCTTAAGTTCTTTGATTCGATTCTTTTTTACCTTTTCAGATACAATCACATCATATACGCAAAGCATACTAACAAACTCTAAAATCGCACGACAAGCCAATTTTTTTTGTCTCTGATTTTTGTTTATATCTGGCATTGTTTTAACTATTCGATATATTGCTGCTGGTGCTACAGAACTTCCCGAATTCAAATCAGCAATAATACAATTATTATGTGCACATCCATTTCTTAAACTCTTCACTAGATTAATCATAGGTATGTCAACCGGCATACCTCCTTTTAATCCATAGTAGTATTCGTAAAAACGAATAAAATCTCCAAAACTTAATAATTCCACCAACACCCACGCAGGACAATCAAACGCAGTAATTTTATTCTCCGTTTTTCCATTCTGAGCATTATATACCCTCCGAACCGTAAAGTACTTACTAATTAAGTTTCCGGTAAACGGAGATGCACTGGTAGCTTCTATTTTGCCAACAATATATGGATTATTGCCTAAAAAATTATCAACTATAGAGTAACCGTCTTCACTGACATCATTTTCAAGATTTTCCAAGAGCAGCACCTTCAGGTCGTGTTCAATATCAATGCACATCTTTGTAACCAGATTTCTTAGATGCATGTCTACCGTCGACAGTTCTTGTAAATATGCAAAATCCAAGTCAATGTATTTTCCTTTTGAAGGACCATTTAGGTATTTCTGATAATTTTTTCTATATGCCGCAGTACGCAAATAATTATTTGTTTGCGCTAAATACTTTTCTGCGTTATCTTCTGTTACATAATTAAATGAGACACCCTTTTCGTCACGCAATTTACCTACTAATGCTTTTGATGTCATCTTCGGTTTATCTGTTCTATTCATTCTTCTCCTCACATTTCCATTGTAGCTATGTTAATACCTAAATAAAATATTCTTCTAATAGTTTTGCCAAACACACTGGCATTGGACGCATAGTTCTATGCACTGATATTATTTTCCTAAATTCGTATTTATTTTATCATATCTGATATTTTTTATCAAATATTCCTTCTTAATAAATAATGAATTTTATAATCCGAGGTGTTTACAGAATAAATTCTAACGACTGCTGAGCAAGCATAACAAAAAATCTGCCCACTCTCCGGTGGGCAGATTTTTTGTTATTTACTCTCTGCTATTTGTTCTCCGTACCGCACAACGCGCATTCGTCAATCCTGCACACCACGCTATGTGTATAAGGTGTAAAATACTTGCTCCAAGCACCGCTCGCAATGCGACGTCATCACGTGCATATATAGCCATTGCGTGATATGTAATTCGATGCGCTACCCATTTTGCTGCCGCTGCCTGATACATCCTGCAATATGTCCTCTCCCTGTTTTCCGATACTGCGCCATGTGCGTGAATCGGCGAAAATGTGCCTCGTGCAGTAGAACCGAAAGCACCCTCCCACGGTCTGTAGCAACACAAAAAGCCGACCATTTTTCCATCCTCGAATGCAGCCACGCATCTACACACCCGCCGGCGGAGTTATAGCACATAATCCGTAATACAGTCATACCAATGCACATAGGTTTCCCCATTGATGGTAAGTCGCTCGTTCTCCGGCAACTGCTCCGTCCACTTCTTCTGATAGCGCTCCATTGCCCAGTCATTTCGGTTGAAGCGGCGCCACAAAATCGTCCTGCCGTTCGCATCCAAAAACTGCTCCGACACCACACCGCAATTGTAGGTTTCGATGTCCATCACACAAACCGTATCATAGCTCTTACCGTTAATAGTAACCGTATAGCGTCCAACAATATCCAACAGGAAATCCTTCTTTGCCGAAGTAATCGCACTGCCGTTTCTTTGGATATCCCCCTTCGGAGTCAGATTTGTCTCGTTTCCGCAATTATCCTCACCAAAGCCCCAGTTTGCCAGGAAAGCTTCACCATCCAAAAAAGTAATATAATTTCTGATATCACCATCGTTTCTCAATGTAGCAAGATAACGACAATGCGTATCCGTCAATTGCGCTACAAAGGTACGCTCTACCACATCCTCCTTGTCGGAATATGCAGCCTCACGCGCCGTCAGCTCCACACCTTCGATACCATGCACCATTGCCTTTCCTGTCACTTGCATATCATAGATATGGCTGCATTTGCGGGACGGAATATCATACATTCCCCAAGACAGCTTCTCTCCAAGCTTCGGAACCAAAAACCATCCCATCAGTTCTTCCCACTTTACTGCAAATGGTGCCTTCTCACTTGGTTCAAGCTTATACTCCGGTAAAAATTCAGGTAATCTCTTCATAATGACCTCCATTCCATGCGCAGGATACAAATCTCCCATTTGTATCTGCAATCCATTCGTGATGTGCTCCGCACTACCAGCCTTGTGATATGGGTATTTGTTTTTAAAATTCTGTTTTGCAGTATGCAGGCGACTCTTTACAGTTCCGAGCGGAAGCTGCAAAGTCTTCGCAATTTCTGCTTGCGGAAGTTCTTTCCAATAATACAGATAAAGAATCCGCTTATCCTTTTCACTCAGCAGGTTCAACGTTTCCCTGACAACCGCTACCTCCGAAATACCATGCCTGCCATAGGACAGCTCTCGCTCAGTAATTTCCTCGACCGGAATCTCCAAATCCAGCGCTTTCTTTCGGAAATAATCATTGCATTTGTTTCTTGCAATACTGAGTATCCACGCCTGAAAGGACGCTTCGCTTTTTAACTGTTCAAACCTTTGATATGCCGTCAGAAATATTTCCTGTAACACATCCTCTGCATCTTCCCTGGAACTTAGCCGAAACCTTACAAAACGCTCCACCGGACTGCGATTTTTATCCAACAGTTCTTCAAAGCAACTCATATCACCACCACCTTCCGTCTATCTTCATTTTTGAGCGCCTTGTCGCGAAGCGGCGCCACAAATATCAGAAAATCGATTTTCACCTATATAGACGGATTTTCGCATGGAATGGTTCATTTTTAATATAAATAATTTTGAGATTACTAATGTCTTAACAGACTTCAACACTACTTCTCCTACGCATGTGCCAAAAGCGGAAACATTACCTTTGCCTCTGCAATCCGTGCAATTCCCTCTCCCTTTACAAAAAAGGTACAGTCCTCGCGCACCTGCTCTGCTTCTCTCAATTCAAAGCCGGTCGCATCCTGCGGGGTAAAGCCAAGCACTGCTCTGCGGATTTCCTTGCCGAAGCCCTCTACAATGCGATTCATATCCTGCGGCTTTTCCGAGATGACCATATTCACCGTCAGCTCACCATCCTCGATTTCCGCAATCACATAAGCATCCAGCTCCTCACTGAAATATACGTCGTCCTGCATATATTTCGTCACATAGAACATATTCAGCTCGCTGTTGTTTACCATCTCAAACACAGACTGATGATAACTGCGCTCAATGGCTGCCTGCAGCTTATCCCAGTCGGCCCGCTCCTTCATCGGCACCTGTTTCATCGTCGGCTCTGATGCTGTATGTACCTCCTTGACATATTCATAATGCTTTACCGGACAGAAGCCGAACTTCGGATAAAATTCACACACATTATCATTGCCGAACAGATACATACCGTCTGCATCCGGATAATCCTTCATGATTTCTTCCATAATGCGACGGCTAAGTCCCTTGCCCCGATACGCTTCGTCGGTCATAACCGTTCCCAGCTGAATATAATGCAGAACTCGTTCCTGCGCATCCGTACCCTCGCTCAGCCCCATTGCCCGTGCGACCTCCGGCGTCATAGCAATATCGGTCTGATTTACCGACACATTCGCCACCACCTTGCCGTCCAGTACAATCGAATACGGATTGTACTTATCCGTCCAATAGCCGTTTTGATACCAATCCTCAAAATCAATCCAGAAGGTCTTTTTTGCCAGCTCGTTGAAGCTGTGGCGCAACGCTTCGTCGTTTCTGTAATTTTTGATTACCGCTAATTCCTTCATTTCCTTCACCTTCCCGCTTTCACATTTTGCTTTCGACACCTCGAAATACTATTTTCATTCTATCAGTTGATATTCCAAATATCCAGCTCAAAAATTTTTCGAAATGAACTTGAGTGCGACAGCATTTGCTTTCACTCAATTGTGCAAGCCTCCGAACGGTTTCAAATAATAAAACACCTCGAAAACAGCGTAGTTTCTGCTTTCGAGGCCTCCTCTTTCGATACTTTGTCGCACGAAGCACTGTCTATTTTACGCCCGCATTGTCCGCACCACTCTCTGTATGCTCTTTTCAGACAAATAATACCTTGCCGCTAACTCAGCTACCGTGCTTCCCTTCACAAAATCCCGATAAATCTTTTGGTTTCTGTTCGCCAGCTCCTTGCGCGTTCCGGTGGTCGCCCCCCATTCCTTGCGATGCTCCTCCTTACGCGGAATATAAATATTTTGTCCATCCACATACTGCTGTATCAATTCTATAATTTCTTCCGGCAGAATTTCTTCTGCTCTTATATAGCCCATGTTTGCCTCCTAAATCATTATTTTACTTTTAGGATTCGCAACGGCTATAACAATTTTAAATTTTATTGCAATAGCCGGTTGCTATGCAAACATAACATCTTTTCCCATATATAAATATCCTCCTTCCCGCTAATCCAACAGCTCATACACTGTATATTCATGGTCAAAATGATAGCCTAACTTCTCTGCCAACGCTACCGACCACCGATTCTGCGCATCCCAGCTCGGATACCAGCCACGCTCAAGACACTCCAAAATCAGCTTTGCTCCGCAAATATAAGCAAGCCCCTTTCTGCGATATTCTTCCTTTGTATCAATCTCGATTTCAATGCCGCCCTGATAGCTCGAATACGAGGATGCACCGGCTACCACTGCACCATCCTTTAAGATAAGCACACCTAAGCCCCATTTTTCGTACATCTCGTAGCTGTCATACTGCGACACCCAATCCATACACCAGTCGGTTTTCTTCGAATATTCAAACAGCTCTCTGTCCATCCTGCGAATTTCATATTCTACAGGTAAACCTTTCACAATGCTTTGCAGTTTTTCCTTATCAAAAATCTCCGGCTCTTTCTTGATGGCATATCTCGTACAACGGATTGCCTGCTCGCCAAAGGTTTCCTCAATCAAGGTCTCCCATTCCTTTGTCCGAGGCGTCATGATCCGAAATATATTTTCCTTCCAATCCGGCTGATGCAGCAACAGCTCCTTCTCCGGCTTTCCCGCAAAAAAGCAGAAGTCTCCAAGCCATGCCACCGCAGACTCCGGCTCCTCCAACGAAGTCACATAAATATTGCCCATAACTCCCTGCAGACACGACCAAATCAAGGTTTCCTGCCAGCCCGCAAAGAGCTTCTCTGCTTTGCTTGTATCCTTTAATTCAAATACCATAATACTCCCCCTTGTTCTAAACCAATTTTCTCTTATCGTATCGTCACATCAAAACGCATCCGTCTCTCGTCTGCGCTGATTTCCAGCACCGTGCCATCCTGTGCAGTATAGCTGCTTTTTCCATCCAAATACTGCTGCTTTTCCACGTTCGGAAGCTCCAAAGCATTCAACGCATTTCGAAAGCTCTCATACGCTTCCTCCATCTGCGCTCCATCACGGAAGCGGAACGCAAATGAAATCTCACTTCCCGCTCCGGCCGTCGGCGTTACCTTGACCGAATCAATCGTCAGACACTTCTGCGCCAAGTCCTCTGTCAACAGCACCATTCTCCGTTGCAATTCTCCCTCCGACGCAGCTTCCACACCACGAAACGCAAAGCCGGTTCCGGCTTCATTCACCAGCACTTCCGCGAGCGCTTTTTCTTCATAGACCACCTCTGTCGTGTCCATGCCTACAATCTCCGCTTCACTCAGATATGCTTCTGCTTTTTCCAAAGAATCACACGCACCTATCGCCAGATACGCATCCAGCTTTTCCCCATTCTTCTCATTTGGAGTAAAATAGAGCACGATTCGGTTCTGCTTCTCATTCCACGACAACTTTACACTTTGCTGTATCCTACCATCCTGATACACATATTCCATCGTATTGCCCTTGATTCGGAAGCCTCCAACTACCTTCACTGCCTGCTTCATTTCCTCGTGTCCTTCCAGATAAATCTCTCCTTCGAACACATCCGCACGGAACAATCGCTTCGCCACGGTACCTTCTATCGCAAGAAGCCGCTTCTCTCCGTGCAACGCATAATTTTGTGCCGAATCCGAATACAATACGACCGGAATCACTTCCAAAACCGTCTCTTTTTTCTCATAATAAGCTGCTCCAATAATACTAATCATAGCAATAAGAACAATAAAAATCCAGTATTTTTTCATAATCATCATCCAACCTTTAACTCTTTATCGCAGGAAAGCTTCATTTTCACTCATTCCGATATTTAATCCCATACTCGATGGCATAAGCTTCGGCGGCAGAGCCTGCCGGGGTGATGATGGTTATGCTCTGCAGCATTTCTTCGCCCTCCATCACACTAAGTCCTGTATGCTCATCTCCCTCAAACTCTGTCACACTAGCTGGTATCACAATCTCTTCCAAACCCGCACAATTCCAAAATGCACCAACTCCAAGCGCTGTTACCGTTTCCGGCAATATTACTTTCTTCAAAGCTACTGTATCATGAAATGCCTTTGCGCCAATCTTTTCTACTCCGTCCGGTACTATATACACTTCCGTGCTATTGCTTGCCGGATAAGCCAACAACATATTGCATCCACATGCAACCTCTACCAGCGATGCAGTGTCCAGTGAATAGTGTTCCTGCTTTCCCTCCTCATAAAACGGATAAGAAAACAGCACTCCAAACAGACTATAATAATTCGTATTATTGCCGTCCACACAAAAGCTAACCTGTTTTCCACACGCAAGTCCCTGCTTACGCTCCGACAGCAAGCTATGTCCGATATACTTCACAGATGCCGGAATTCTGGTTTCCTGCAAATCATCACTGCTAAAGCAATCTGCAAGCGTTATCACTCCCTCCGGTAAATGCAAGCATCTCAAATGTTCAAAATCAACCCAGTTGATAACCTGCGTATTTTCATAAAACATCAGCTCGTCTACTACCCAGTTCTCATAGCCTGTCATCTGCATTTCCGAAGGAAACTGCAAAACCTCGACCTCATATTTCCACCACGGTCCACCCTTGATACCATGTACCGCTTCTCCATTAATTACATCCGGAAATCTTACAAGGCTACGTTCTGCCAATTCTAAAAGACACTCCTCTTTCAATTCCAACGATGTCCCAAGCTGCGCACTAACCTCATACCACTCTGCCGGAATCTCAGGAATATCCGGCACTGCAAGCACCTCTAACATACAACTGTCAATTACATGATTTGCAAAATCCGTCGCAACAATCCTTACCCTCCCCGGCGCAACCGCTGTCAGTTCACCGGTATCTGGAGTTATCACTGCCACAGCTTCATCCGTCGAACTCCATTTGACCGACACAGATTCCCGTTGATTTACTGCCAACGTAAACCGATGCTCCTCCCCTACCCATAGCCGAGAAAGTCCATTCGCAATCTTTGTATAAGGATTTTTCGTTGTATCCTCTATATCAAAAACAATGGTCTGCTCAGATGGAGGAACTACTCCTTCCACCATCTGCACACAATCATACTCCCGCGCCTGTACTGATATACAATGTACTTTTGTAATTTGTTTAATCGTTAATAGCAAGCACAATATGGCACGAAGCTTCTGCTTGTACATTCTTATTCCCCCTACAATCATTTTCACTCATTCCGATACTTAATACCATACTCAATCGCATATGCTTCCGCGGCAGAGCCCTTTGGCGTAACGATAGTCAAATCCTCATTATGGTCATAAATGCAGTACTCTGCCAAAGTGACTACACTGGCAGGTATCACGATTTCGGTGATATTCTCGCATTCATAAAAGGCACTCTCCATGATCCTTGTT
>JAFTQM010000001.1 GCA_017462755.1 Lachnospiraceae bacterium | reverse complement strand
GAGTATGTCTGGTTGGATGGTTTTGCGGATATGGATACCTTGCAGGTGCGGACGGCGAGAGAGGTTAGCACGGATACTCCGTCTACACAGTGGGAAGCGGTCGAGGGAACTGCGAGGGAGCTGACCTGTGCGGAGGATTGTGAGCTGGTATACGTCGAGCAGGATGGATATCGTGTGGCATCAATGAAGGACTTTCATAGCTGTGCGGAGGAAGGTGGGTGCGGAGCGGTTTACTTTGTGGGAGTAAAAGACGGGCAGGCAGTGTGCGTGATTGGGATTTTTATTTCGTAGAAGAGATGGGAGAGCGAATAGTGGATGAGTAAAAAATAGCGGAAAAAGACAAGAGTAAGTATTGCATTTTTGATAGTGATTGCATATAATATGATTAACAGAACCCAACACGCCTCTCAACGATGCGGACCACGTTGGGTCTTTTAATTTGAGGGGGATATTAACAGATTATTTTTGCGGAGATTGAACAGGTTGAAATAAATGTACGATGTAGAGTGGCGAATTATTTTGCGGAACAATATGGTGTTTTAGGATATTTGGATGCAAAGAATTTTACGGAGGAAAAGTATCATAAAGATTTTCTGAAAGATATTGAGGAAGAAATCAAAAGAAATTCGAAAGCTCCGTTCGTGCGCAATTTCAGAGAGAATTATGAAGGTGGGAACCTTCCGATGAATTGATTGGTTTCATGTTTACCTAAGGTGCTCGAATGAATTGAAAATCCGATAGAACTGTGCTATAATATAAAGCAGTCAATATCAAACCCAAGCAAAGGATGGCATAGGCATGAAGAGAAAGACGAAGAAGATTATTACAGGTATTGTGGGCGGAATAGTAGCGGCATGCGCGGTAGCCGGACTGGTGTTCTTTTTGATGACCAAAAAGAGTGATGTGGAGCTGGCGATGGAGGAAATCGGCGCGGAGTCGATAGAGGAATTTGAGCATCGGGGAAAGAGCAGCAATGCTGCAACCTTTTATATGATTACACCGGAGCATGCGGCAGATGTGGAGCAGGTAGTTGCCGGAGAAGGCTGGCATGAGCTGCCGCTTGCAGAAAAGCAGGTATGGAATTCCATAGGCACGGTGCTAGATACGATGGAGAGTCAGGGTGCGGTAGCAGATGGAAGGCTGGTACTACGTGATTTGCAGGAGATTGAGTCGGGTTACTGGTTTTTCCTTGACAAGAATCATCCGGAGACGAAGGCGGAGCCGGATTACAAAAAGACCTATTATGCAACCGAGTTTCATCTGGTTATGGCGGTTTACGATGCAACGGAAAACATAATCTATTACTTTGAGATGAAGATATAAAAAACGAATGAATTTTTGGCGGCATCAGGAGTGCATGGCTCTTGACAGCCGCCTTTTTTATTGTTACAATTAGCGCAACAGGGATAATAAATTGCGCAAGTTTGTTGCTCAAACAAATGAAAAAAATCGGGAATTGCTTTTGGTATGTGAAAATTGCATAAATGTAAGCGTTTACAAACAGAGAAGTACAAGGGTACTTCGGAATGGAGAAGAATATGAACCATACGACAGAGGGCAAGCAGAATATAAATATCAGCGATATTGCTGCTGCGCTGGGGGTTTCGAAGACTACGGTTTCGCGCGCAATATCAGGAAAAGGGCGAATTGGAGCAGAGACCCGGGCAAAGGTAATGGATTACATAGAGGAGCACAACTATCGTCCGAATGTGCTGGCGAGAGGACTGGCGAGCAGCAAGACGTACAACATTGCGCTGATGCTTCCGGCGGAATTTTCGAGATTTGAGCAGCCGTTCAGCCGGGAAAGTCTCAGCGGAGTCTACAAAACAGCGGTAAAGTGTGATTATGATGTGGTAATAGCGATTGCGCAACCAAACAACATTGATCCGATTCGCAGAATTGTAGAAAATGGCAAGGTAGATGGCTTTATTTTGTTTCAGGCAACGGAAAATGATGCGGTTATTCCGTATCTGCAGGAGCAGGGCGTACCGTTCGTACTGATGGGAAGCTGTGATGATTCACGGGTAATTCAGGTGGATAATCGGCAGATGGCAGCATGTCAGGAGCTGACGACCATCCTGCTTTTGCAGGGAATCAAGAAGATTGCGCTGTTGGGCGGCAATATGCTGAATCAGGTAAACAAAAGCCGTTATGAGGGCTTTTGTAAGGCGTGTGATAATTTGGGCTGCAAAAGGGATAAAAACCTGATATTTACCGGGCTTGAGAATGATATTCTGATTGCCAGAGCAGCGGCGGATGTGATTGCGAACGGTGCAGAATGTATTGTTTGTATGGACGATATTGTGTGTGCTGAGGTGTTGAAATACATCGAAAAAACGGAGCATTGTATTCCGGAGGATATCAAGGTGGCTTCGTTCTATGACAATCAGGCGCTCAGAGAATATCTTGTTTCGATTACGGCACTGCATTTTGATGCAGAGGAATTGGGAAGTGTAGCGTGCAGGCAGTTGTTGGATTTGCTGGACGGCAGGGCAGTAGAGCACAAAATAGAATTGGGCTATCAGGTAGTATTGAGAGAATCGACGAAGCTTACCTAGTGGAAGCACTGATTAATTCAGTGCTTCCACTGGAAGCCTCTGGCAGATGGTACGAATTTGCGCCGGTTGTGCAACACTTTAGTATGGTGCGCAAATAGATGGTATGTGAAAAATGCACAAGCGCAACGGTTGCGCAATGGAAAATGCGAAAATAATCGAAACTTTGTACAAAATGCACAAAGAAAGCAAGTTAATTATATATAAAATTGACATAGACAGCAAAATGACAAAGTGTTAAACTAAAATCACAAAAAGCAACCGATTGCGCAAATAAAAAAGCAAAATCAAGAGGAGGATATGAAACATGAAGTTAAAGAAGTTTTTAGCACTGGCTATGACCGGTGCAATGGCACTTAGCATGACAGCTTGTGGCAGCGGAGATAAGAAGGATGACGCTGGCAACAATACCAGCAATACCGGAAGTGACAACACCGGTTCTAACACAGGAAGCAACACCGGTTCCAATACCGGAAACGCAAGCGGCGCAAAGGAAGAAGTTACCTTAACAATGTGGGGCGCTGAGGAAGACCAGACCATGTTAAGAGAGATGGCAGATGCGTTCATCGAGGCAAATAAGGATGCAGTTGATTTAACCATCCAGATCGGTGTTCAGTCCGAGTCTACTGCAAAGGATACCATCCTTACTGACGTAGAGACCGCAGCAGATGTTTATTCTTTCCCGAATGACCAGTTGAATGAGTTAGTAGCAGCTGGTGCACTGATGGCGATTCCGGATGAGATGGGTCGTGCAGATATCGAGGCTAGAAATACTTCCGGTTCTGTAGCAGCAGCAACCGTAGACGGAAAGCTTTATGCTTATCCAAGAACTGCAGATAACGGCTACTTCTTATTCTACAACAAGGAGTACTTATCTGAGGCAGATGTAGCTTCCTGGAGCACTATGTTAGAGAAGGCAGCTGCAGCAGGCAAGAAGGTAACCATGGAGATGAACTCCGGTTGGTATACTTACGGTTTCTTTAAGGCAGTTGGTTTAGATTCTACCTTAGCTGAGAATGGTGTAGATACTCTTTGTGACTGGAACTCCACTACAAATTCCGTTAAGGGTATTGATGTAGCTCAGGCTATGTTAGATATTTGTAAGCATGAAGGCTTCATCGCTACTGAGGATGCTGAGTTCGTAACCGGTATCAAGGATGGCTCCATCATCGCAGGTATCAATGGTGTATGGAATGCAAATGCAGCTCAGGAAGCATGGGGAGATAACTATGCGGCTACAAAGCTTCCTACCTTTAGTGCAGCAGGTTCCGAGCATCAGATGTACTCTGTAACCGGTTGTAAGTTAGTAGGTGTTAACCCACACTGCAAGAATGTAGGTTGGGCATTAAAGTTAGCAGATTGGATTACAAATGAAGCAAATCAGGTTAAGAGCTTTGAGTTAAGAGGAAATGGTCCTTCCAATATCAATGCAGCAGCTTCTGATGCAGTACAGGCAAATATCGCTATCGCAGCATTTGCAAAGCAGCAGCAGTGGGCAGCAGTTCAGACCGTAGGCGGAAACTTCTGGGGCGCTACTGAGACCTTTGGTCAGACACTTCAGGATGGTAATCCGGAGGGTACCGATCTTCAGACTCTGCTTGATAACATGGTAGCAGGTATTACCGCACCGGTACAGTAAACGGTAACTAAATGAATAAGTAGTAAAATCACTGCCGCATATTTGTAATTCAAAAAACACATATGCGGCAGTTTGTATAGGAGAAGATATATGAGTAAGAAGAATAAAAGCCAGGCGAACGCTATGGACGACAGAATGGTTGCGGTAGAGAAGGAACCGAATCTGTTCAAGGCTGCATTTCTTGCTTTGAAAAATGGCGATTGGGCGGTAAAGTGCTCCGCACTTTGGATGGGAGCAGGTTATCTTGCCAGAAAGCAGTACGTGAAAGCGTTGATTATGACACTGTACGAAGTGGCAATGCTTGCGTTTATCTTTGTGGTGGGAATGCCTTATCTTGCGGATTTTGGAACCCTTGGTACGGTTCAGCTGGAATATGTGTTTAATATGCAGACGATGAAAAATGAGATGAACGACTATGACAATTCCTTTACGATATTGTTGTTCAGTGTTATTACATTCGTTGCGATCGTAATTCTGTTTTTCAGCTGGCTTGCAAATCTCAGAGCAGTGCATAAGCTGCAGAAGCGTGCGGAAGCCGGAAAGCATATCAATAGCTTTAAAGAAGATGTGAAGAGCTATTTGAACGAAAAGTTTCACATTACCCTGTTATCGCTTCCGGTAGCCGGCGTGGTTGTGTTTACGGTAGTACCGCTCATTATTCTGATTGCAGTAGCATTTACGAATTATGATCAGCAGCATATGCCGCCGGATTCCTTGTTTGACTGGGTGGGTATTGAGAACTTTACCCGTTTGTTTACGAATGGTCTGACTGCAACCTTCGGATATTCGTTTAAAACGGTTTTGACATGGACATTGATTTGGGCATTCTTCGCAACGTTTTCGAACTATTTCCTCGGTATTATGTTAGCGAAGTTCCTGTTGAATAAGAAAACGAAGTTCCCGAAGTTCTGGAGAACGATTTTTGTAGTAACGATTGCAGTGCCGCAGTTTGTAACCTTGCTGCTGATTCGTAACTTCTTATCGGATTCGGGTATTGTAAATAGTTTGTTTGCACAGGCGGGCATTACTGATTTCTTAAAGGATATCGGTCTGGTAGCGGAGCATCTTGATTATGTGCCGTTCCTTAGCAGTCCGGGTTGGGCAAAGGTTATGGTTATCATCATCAACATCTGGGTAGGTGTACCGTATCAGATGCTGGTAGCTACCGGTGTACTTTTGAATATCCCGGCAGATATGACGGAGAGTGCAAAGATTGACGGTGCAAATGAGTGGCATTCCTTCTGGAAGATTACGATGCCGTATATGTTTGCAGTAACCGGTCCGACGCTGGTAACCGACTTCGTTCGAAATATTAATAACTTTAACGTAATTTACCTGTTGACGCAGGATGTTTATGTAACGACCAATCAGAGTCTTGCCTTGTCGAAGGCGAAAGAGATTGACCTCCTTGTTACATGGCTGTTCCGTCTGACGCAGGAAAATTATAATTACAAGATGGCATCTGTCATCGGTATCATGGTATTTATTATTTGTGCAATCTTTACGTTAGTAGCGTTCCGTTCGTTAACGAAGGGCGATAAAGAAAGGATGTTCCAGTAAAATGAAAGCAAAGAAAATAATTAAGTCTGTACTTAGACACGGATTTTTAGTAGTTCTCTGTACGATTTGGCTGGTTCCTATCGTTTGGATTGTGTTAACCTCCTTTTCGACAGATCCCGGAATTAATATCCGGAACTTTTTCCCGGAAGAATACACGCTTGTAAATTATCACAAGCTGGTATTTGGTTCGGATACGGTATCCCAGTTCCCGAACTGGTTTAAAAATACCTTAATTGTAGCGATTGCGACCTGTATCATTTCGACCTCGTTCGTATTGATGGTAGCATACGCAATGAGCTGTATGCGTTTTAAGGCGCGTAAGACGCTGATGAATCTTTCGGTAACAATTAATCTGTTCCCGGGTGTGCTTGCAATGATTGCGGTTTATTTCGTATTGAAGAATGCAGGCTTGACGAACAGTCATCTTGGACTTGTGCTGGTATATTCCGGCTCGGCAGGTCTGGGTTACCTGATTGCAAAGGGCTTTTTCGATACCGTGCCGACAACATTACGAGAGGCAGCAACGATTGACGGTGCTTCGGAGGCGCGTATCTTTTTCCGCGTGGTTATTCCGATGTCCAAGCCGATTATCGTTTACACGATTATCAATTCCTTCCTGGTACCGTGGGCAGATTTCGTATATGCAAAGCTGATTCTGAACTCCGGTATTTCCAGTGACTGGACGGTATCCATCGGCTTGTATAATATGTTGGACAGAACACTGATTAATCACTACTTCGCACAGTTCTGTGCCGGCGGTGTACTGGTATCGATACCAATTTCGATTCTGTTCGTCATCATGCAGAAGTTCTATGTAGAAGGAATTACAAACGGAGCCGTGAAGGGCTAAAGTGTGAAAGAACCTGAAGATGGTAACAAGATGTAACTTAGAAGTTCTTTCACACAGCCAGTTTGCGCAGAGCGCAAACGTGGAATAACAACATATAAGAGAGGTAAATCATGGAAGAATTTATTGTAAATATTATTCACAGACCGGAAATGGTGCCTGAGTATGCTGAGAAGGTAACCGGTCATGGTAAGGCTGAGGATATCGGCAGAAAGGCGCTGTTAACAGAGAGCTTGGATATTTTCAAGACACAGCAGGAGGCTGCACATATCAATGGTTTGAAGACTACGATTCAGATGACTTATGCGAGCTTGTTCAATGATGAGGCAGTAGAGCTGGCAAAGGAGCATCATGAAAAATACGGCGATGAGATTTCTCTGACTCTGCTTGGTCTTCCTTGCGAGGAGTTCCGTGCGAAGTACAAGACGAAGGATTTCTGTATCTGGATGTTTGATATGGAGACCAAGAAGTCGATTGTAGACGATGTATTCGGCAAGTTCTATGAGAGATTTGGTTTTTATCCGGAATCGACCGGTAGCTACTATATGGATGCTGACCTGACAAACTATATCAAGGAGAAGTACCCAAGCGTTAAGTGTGCGGTAGCTACCTGTTGGGAAGAGGGTCCAAAGGCATACCATACCTGTAACAACAGCTGGTATACTCTGATGGACGGTGGTCCATGGGCTCCATGGATTCCAAGTAAGCAGAATACCCACGCACCTGCTGCAAATGAGGCAGAGGACAGCGGTATCGTAGCGATTCCGCATCTTTCGAGAGACCTGATTGCTTGCTACGATGGTAACGGTTCGAACTTTGGTACTCATCCGCAGAACGTACTTCGTGGTATGATTTACAAGGCTGGTGAGTTTGATGCAGAGGGCAATTACAGCGGTCAGGAGTATCCGTATCTGTACAACCTGATTGACCAGTATCGCTATCAGGCAAAGTTCAACAACGGCTATGCATATAACATGATGTTCGTAGGACCGGGCTGGATGAACAAGATGGGACGCTGGGAGGCTCCGTATGAGCTGCTCCGTCAGAGCTACTTCGATGGCTGTGCTTACTATGGTCAGTTAAAGAAGGAAGGCAAGTTAAAGGATATGACGATGGCTGAGTTCGCTGACTACTATCGTCAGAAGAAGTCCTACACCGAGCCGGAATGTGCTCTGTGGAGAGATATTCTGTACGGCAGCGACAAGCAGCTGTTCTGGTACTGCGACCCATTCATGAGAGCATGTGTGAACATGAATCAGGGTGGTGCTATTGTAGATTTAAGACCATATGTATCGAAGTTAGAGTGGAAGGTTGGTATCGGTACGGATCATGTACAGGAGGCCGGTTATCCGTTCCTGATTCAGGAGAAGTATCGTGCAGGTTACTTCACTCACTATGCAGGCGAGGGTACTGTTCGTAGTGCAAAGCTTTGCTACAATGGAGAAGAGGTTGACCTTTGCCAGTGCAGAACACACGCACATTTTGAAGAGGCGAATGGCGAGCGTAAGCTGATTCTGGATCCGGTTGACATCGAGTTCTATGATTTAACCGTAAAGCTTCAGACTGTGATTGCATTCCCGGAGGGTGGCAGTGATATCCGTATCGAGCGTCACATCTTAGAAATGAGCAACCCGGATGCTGAGGTAAGCATCAACGAATATATGGTAGCATGCTATGGTATTACAGAGTATCCGGAGGATATGACCTGCATTACCTTAAATGCTGCAAAGGACGGCAAGAACGAAGAGTTACAGTATGCTTATAAGTGCAGAGAGTGCAATGTAGAGGGCGCAGATGAGGTATCCGCTTTGATTCCTCCAATCCATACAAAGGTAAGCATGACCTGTGATAATGCGGCAACCGGTTATTACAGAGAGGGCTATGCATTCAGCCCGATGTTTACTCTGGGTTATACAGGCGCAATTAAGGATAAGGAGGTATTCTCGACATGGCTCAAGCTGGAAAAGGCAAATTAAATTACCGTTGTCCATCCTGTTTTTTAAGAGATTTGGACATTGATATGTTTTATGATAAGGATAAGAAGGAGTATTACTGCATCCGCTGCCAGTATACCGGCAGTGAGGAGGATGTGCAGGAGAAGAATCAGTTGGCACGCTTCCGTTACCGCAGTATGTTAAAGAGATATTCCATGGAGGACTTTGAGAAGTTCGAGGACTAAATAGGTTTTGATTGCGACCCGTTTTTTCGGGGCGCAAAAATCAGCAAAGAAATGCGCACGAAGCAGCGCAGAAATGAGGAAAAGGATGGAGTTTATCAAGGGTTTTGATGTATCTACTCTGCCGGAGGTAGAGCGCTGTGGCGGTCGCTTCTTTGATGAGGGAAAAGAAAAGGACGCACTGGAAATTTTGAAAAGCTATGACGGTAACTGGATTCGTATTCGTGTATGGAATGACCCATATTCGGATGCAGGAGAGTCCTATGGTGCCGGAGATTGTGATTTGGAAAACATGGTACAGCTGGCAAAGCGTGTAAAGCAGGCAGGCTTTGACTGGTTACTGGATTTGCATTATTCGGATTTCTGGGCAGACCCGGGCAAACAGTATCTGCCAAAGGCATGGGAAGGTATGACGGTCGAGCAGCTGGAGCAGGCGGTTTATGATTTTACCAAGGATGTACTGGAAATCTGTCAAAAGGAAGATATTTTGCCGGGTATGGTGCAGGTCGGAAACGAGCTGTCGAATGGTCTGATGTGGCCATATGGCAAGGTGCCGGAGTATGATAATATTGCACGTTTTGTCAAGGCTGGTGTGCGTGCGGTCAGAGAATTTGCACCGGATAGTAAGGTTATGATTCATCTGGACAATGGCGGCAAGATTGAGCTGTATGAGGAATGGTTCGACAATTTCCGTGACCGTGGCGGTGACTGGGACATCATCGGACTCAGCTATTATCCGTTCTGGCATGGTACCTTAGGTGGTCTGCGTGCAAATCTGTTAAATTGTGCAGAGCGTTACGGCAAGGAGCTGATAATTGCCGAGGTCAGCATGGGACATACGATGGAAAGCTATGCAGCGTATGAGCAGGTGACTGACGAGAATCGCAAGGGTGCAGCGACGAGACCGGAGCTGGCAGCCAAGGTACCGTTCCCAATGACGCCGGAGGGACAGGCAGATTTTATACAGGCAGTGCTGAATATCCTGAAGGAGGTGCCGGAGAATAAGGGCAAGGGCATCTTCTGGTGGGAGCCGACATGGATTCCGGTTCCGGGCAGCGGCTGGGCAAATCAGGCAGGCTGGGAATATGTTCGCGAAAAGGGTCCGGGTGGAAACGAATGGGCAAATCAGGCATTGTTTGATTATGATGGCAATGCGCTCCCTGCACTGAAGGTGATTAAGGAGTTTCAGGCGTAGTTATTTTGTGATTTGTTGGTAGGTTATAAAATAGTCTTCTCAGAATGAGAGGAAGGAAAGTATATGTTTGAAAGAAATGCATTAGGCTCAAATGCCAAAAAAATGAAAATTCAATATAGCGGCTTTGTGTTGAAGGTGATAGCGGCAGTGATGACCATCATCGGTACCGTGGGTGTGGCAATCCTGCAAAATGGTGTGATGAATCTGGATGGTTACTCTACGGAATCGTTGCTTGAGGCAATGAAGACGGACAGTGACGTAATGGGAATGTCTACTCTGATTGTGGTATGCAGCGGTATTGCTTCGCTGGCACTTCCGATGTATGTGTTGCAGCTGATAGAAGGCTATCGCCACACTGCCTCGTACAAAAATTATCTGCTTCGCATCGGTGCGTTAGCAGTAATCTCTGAGGTGCCGTATGATTTGGCGATGAAGGATGCATGGTTTACGATGGATTCGCAGAACCCGGTGTTCGGCCTGTTGATTGCATTGCTCATGATATATTTTCTGGATTATGTAAGTGAGGTGCCAAAGTTCCGTGGAGTGATGTTAAAGTTTTTCATCGTAGTGGCCGCAGTGCTTTGGACGGTATTGTTTAGTATTCAGTCCGGGTTGGTTTTGATTCTGGTAACTGCAGTAATGTGGATTTTTGCGGGCAATGGTATGTTTACGACCTTTATGGCTGCTTCGGTCTCGATTCTGCGGTTCCCGGCACCATTCGGATTTATCTTTAATCATTTTTACAATGGAGAAAAGGGAGCAGGCAGCCGAAAGCTGTTTTATGTGCTGTATCCGCTCCAGCTGCTGGTGTTAGGACTTGTAGGAAAGTATTGCTTATAAAACATTCTCGTGACGGAGGAAAGTTATGAAAAAGAATTGGAGAAGAATCATTGCGGCAGGTCTGTGTGTTAGTATGCTTGGTATGACTGCCTGCGGTAAGGAAACGGAAAAGTCGGAAGCAAATATGCAGAATGACTATGGTATTGTATCGGTAAAGCGTTCGGTTGATTATGGTGAAAAGCAGAAGGCAAGAAGCTTTGAAGGCAGTGCAGCGGCAGAGAGCGAGCTGTATGTGGAGCCGGTTGAGGGGATGACGGATGAATTTATCCGTGGTGTAGATATTTCTTCTTATATTGTAGAGAAGGACAGTGGAGTAGTATATAAGGATTTTGAGGGAAATGAGCTGGATGATGCAGGCTTCTTCAATTTCCTTGCAGATAGTGGTGTCAACTGGGTACGTCTCCGTGTATGGAACAAGCCTTATGATAAAAACGGCATGGGCTTCGGCGGCGGTAACAACGATATCGAAAAAGCAGTTGTTATGGGTAAGCTGGCAACCAATGCAGGTATGAGAGTGTTAATTGACTTCCATTACTCGGATTTCTGGGCAGACCCGGCGAAGCAGTTTGCGCCGAAAGATTGGGCACATGTAACTCTGGCAGACAAGACGACGATGATTGCAGAGTATACGACCAAGTGTCTGCAGAAGTTGAAGGATGCCGGTGTGGATGTCGGTATGGTACAGATTGGTAATGAAACAAATAACGGTATGTCCGGTGAGACTGATCCGGAGCGTGTATATACCCTGATGCGCTCTGCGAGCGAAGCAATTCGTGCATTTTCCAAGGATATCAAGATTGCAGTGCATTATGCAAATCCGGAAAACTCCGGTTTTGCGGATATCGCAGGCAATCTGATTAATGCCGGTGTGGATTATGATGTGTTTGGTGCATCCTACTATCCGTTCTGGCACAGTACGATGGAGAAGCTTGAGGCTACTTTGACAAAGATTCGCGAGACTTACAACAAAGAAGTCATGGTAATGGAGACCAGTTATGTCTATACCTTTGAGGACGGCGACGGTTTCTCGAACAGTATCGGTGAGGAAACCTCCGGTGTAGAATTTTTCTATGAGGCTACCGTGCAGGGTCAGGCAAATGAGGTTCGTGATGTTATGGCAACCGTACAGGCTGCCGGCGGTCTGGGTGTATTCTATTGGGAGCCTGCGTGGATTCCGGTAGAGGTATGTGACCAGAGCTCCTCGAATGCAGGTGCAGTCTATGAAGCAAACCGTCTGGTTTGGGAAGAGCAGGGCAGCGGCTGGGCATCCAGCTATGCGCAGAAGTATGACCCGAAGGATGCGGGCGTATATTATGGCGGTTCCTCTTGGGACAATCAAGCAATGTTCGCATTTGACGGTACACCGTTAGAGAGCATCAATGTGTTCAAATATGTATTCAGCGGTACGACAGCAAAGAAGGTAATCAGCAAGGTGCCGGATATTGCATATGAGTCCGGTATCGGCAAGAAGGTAGAAATGCCGGCAACCGTACCGGCAATCATGATTGACGGAAGTGAGAAGGAAATTCCGGCAACCTGGAATGCAGATGAGGTAGCTGCAGCAGAGGCAGCGGGTGCAGGCATGTATACCATCCATGGTACAGCCAATGGTGATGGAAAAGATTATGAAATCACTTGCGCACTTGAGATAAAGAAGGTAAACTATGTAAAGAACGGTGGCTTTGAGGATGCACTGATGAGTATGTGGGAAATCACAGGTGAGGGCATTGGTCGAATTGAAGACAACAATAAGCATACCGGTACCTTCAGCTTGAAGTTCTACAGCGCAAATGCAGTAGAATATACTGTAGAGCAGAAGGTAGAAAAGATTCCGGCAGGTACCTACGAGCTGGCAGGCTGGCTTCAGGGCGGTGACGCAGGAAGCAATGCAATGTTCCAGCTGTATATTAAGGTAAATGGTGAGGAATTGAATGCATCTACCGGTGTAACCAGCTGGCAGAAGTGGGACAACCCGGTAGTCAGCGGCATTGAAATTCCGGAGGGTGCAGAGGTTATCGTAGGTGTTCGTGCAAAGGCAGCAGCAAAGGCATGGGGCGCATGGGATGATATTACACTCTACGAGATGGATTAATTGCTTGTATTGAAGTATATTAGGAAAGGTTGCAGTGATATGATACAGGATAATATAAAAGCGTTGGTAAATCATGGTATTCGTACAGGCTTGATTGAAAAAGAGGATATTTATTATGTTGTAAATAAATATCTGGAGCTTTTGCAGGTAGAAGAGTATGAAGGCGATATTGCGGATATTGTAGATGAGTCGCTGGAAATTGATTTGGAGCAGACGCTTGCGGAGGTATTGGATTATTGTGCGGGAAATGGAGTTCTGGAGGAGAACTCCATCGGATACCGCGATTTGCTGGATACGAAGGTGATGGAGGTGCTGGTACCGAAGCCATCGGAGTTTGCAAGACGGTTCCGTGCCGAATATGCAAAATCGCCAAAGGCAGCAGCGGATTATTTCTATGCGTTTAGTCAGGCAACGGATTATATTCGTACCTACCGTGTAAAGAAGGATATGAAGTGGAAGGTACCGTCCGAGTACGGGGAGATTGATATTACCATCAATCTGTCCAAGCCGGAGAAAGACCCGAAGGCTATTGCAGCGGCCAAGACCATGAAGAGCGCAGCATATCCGAAATGTCAGCTTTGCTATGAAAATGAAGGCTACGCAGGACGCTTGAATCATCCGGCGCGCGGCAACCACCGTATTGTTCCGGTAACCATACAGGGAGCGCCTTGGGGCTTCCAGTACTCCCCGTATGTATATTACAATGAGCATTGTATCGTGTTCAATCAGAAGCATATTCCGATGGCGATTGACGAGAAGGTATGGGGTAAGCTGTTCGATTTTATCAAGGCATACCCGCATTATTTTCTGGGTTCCAATGCGGATCTTCCGATTGTAGGCGGTTCGATTTTGAGTCATGAGCATTTTCAGGGCGGTAATTATGAGTTTGCAATGGCAAAGGCGCCAATCGAAAAGAATTTTACCGTTCCGGGCTTTGAGGATGTGGAGTGCGGTATTGTACATTGGCCGCTGGCAGTCATTCGTTTGAGAAGCAAGGATACGGAGCGGATTGGCGAGCTGGCAACCAGAATTCTTGCGAGCTGGAGAGGCTATACCGATGAGGCAGCATTTGTTTTTGCCGAGACGGACGGAGAGCCGCACAATACGATTACACCGATTGCCCGCAAGAAGGGTGAGATGTACGAGTTGGACTTGGCGCTGCGGAACAATATCACAACAGAGGAGCATCCGCTGGGTGTATATCATCCGCATCAGGAGCTTCATCATATTAAGAAAGAGAATATCGGTCTGATTGAGGTTATGGGTCTGGCGGTACTGCCGTCCCGATTGAAGGAGGAGCTGGCTGCGCTGGCAGATGCATTGGTAGCGGGCAAGGATATTCGTGCGATTGCAGAGCTTGAAAAGCACGCAGACTGGGTAGATGAATTTATGCCTCAGTATGGTGAAATAAATCGTGAGAATGTGGATGAGATTCTGCGTCAGGAAACCGGCAAGGTATTTGTACGGGTACTGGAGGATGCCGGTGTGTTTAAGTGTACGCCGGAGGGCAGAGAAGCATTTGACCGATTTATCGCAGCAATCTAAGAAGCAAGGGTAAATTAGCAGTTTGCTAAGTTGACAAGGGCAGGGCAGTGGAGTGTCCTGCCCTCGTTTTATATGGAAGAAAAGCAATGTTCTTTATAGAATTAGACATTGCTGGGCAAGCGTTTTCGTGGCACAATAACAGTATGAATAGATAATTGCGAAACCATTTTTTGAGCTTCGCAATTATCTAGTAGTATAAAATAGGAGGGTTTGCAAATGGACAAGGGAAATATTTTGCAGGGCGACCGTATCATTCTCGGTACCTGTTATTATCCGGAGCATTGGGACAAGAGTCTCTGGGAGGATGACTTGAAGCGGATGTTGGCAAATGGCATCGAAGTCATCCGTATTGCAGAGTTCGCATGGAGCAAGGTAGAAGCACATGAGGGCGAGTTTGATTTTACATTCTTTGATGAATTTTTGGATTTGGCAGAAAAGGTAGGTATGAAGGTAATCTTTTGTACCCCGACGGCGACACCGCCGGCATGGCTGACCAATAAATATCCGGAGGTTTTGAATGCTCGAATCGACGGTACCTTAATCCGTCATGGCATGAGACGGCATTACAATTACAATTCGCCGAAGTATCAGGAGCTTTCTGCAATTATTGTCGAGAAATTTGCAGAACATTATGCGAAGCGTCCATGCATTATCGGCTGGCAGTTGGACAATGAGTTTAACTGTGAGGAATGGGAGTTTTATTCGGAGAGCGACACCATTGCGTTCCGTGAGTTTGCAAAGAAAAAATACGGTACATTGGAGAAGCTGAATGAGGCGTGGGGGACGACCTTCTGGAATCAGACCTATACCGCATGGGAGGAAATCTATGTGCCTCGCACCACACCGGGCGGTAACAACCAGAATCCGCATTACTTTTTGGATTACAAGCGTTTTATTGCGGACAGCGTGTGCCGTTACGCAAAGCTGCAGAGTGATATATTGAAAAAATACATTAAGCCGGGCGATTTTATTACGACCAACAGCTTGTTCGGCAATATGGACCATTGCCGTCTGACCAAGGAAAGTCTGGATTTCATGATGTATGACTCGTATCCGAATTTTGGCTATTGTCTGGACAATTACAAAAACGATATTCCGACCTTGAATGACCGGAGATGGAGCATCAATCTGGCAGAAACCAGAGCGATTTCCGGAAAATTCGGTATCATGGAGCAGCAGTCCGGTTCGACCGGCAATCACAGAGGTATGGAGGGACCGGCACCGAGGCCGGGTCAGATTACACTGTGGACGATGCAGAGCATTGCGCATGGCGCGGATTATGTCAGCTATTTCCGTTGGCGTACTTGTACGATGGGCTCGGAGATTTACTGGCATGGTATTTTGGACTATTCCGGCAGAGACAACCGCAGACTGCGTGAGGTTGGTGAGATACATAAGAAGCTGACAAAGCTTGACGAGGTAGCAGGCAGCTCTTATCGTGCCGAGGTGGGTCTGATTAAGGAATATGATAATTGCTGGGACAGTGAGCTGGATGTATGGCACGGACGGATTGAGCGTGCGAGTCAGGCAGCATGGTTCAATGCATTACAGAAGTCACATACACCATTTGATTTCTGTTATCTCGACCATATGACGGTAGAGCAGCTGAGCAAGTATAAGGTATTAGTTTATTCGCATGCCGTTATTTTGACGGAGGAGAGTGTAGCGAAGCTGACGGCATATGTCGAGCAGGGCGGTACGGTGCTGTTTGGTTGTCGTGCAGGCTACAAGGATAAGACCGGAAAGTGCGTGATGCTAAAGCTGCCGGGTCTGATACAGGAGCTTTGCGGTACGGATATTCCGGAATACAGCTATGTGGCACCGGATGATGCAGTACCATATGCCGAGTGGAACGGAGAGAAGCTTCCGGCAGCAGTATTCAATGATTTGCTGGCACCGGTAGCAGGCGGTAAGGTAGAAGCGGAATATCGTGATGCATATTATGAAGGAACTCCGGCGCTGATTTCGAAGGAAACCGGCAAGGGCAAGACCTACTATTTCGGCGGTACGTTCAATGAAGAAGCTGCAGCAGTATTTTTGCGCCAGCTTGGTTTGGCAGAGCCTTATCGCGAGGCAGTGGAGCTGCCGGAGTGCTGTGAAATCGCAGTACGCGAAAAGGACGGAAAGAGCTATCTGTTTGTGCTGAATTACAGCAAGGAGCCGGTAGAAATCAAGCTGAATAAGACTGTGAGCAATCTGTATACCGGTGCGACAGAGTCCGGCACGGTAATGCTCCCGGGCTACGGTACGAGTGTATACCGATTATAATTTTGGTGTGGAGTCTTCAGTAAAAGAAGATTGACGTTAAGAAAAAAAAATGTTATATTAGATTTAAGAAAGGGAAACCGAAAGTGGTTTGCCCTCGATAATTGGTTTACTGCATTACGCAGCAGCCGTCATTGGTCGGACAATGGCGGCTACTCTTTTTTGTCCTTGAAAATCTGATGGCACAGACTTACAAGGGCGACCAACAAGAGACACAATTGGAATAAATCCGAATATGTAACCATTGGCAACCCTCCTTTCGTTCGATGGAGGGTTTTGTCATGCAGAAATGTCTGCGCACAACCCTCCGGTAGGAGGGCAAGCCGCCTTGCTTTGGTTTCCCTGTTAATGAATATAGCATGTGAAAGTGGGAGATTCAAGTTGGGAAAACGAACAAAGATTCTGAGATTCTTTGGTAAAAATGTATATTGAGGAAGCACGGATTAGTGCAGTGCTTCCTTAGAAATGGTTGACAAACCTTAGCAAAACCGCTATGATAAGCATAGTTTTGCAACTGAAAAAGAGTTTGCTTTGCAAACTCTTTTTCAGTTGCGCAGAAGCTTGATGAGAGAGGATGGAGATTCCGGTGTAGCAGACTTTGATGTGAGCGGAAAAGAAGAAAGAGAATAAAGAGAGGACAAAGCAATGCAGGATTATTCCAATGAAATAAAGAAAAGAAGAACATTTGCGATTATTTCGCACCCGGATGCAGGTAAGACAACGCTGACAGAGAAGCTGTTGTTGTACGGAGGAGCGATTAATCTTGCGGGTTCGGTAAAGGGCAAAAAAACCGCAAAGCATGCGGTGTCGGACTGGATGGAAATCGAGAAGGAGCGTGGTATTTCGGTTACTTCCTCTGTAATGCAGTTCAATTACGATGGTTATTGCATTAATATTCTGGATACTCCGGGACATCAGGATTTCTCGGAGGATACCTATCGTACCCTGATGGCAGCGGATTCTGCGGTCATGGTAATCGATGCCTCCAAGGGTGTAGAGGCGCAGACCAGAAAGCTGTTCAAGGTATGTGTAATGCGCCATATTCCGATTTTTACTTTTATCAATAAGATGGACCGTGAAGCCAAGGATACCTTTGAGCTTCTGGATGATATTGAGACTGTACTGGGAATTGCGACCTGTCCGGTCAACTGGCCAATCGGCTCCGGTAAGGAATTTCAGGGTGTATACGACCGCAATACCAAGGTGATTTCTCGCTTTACCGCTGCCAACAACGGTATGAAGGAGGTTGACTCTGTTGAGGTGACGATTGGCGATGCCAATACGGATGCCGTGATTGGTGCCAAAGCGCATGCAAAGTTAGCGGAGGAGATTGAGCTGTTAGACGGTGCAAGTCAGGAATTTGATTTGGATGCAGTGCGTGCGGGTGAACTGACTCCGGTATTTTTCGGTTCGGCACTGACGAACTTTGGTGTAGAAACCTTTTTGCAGCATTTCCTAACAATGACGACCTCGCCGCTTCCGAGAAATTCGGATGCCGGTGTGATTGACCCGCTGACCAATGATTTTTCGGCATTTGTATTCAAGATTCAGGCAAATATGAATAAAGCACACCGTGACCGTATTGCGTTTATGCGTATCTGCTCCGGTAAGTTTGATGCACAGGAGGAGGTATATCATGTGCAGGGCGGCAAGAAGCTGCGTCTGTCTCAGCCGCAGCAGCTGATGGCACAGGAGCGTAAGATTTTGGACGAGGCATATGCCGGAGACATCATCGGTGTATTCGACCCGGGTATCTTTTCGATTGGTGATACGCTGTGCGTACCGGGCAAGAAATACGCATACGAGGGTATTCCAACCTTTGCACCGGAGCATTTTGCAAAGATTCGTCAGGTCGATACGATGAAGCGTAAGCAGTTTGTCAAGGGTGTAACGCAGATTGCACAGGAGGGTGCAATCCAGATTTTCCAAGAGTTCAACACCGGTATGGAGGAAATTATCGTTGGTGTAGTAGGTGTACTGCAGTTTGACGTATTAAAATTCCGTCTGGAGTCAGAATATAATGTAGAGATTCGTTTGGAGCCATTGCCTTATGAGCATATCCGCTGGATTGCAAATAAGGAAGAGGTGGATGTATCGTCCTTGTCCGTAACCTCGGATACCAAGAAGGTAAAGGATATGAAGGGCAATCCGCTCTTATTGTTCATTCATGCGTGGAGCGTCGGAACGGTACAGGATCGTAACAAGGGACTGGTGTTAGAGGAGTTCAGCAGAAACTAAGGAGAATTTCTCGAACGAAAAGTGTTCTCAAAATGGAGGATTAGTACATGTCACTGGATGTGATTATCCCGGTGTACAAGCCGGATAAAAAGTTTGACCAATTATTTCGGATGCTGCTGATGCAGTCGGTAAAGCCGGACGAAATCATTGTATTGAATACGGAGACCGAGGATTTTCCGAACGAAGCAATTGTGCGCCGCTTGGAAAAACAGATGAAAAAGCAGAAAATCTACGGTAAGAAACAGATTGATGTGCGGGTGGTAGCAATCCGAAAAGAGGAGTTTGACCACGGCGGTACGAGACGGTACGGTGTTTCTCTGAGCAATGCGGATTATTTTGTGATGATGACGCAGGATGCAGTACCGGCAGATGATTATCTGTTGGAGCGATTGCTCGGCGGGCTGCAGCAGGAGGCTTGTGCAATGGCATACGCCAGACAGGGAGCATCCTTAAACAGCAGCATGGTGGAGCAATATACACGTCTGTTTAATTATCCGAAAACGAGCAGTGTAAAGTCCAAAAAGGATTTGGAACGGCTTGGCATCAAGACATATTTTTGCTCGGACGTGTGCGCGGCGTACCGGCGCAGTGCATACGAAGAGGTGGGCGGCTTTGTGGAAAAGACGATTTTCAACGAGGATGCGATTATCGCGGCACGTTTGATTGAAGCGGACTACCGGATTGCCTATGTGGCAGAAGCGAAGGTAATTCATTCGCATAATTATACCCTGCGTGAGCAGCTGAAGCGTAATTTTGATTTGGGTGTATCCCATGCGGAGTATCGGGAAATCTTTGCGGCAGTGCCGGCAGAAAAGGAAGGCAGCCGATTGGTGCTGCAGACATTAGAATATCTGATGGGACAGCGGCGTTATCTGGATGTGCTGGATTTGATTTTTCAGAGTGCGGCAAAGTTTATTGGTTATCAGTTTGGAAAACATTATCGAATGCTTCCGAAGGAATTGGTGTTGAAGCTTTCGAGTAATCCGGGTTATTTTATGACAGGAAAGTAGTCGTTTTGCGACTATTTCCTGTCATACAAAACCCTTCGGGTGGATGCAAAGCGAACAAAGTTCGCTTGCACAGTTTGCGTAAGACGCAAACTGGTTAAACGGATGAAATCCGTTTTATACACGCGAGCAGTAGATGTCACTTTGTGACCGCGCGTCAGCGCGAGAGTTTGCTTTGCAAACTCTTTGTTCTGATTAATGAGGGAGAGCAATGATTACGATTTTGATGGCAGCATATCAGGGAGAAGCATATATCAGGGAGCAGCTGGATTCGATTTTGGCACAGGAGGAAACCGACTGGCGGCTGGTAATCTGGGACGACGGCTCGCAGGATGCGACTCCGGAGATTTTAGAAGAATATGCCGCGTGCTATCCGCAGCAGATTACTGTGCGAAGAAATCCTAAAAATCTGGGCAGTACGAAGAATTTTCTTTCGATGCTGATGGCTTATGACAGCGAGTATTATATGTTTGCAGACCAGGATGATATTTGGCATCCGGACAAGCTGACCAGAACCAAACGGCGGATGTTGCAGATGGAAAAACGGTACGGCAAGGAAACACCGGCACTGGTGTGTACGGATGCGGCAGTCGTAGACCGGGAGGCGAAGCCGTTGCAGCCCTCCTTTACTAGAGTGCAGCATTTTGATATGAAGCAGCGCAGTTTACCGCATTTGTTGATGGAGAATCTTTGCATCGGCTGTACGATGATGATGAACCGGGCATTGGCGGCTTTGATAACGGAGCTCCCTGAAAAGGCACGTTTTCATGATTGGTGGGTGGCACTGGCAGCGGCGGCATTTGGCAATATCAGCTATCTGGATGTACCGACACTGGATTATCGACAGCATGGACATAATGTGGTCGGAACGCAGGATTTTACCAGCTATGTGAAGGGACGGCTGAAGGATGTGAAGGCGATGAAGGCAGCTTTGGAGGCGACCTTTGCACAGGCAGAGGAATTTTTGAGTATCTATGGTGACCATCCAAAGCTTAGCGGAGAGCGTTTGTCGGAGCTGAGCAGCTTTGTAAGACTGCCACAGATGGGCTTGGCAGAGCGCCGGCTGCGGACATTGCGCGGAGGCTATGTAAAGAGCGGTCTGGTTCGTAATTTGGGATTAATGCTGATACTGTAAGCAGCAAAATAAAAAAATAGAGCGATTTTTGGAACCGGTTCCTTGTTTGCATCGTCTAATCATTAGAGGCAGCGGGAGCCGGCTTTTTATTGGAAATGGGGACGAAGAATGAAGAGTCTGGAGCAATTGATGCGGGAATACGGAAATGATGTCCTGCGGACGGCATATCTCTATGTGAAGGATATGCATACGGCGGAGGATATCTTTCAGGAGGTATTTCTGAAGGTGCATGAAAAGCTACATACATTTGAGGGAAAATCAGAAATCAAGACTTGGCTGCTGCGTATTACGATAAATACCTGCAAGGATTATCTAAAGAGTGCGTATCATACGAAGGTGGTACCGATGTATGATTTTACGGAGCGTGGACTGACCGGAGAGGAAGAAGTGATTCCGACAGGGAAGAACGTGCGGCGAGGTGCGGCGACGGAGGAAGAACTGGCAGCAGGCATGGAAGGATATACAAGGCTTGAGCAGGAGGAAACGGCCAAGACGGTACGAGAGGCCGTGAGTATGCTGCCGGAAAAGTATCGGGAGCTGGTCATCTGTGTATATTTTCAGGAGCAGAGTCTGGAGGCGGCAGCCAAGATGCTTGGAATCAGCAGCGGTACGGCAAAAAGTCGGATGTCCAGAGCAAGAGAGCGGTTAAAACAGCTTTTGGGAAAGGAGGTTGCCGGATGAGCAGGGAAGAGTTAAACAAAGAAACAGAACAAAGGAAGAAAGAAGAGATGGAAATGCGGCAGCTGTTTCAAAGGCTGGATGAGGAATTGAGCGAGATTACGGTCAGCGAAAAGCTGATACAAAAAACGTTAGGAGCAGTAGAGGCGAAGGCGGCAACGGACAAAACCGAGCGGTCGGAGGCAGGAAAGGCTCCAAAAGAGCAAAACAAAACAGGCAAGAGAAAAAGCATGGCGTGGCTGGGTACGCTGGCAGCGGCAGCCGTGCTGGGAATCATATATCTGGGCGGCAATCTGGGAAGGCTGAGACTGACGAAGGAAGAGGCGATGGATAATGCAGCACCGAATTACAGTGCTGAGTTATCAGGAGGTGAAATGCCGCAGGAGGCGACTGCCAGTTCTGACAGCTCCACTGCAGCGACGGGAAGCGGCAACACCGGTGCATATGGTGTGATGGATTCGGATGGAAGTGAAAGCGGGGAGTGTTTTGAGAGTACGCAGAATGTTCCGAAGGGTGAGAGTACGGATGATAAGACATCGGTAGCAGAGAATATGACCGGAGACGCCGCAGAGGAAATGGAGAGCGCTGTCCTGACTCCGTTGCCGGAGGCTGAGATGCCGGCACTAGAGGCGGCACCGTTGCAGGAGATTTTGCAGCTTTGTGATATTGCGGGCGAGGTCGCAGAAGCGCAGTGGCAATCGGCATCTGAGGATAGCGGGATTGCGTTGCAGATTGTAGGAACGCTTACGGACGGCTGTGCGGTGGAATGTGTTGTATATACGAACCGCAGTGTGGAGCTTATGGTAGAGCTGCCAAGCGGCGGAAAGCAGCAGATGCTTTTGGGCAGCCGCAATGCAGAGGCGGTATTGGAGATTTTGGGCATGGATTAAAGAATATAAAAGAATTCACCGTGAAGTGATATATAACATCATTTCACGGTGAATTTTTGTTCTTATTCTGTTTCTGCAGTATCGAGAACGACATCATTTGCTTCGGTGTCTACGGTCTCAGCTTCCTCGGCAGCCTCGGAGGTGATGTCAATCGAAACATACTCCCGGTCTTCCGGCTCTAAGGTAATGGAATCGGTCTCATCATCCATCATTGCATCGTCGAAATCATCGAAATCGTCATCTGCCTTCTTGTTGATGGAATTCTTGTATAAGCAGTAAAGTCCACCTACTGCGGCTGCAATCGATACAGTACCTAATAAGAATTTGCCAAATTTTTTCATTGGAATCTCCTTTCTATTTATGAAATGTTTATGCATAGCATATGGTTATAAATATTATACCCTGTATTCTGAAAAAAAGAAAGGAAAATTTTAAAATGCGGCAATATTTTGGAAAGATAGGGTATGGTTGCATTTTGTGGGAAGATTGTAGTATAATTTTGCATATAGTGATAGAAAATAAGAACTAAGTAAGGTGCGGTAGTGTGGGAATTGGAGGATGCCACGGGGGGAATATGACAAGTTTACTGGTACGATGGTTTGTAAAGGATAATGAGAAGGTACAACAGCCGAAGGTGCGAAAGGCTTACGGGATACTGGCGAGTGTGGTCGGTATTTGCTGCAATGTACTGCTGTTTGCGGCAAAGCTGGTGGGCGGTCTGATGCTAAACAGTATTTCGGTGCTGGCGGATGCATTTAACAACTTATCGGATGCCGCGTCTTCGCTTGTGAGTCTGGTCGGGGTACAGCTGGCCGGTCGTCCTGCGGATGAGGAGCATCCGTTTGGGCATGGACGTTACGAATATATTGCGGCGCTTGTGGTGGCGTTTTTGATTATTGAAGTAGGCTTTTCCTGTTTGAAAAATGCGGTAACCAAAATCTTTCACCCGGAGGAGCTGCGTTTTCAGCTGGTGGTGGTAATACTGCTCTGCCTTTCAATTTTGGTAAAGCTTTGGCTGGCAAGCTTTAATCGCAAGCTGGGCAAGAAAATCAATTCCAAGGTAATGCAGGCAACGGCAGCGGATGCCACCGGTGATGTGCTGGTAACGGGAGCTACGGTGCTTTCGTTAGTCATCGGAAGGTTGGCGGGCATCTATATTGACGGATATATGGGAGCAATTGTTTCGGTGGTGGTTCTGCTTGCAGGTTTGCGGATAGCCAAGGATACGCTGGAGCCGCTGTTAGGAGAGGCCATCGACAGAGAGGTCTATGAGCAGGTCACGCAGAAGGTGGAGAGTTACGAGGGAATTGTGGGAAGTCATGATTTGATTGTACACAATTACGGACCGTCACATTTGATGGCGACGATTCATGCAGAGCTGCCGAATACAATGGAGATTGAGGCTGCACATGAGTTAGTGGACCGAATTGAGCGAGAGGTATTGCGGGATATGAATTTGTTCCTTGTCATCCATATGGACCCGGTCGAGGTCAATGATTTGAGTGTGGCGGAGCGGAAACGGATGGTGGCGGAGCTTGTGCGGGAGTTAGAGCCTGCGGCATCCATTCACGATTTTCGGATGATAAACGGAGAAGAACAGATTAATCTGATTTTTGATTTGGTATTACCGTATTCCTACAAGGCGGATCAGGAGGCAGAACTTTTGGATGCATTGACGGAACGGCTGCATAAAATTGATGCCAGATATGCCTGTGTCATCACGCTGGAAAACAGTTTCATACAGGCAGAAAATAAAAAATGATGAAATTGAATATTTTTTTTAAAAAAGTACTTGCAATTTTTTTAAACCTGTATTATAATAATGTCTGTGGTTGAGAGATACACGATCACAGATAACATTGGGCTATCGCCAAACGGTAAGGCACTGGATTCTGATTCCAGCATCTCAAGGTTCGAATCCTTGTAGCCCAGCTCAAACAATGTGAGAAGCGGTGTAGCCGAGAGGTTATATCGCTTTTTTTCTGATATGGAGAGAACGTCCTATATCAGAAACCCTTTCGGGGATGGTAACTGTATAAAGGAGGTACCAATGAAAATTGAATGGAAATCCTGCTGGCGTGTGGGAGTCAGCATCTTTTTGTTGTATTTGGCAATTACCTATTGGAGTGTGCTGGCACATTTTTGCGGTGTATTTTTCCGTGCGGCAGCACCGTTGATGGCAGGCGGAATCATTGCTTATCTTGTAAATATTTTGATGGGCTTTTATGAGCGGCACTATTTTCCGAAGAAAAAAAGAAAAATCGTAGAAGCAACCAAAAGAGTCGTATGTATGCTTTTGGCATTTTTGACCTTAGTATTGATTGTTGCCATGGTGGGATATCTGGTGATTCCGGAGTTGAAGGACAGTATCCTGTTATTGATGGAGGGCTTGCCGGATGTGATTGCATGGTTGGCGGACAGTGATACCTTAAATGAACTGCTTCCGCAGGAGATAATGCAAAAGCTGGCTACCATTGATTGGGAAAAGACGTTGCAAAATATCGTACAGTTCTTGTGGTCCGGTGTGGGCAGTGTGGTTGGTACGGTGGCAAATGCGATTTCTTCCTTTTTCTCAGTGGCAATGCTCTTGGTGCTTGGAATTATTTTTGCGATTTATCTGCTTTTGGGAAAGGAGCAGCTTGGCGGTCAGGCAAAGCGAATGCTGCAGAATTATCTTCCGAAGAATTGGTTTGCGAAGCTGATGCATGTGCTTTCGGTGATGGATGACAGCTTTCGCCATTATGTTGTAGGACAGTGCATAGAAGCCATTATTCTGGGTCTGCTTTGTGCTATTGGTATGTTAATCTTCCGACTGCCGTATGCGGCGATGATTGGAACACTGATTGGTTTTACGGCGTTGGTGCCGGTAGCGGGTGCTTATATCGGCGGAGCAGTCGGCGTGGTGCTGATTATGACGGTATCGCCGATGAAGGCATTGATTTTCCTGATTTTCTTGGTAGTATTGCAGCAGCTGGAGGGTAATCTGATTTATCCGAAGGTAGTGGGCTCGTCGATAGGTTTGCCGGGCATCTGGGTGCTGGCAGCAGTTACGGTCGGCGGCAGTCTGATGGGAATTGCCGGAATGCTCTTGGGTGTACCGGTAGCGGCTACGCTGTATCGTCTGCTGCAGGAGAATTTGCATCAGCGGGAAGCAGTAAATGCCGGAAAAGCAGAGGAAGCTCTTGCTGAGGGCACGGAGTGTTCGAAGTCAGAAGAAGCAGAGAGTGAAACAGAGCGAGAGAATACTTCCACAGAGGAGTAAGTACGCAAAGAAACACTGATTGATTCAGCTTTTTCATAGAATAATAGAATTGGAGAATAGCCGAATGGTAAAAAAAATAATCAGAAAGTGTAAGCGCGGTGTAAAAAAGATAAAGCGTAAGCTCAAAGGAATCCGTGCAAAGTTTCGTTGGGCAAAGAAAAACAGCTATTATGTGAAGCTGCTGCAGAAGGCTCCGTTGGATGAGTATGCGGTGTTGTTGGAGTCCAAGAGCGGTAAGGATGTGGCAGGTAATATTTTTTATCTGTTAAAAGAGCTGACAAGCGGCGCGTATCCGCAGTTCAAGGTTTATCTGCATGTGTCCGGAAGAATGGTAGGCAGATTCCGTCGGTTGTTCGAACGGTATGGGATTGAGGGTGTGGAGTTTGTGCGCACCGGCAGCATGGATTATCGTCGGTTGTTAGCGACTGCAAAATATTTGTTTAACGATACGACTTTTCCGGCGTGGTTTATTAAACGTGAGGGACAGGTGTATCTGAATACCTGGCATGGTACTCCGTTTAAGATGATGGGACGCGATGTGTGGAACCGTGCATATGCGATTGGTAATGTGCAGCGTAACTTCTTGATTTCCGACTATCTGCTTTATCCGAATGATTATATGAAGGAAAAGATGATGAATGCCTATATGCTTCACAATACATGGAAGGGTAAGGCATTGTTGGAGGGTTATCCGAGAAACAGTGTTTTCTTTGATAATGAAGAGCGCGGAAGAGAATTAAAAGAGGAACTTGGTATTGCGGACAAGAAGATGATTGTGTACATGCCGACGTGGCGCGGTGTCCTGACCAACAAGAAGACGGATGCACAGATGCATGCGGCATATTGTTATTTTCATGTATTAGACCATTATTTGCAGGATGATGAGATTATTTATGTAAAATTTCATCTCTTTACGGCAAAGAAGTTCAAATTTGGTGCATTCAAGCATATCAAGCCTCTTCCGGCGCGTTATGAGACCTATGACCTGTTGAATGCGGCAGATGTGTTAATAACCGATTATTCCAGTGTATTTTATGATTTTGCGAACAGCGGAAAAAAGATTGTGTTGTTTACTTACGACCGCGAGTCATATTTGGATGAGCGCGGTTTGTATGTGCCAATTGACAGCTTTCCGTTCCCACAGGCAAATCACTATGATGAGCTGCTTGCAGAGATTCGTTCGCCAAAGAACTATGATGATACGGAATTTCGGGCAAAATATTGCAAGTATGACAATAAGGATGCAGCGCGCAGAATATTGGATCATGTGCTGCTTGGCAAGAATTGCTGCAAGGAAGAAAAGCCGGTATCCAACGGCAAGGAAAATGTGCTGGTGTACTGCTCCAATTTGGGCAGAAACGGTATGACGACCTCGCTTTTGAATCTGATTAATCTGGTGGATAAGGAAAAGGCAAATTATTATTTTACCTTTCCGCAGGATCAGCTTGCGAAGGTGCCGGGACGTTTGTCCTGTGTGCCGGAAACGGTGGATTTGTTGCCGATGAGCGGCAGTATTACCGAAAAGACCTTGGCAGAGGTGATTGCGTTTAAGCTGTATTTTAAATTTAATTTGGAAAACCGCTGGATTGAGCGTAAGATGCGTGAGCTGTTTACCAGAGAGTATGACAAGAAGTTTGGTGCAGCAAGTATTGATAAGATTATTCATTTTACCGGATATGCGCCTTATGTGACTATGATGTTCTTGCAGGCAGATGCCAAGAAGGCAATCTTTGTGCATAATGATATGTATGATGAGATTCAGGAAAAGGGCAATCAGCATCTGCTGACCTTGAAGCATGCATATCGCGAATATGACCGTGTCGTTCCGGTAAGTCAGGCGACGAAGGATTCCTTGCTCAAGATTGAAACGAATCAGGACAATGTGGTAATTGTGGAAAATGCACATTTTGATGAAGGTGTTCGTGAGAAAGCAACGCAGGAGTTTGCGGTAGATAAAGAGACCAAGATTACAATGAATAAGGAAGCGTTTGCGGAGCTTTTACAGGATAAGAGCCGCAAGAAGTTTATTACCATTGGACGATTCTCGGAGGAGAAGGGGCATAAGAAGCTGATTGAGGCATTTGCGGAATTTGCAAAGACACATGAGGATGTGGTGCTGATTATTATCGGTGGCTATGGTGTGCTGTATGGTGAAACCGTCAAGTTTGCGGCAGCACAGGAATGTGCAGACCGTATTGTGATTGTGCGTGCGATTTCCAATCCGTTTACGATTTTGCGTGAATGTGATTTGTTCCTGTTGCCGTCGAATCGTGAGCCGTTGGGTCTGGTGCTTTTGGAGGCAGATACGCTCGGCATTCCGATTGTGGCAACCGATATTCCGGGTTCGGGAGATTTCCTGCGCCGCTACAACGGTCATCTGGTGGAGAACAGTGTGGCTGGTTTGGTCGGCGGTATGGAAGCGTTCTGGCGTGGTGAAGTGAAAGCGCTGAATATTTCGTTCAAGGATTATAACCAGAAGATTGTAAATGATTTTGAGCATTTGTTTGATGAAAAACAGGCTGGAAAGGAGTAGGCGAGATATGAAAATCGGTATTATTACAATCAATTCGGCCTACAATTACGGCTGTGTGCTTCAGGCATGGTCCCTGCAGCGTTTTTTGGAGAAGGAGGGACATGAGGCGGAGATTATCAATTATCGTACTCCGGCGATTGATAATGTATATCGTCTGTTCGTGCCAAAAAAGCGTTTTTCAAATAAGTTTTTGAATCGCTGCTATAACAAGCTGCGGAGAATTAAGTTTAACAGAACACAGAAGCCGAGAATTATTAAGGCGGAGAAGTTTGAGCATTTTATCAATGAAGTAATGAATACGACGGAAACGGTGTACCGTTCGTATAAGCAGCTGGAGGACGGAGATGCGGGCGCACCGTATGATGCACTGATTACCGGAAGTGATCAGGTATGGAACGGCTCGATTACTAAGGGCTTAAAGCCTGCATATTTTCTGGCATTCGAAAAGACCGGCAAGCCGAAGTTAGCCTATGCATCCAGTATCGGCAAGCGAAAGCTGTCCATTCCGGCGCAGGATTTCTTCCGTGGATTTTTGAGGGAATATGCGGCAATCGCGGTGCGTGAAGCTTCGGCACAGGAGCTTTTGCAGCCTCTTTTGGAGCAACCGGTATCGGTGGTATTAGACCCAACGCTGTTGTTAGAAAAGCAGGATTTTGATGCGATGAAGGTGCCGTCAAAGTATCAGCAGCCCTATATTTTGGTACATGTGATCGGAAAGGATGCGAGACTGAATGCGATAGTAGAGCAGGTATCGCAGCAGACCGGACTTCCTGTCGTACAGAACCGTATGGCGCAGAAGTATACCAACGAGCTGGGACGGTTTGCGGATGCGGGTCCGGAGGAATTTTTAGGCTTGGTCGAGGGCGCTGCACTCGTGATTACAAATTCCTTCCATGCGACGGTGTTCTCTGTGATTTATGAGAGAAATTTTATTACCATTCCGCACAAGACCTATCCGGAACGTATGGCGAATCTGTTGAATGAAATCGGACTCTCGGAGCATCTGATCGGAAATAAAGAACTGCTTCCGGAAAGCATCGAAGAATTGCAGCCGGATTACCGTGAGGTAAAGGAGCGGTTGCAGCAGCGTCAGGAGGAATCCAGAGAAGTACTTCGGCAGGAAGTAGCGCTGGCAGAGAGCTTGATACAGAAGAAGTAAAAGAAGCTTTGATTAAGCGATTGTAAAATTTAATAACTGGTTAAAGAAGCCGCTGCAAAATGAACGAAAACCATCGCAGGCACGCTTTCGCTACCAAAAACTCGTAGCGGTACGTAAGGCGCTAAAGTACAGCGCCTAAGTACCGACGGTTTTTGAGTACCTGCCGATGTTTTGTTCATTTGCAGCGGCTTCTGCATACACTTCTACAAGTTGTACAATTGGGCATAACGATTGTTCTTTTCCTTGTAGCCTGTGGACATATAAAAATAGAATTTGCAATCACACATTCTTTATTTTACTGTAATTGAAGTAGCGCGACTGGCGTTTCCGTTGCGGTCGGTAGCATACAGATGATAAATCTGACCGGACTGTGCTGCCTCCGGGAGACGGATGATAAAGCTGCCGTCGTCGTAGCGGGTAATGACAGTCTCGTATATCTGGTGATGTGCCTTGTATACGCTGGATGCCTTGTAAGCCTCGGTTTCACCAAGAGCGACGTAGGTAGTAGAGCCGACACGGATGGAAAGGGTGACATATGGGTCTACGTTTCCGGTAACGAAAAGGTCACCTGCGCGTATGGAATCGCCCGTCGGCTGGTTGGCACCGGTTTTACGCACGACGGCCTCGACAATTTGACTGGTCTTGTTACCATTGGTTGCCCAAATGCTGTAGACATCATACGAGCGAGGCAGTGGAACCTCTATCTCAAAATTGCCGACGGTATCGGACCGGCCCTTGACGATTCTGCCATCCGGCAGTGCAATGTGAATCCAGGAAAGCGGAATCGCAGTACCGCTGATGGTGCTGATTCGGTTGGTTATGATATTGACCCGAGGAGCTTCCAGGGTGGCGGAATGGTAGTTGGTGATATTGATATGTCCGACGCAGGAATTTCCGGCAGAGTCGGTCACACGCACACTAAAAAGACCACATTTGCGAACACGGAAGCAGAAGTCACTGGCAACCATGCCCTGAGTATCCCAGCGGGAATCGTCAGCATCGGATACATTTCCGGCAAGATAAAGAATCTCGGTAACTTCGGTACCCGGTACGGTATTGACCTGAATCTGAATCGGTACGGCGCGACCGGTATCGGAGAGAATCCCAGGAGACAATACGACGGACGGAGTCTGTGCGGTATTGGTCAGCTTGCCGAGATAGTAATAATACAGACTGCCCTTCTTGACACGCTTTTGGTACCAATCCTGAGCGGCAATATAGTTTTGGTGCTCCTTTGGTATAGCTACGACAAATTTGTAGCTTGCAGGAGCAATGAGACGCCAGTTGTGGTCGGCAGTGACGGAAAGAGGACCGAAAGCACTTTGATCCTTGATATAATTCAACAAAATCTCCTTGCTGGTCGTCCAAAGCCGCGTAGTAAAAATCGAACTATCGTCGGTAGGCATGAATTTGTAGCGCATATCTAAAGAGTCCATAACGACCAGAAAGGTCATATCAGGAGTAACTGCCTGTCCCTGCCAGGTCAGATTTTTCACTCTGCGCGAGTAGTTGATTAAGGAACCATTTCCGTTGTAGCGCGGTGCAACAGAGAGGTCGATGTCAAAGGATATACCGTCAAAGGTAAAGAAATTGCTCCAATCCTTGACATAAGTCGTGCGGGTCAGCGAAGATACGGAAGGATTTTTCGCTGCATAAGAAGAAAGCAGGGAAGGTAAGGAGGTTCCGATGGTTCCGTAAATGCTCGCATTGTATTCCAGCCATTCAATCAGGTTTGTACCCGACAGAGTGTAGATATGTATGTAACCGCTGCTTCGCTCACTGCTGGATTCTCCGATGAGAGCGGCAACATCCGTTTCACTCATGGAGGCGGACAGCTCAATGGTCTGTTCTTTGTTGTCCAGATAATTCGCAGTGGCAGAAATCAGCGGCATATCACTGTACTCCGGAGCATAGTCTGCAATATAGGAGGCTGCCCAGCGGAGCTTGGCTTCGTTCATCAGCTGGTACAAATCCGAATCCTCAACGATACAATCCGCATTGGTATAGGTAATTCCTTTGGCGATGGAATATTCCGTAGCATCGTGGGAGGAAAGGATTTTATCGTGATACTCAGAAAAAATATCAACGATGGTCTCATCCTCCTTTATGGAAGCCGTTACCTTCTTTAACTTAGACGAAGCATCTAAAATCGAAATTTCATCCTCCTTGTCAACCTCCAGCTTGAAGGAGATAACGCCCAGTGCATTGGCGTGGCTGCCGGTTTCGACGACCGGTGTATTATAAATCAAACCCTTAGATTCGTTGACATTTAAGAATCCGGAATAGGTCTTATCGGTGGATGGGAACGCTTCGTGTGTATGAGAGCAGATAACTGCGTCTACCGTGCTCAGCTTTGCCAGACGTGCGCCGGCCTGTACATTGGGGTCGGAACCGCTTAAAAGTCCCAAACCACCGTGAATAAACACAAGAACCAAATCGGCACCCTTTTCCTTTAATTGTTCCGCTTCGGCTTGAACGCTGGTGTAGATATCACTGCCATCCAAAAATCCGGCATAGCGGAAACGGCGCGAGGAAAAGCTTGCCTTGGTAGCACCGATAACGCCGATTTTGAGCATAACCGTCCGACCCTCCGAGGTCTTTGCCTTACGGGTGTAGATGGCAGAGGTACGGAACGGACTCTCGCCGCTTTCGGTGTACACCGCATTGCAGGCGAAGGTTTTGGATAACAGACCGGAATTGTCCAACTGGCGGTACAGATATTCCCACGGATAATCATAATCGTGGTTGCCCGGGGTAATACAATCGTAGCGCATGGCACTCATCGCCTGATAAATCGGCTGTACCTCGTCCGGATAATTTTCGTATATGTAATTGGTAGAATAATCATACAGACAATCGCCGGCATCCACCAGCAGGGTGTTGTTGTTTCCGACTGCTTTTCGTTCTTTTTTGATAAGCGTGTAAAGCTTGGACAGACCAACCGTAGGGTCGGCTTCTCCGGTTTCGTAGTTCCAGGAGGTTACCTGACCGTGCAAATCGCCGGTGGCGAGAATGCGAAAATCAATCGTCTCGGTATCCTGCTCGGCAGCCTTGGCATAGCTGGTGCCGGACAGTAAGGCAGCTCCGGCAAGCAGCAGAAGCAGTGCAAATTTTTTAAAACGTAATTTCTTCAATATAACATCCCCTCTTCTAAAATCAAATAACGAGCAAAGTATAAGAAAAAAATGGGTCACTTCCATGGCAGAATGAGTGGTATATGCAGGAAATATTTTTTTAATGAAACTCCAATCTATTCTTAATGAAAAGCAAGAGAGATGATGTTACAATAATATCAGAACAGTGATTCCCGCGGAAATCGCTGTAGCAAAGAAGAAAAGGGAAGATTGAATAGGAGGAAAAGAATATGGCATTTTTTGACAAAGTACAGGATTTAGTAAAGTCTGCAAGCGATAAGACCAGTGAAGTAATTGAGGTATCGAAGTTAAAGAACGCGATTGCAGAGGAGAAGAAGGCAATTAACGCGCAGTATGTAAAGCTGGGTGCAATGCTTTACAAGCAGTATCAGGATGGAGAGCTGATAAAGCCGGAGATGGTAAAGCTCTGCACTGTGATTGACAAGCACAATGAGCTGATTGCTGCTAAGGAAGCGGAGCTGAAGAAGATTTCGGATGCAAATGCAGAGAAGAAAAAGGCAGCAAAGGCACAGGAGGAGGAAACCGTGGAGTGTCCGGAGTGTCATGAGATGAATCCGGTAACTACCAAGTTCTGCGGTAACTGCGGTGCAAAGGTTCCGGAGATTGTGGAGGCAGAAGCAGTAGAGGTAGAGGAAGTATCGAAGAAGTACTGCGGCAACTGTGGTGCTGAGGTGGCAGAAGGAAAGAACTTTTGTACCGAGTGCGGACAGAAGATGGAGTAATACAGCAGGCATGGTATCATAATATAGAAAGAAGAATCGCAACCGGAATGTTCGGTTGCGATTCTTCTTTTTTTGAGGATACAATTTATTTACCAGCCATTGCAGCAAGCTTTGCGTACTTATCCTTTGCTTCCTTCGCTGCCTTCTCAAAAAGAGCCTTTGCTCTCTCAGGGTTGGAGCGGGAAAGACGATTGTAACGCACCTCGCTGTTAATGAACTCAAGGTAATCTGCGGTAGGCTCCTTGGAGTCTAACTGGAATGGGTTCTTGCCCTCCAGGGAAAGACGTGGGTCGAAGCGGAACAGATGCCAGTAGCCTGCTTCTACGGCACGCTTTTCTTCTGCCTGTGCATTCTTCATACCACCCTTGATGCCATGGTTGATACATGGAGCATAAGCGATTACTAAGGATGGACCCGGATAGCTCTCTGCCTCAGCCAATGCCTTGATACACTGAGCTTCGCTTGCGCCCATAGCAATCTGTGCTACATAGATGTAGCCGTAGCTCATAGCGATACCTGCCAAATCCTTCTTCTTTACATCCTTACCGGCTGCAGCGAACTGAGCGATAGCACCGGTAGGAGTTGCCTTGGAGGACTGACCTCCGGTATTGGAGTAAACCTCGGTATCGAATACGAGGATATTGACATCTCTGCCGGAAGCGAGTACATGGTCTACACCGCCGAAGCCGATATCGTAGGACCAGCCGTCACCACCGAAAATCCACTGAGACTTCTTTGCTAAGAAATCCTTGTTCTTTAAGATATTTGCTCTGTCCGGATTGTCACAGTCACAAGCCTCTAATGCAGCGACAAGCTTCTTTGCTGCAGGTCCGTTTAAGGTCGAGGAATCCTTGGTTGCAAGGAACTCGTCGAGTAACACCTTTACTTCCGGCTTTTCTGCGGTCTCGGAAAGTCTCTTTACAGAGTCGATAACACGCTCTCTTAAGGTCGTAGATGCTAACTGCATACCAAGACCAAACTCTGCGTTGTCCTCGAACAAGGAGTTTGCCCAAGCCGGACCCTTGCCTTCCTTGTTTACCGTATATGGTGTGGAAGGAGAGGAGCCGCCCCAGATAGAGGAACAACCGGTTGCATTTGCGATATACATTCTGTCACCAAACAGCTGTGTTACAAGCTTTGCGTAAGGTGTTTCGCCACAGCCGCCGCAAGCGCCGGAGAACTCAAGAAGCGGCTGCTTGAACTGACTGCCGATTACTGTAGTTTCCTTAAACTTTGCAATAATCTCGGTCGGCTCTTCTAAGGTAACACCGTAGTCAAACATCTTTTGAGTTTCTAACTGATTCTCTAAAGCGTCAAAGGTAATTGCCTTAACCGGGCAGGCATTGCCGCAGGCACCACAACCGGTACAGTCAAGTACGGAGATGGTTACAGCGAATTTTCTGCCAGGCATGGTCTTTAATTCCTTGGTAGCTGCAGTTGCAGGAGCAGCGGCAGCCTCCGCCTCGGTCATTGCAACCGGACGAACGCAGGCATGCGGACACACCAGAGAACACTTGTTACAGCCGATACAAAGCTCGGAATTCCATACCGGAACATCCACTGCCACACCGCGCTTTTCGTAAGCAGCCGTACCAAGCGGAACGGTACCGTCTGCGTAATCTATGAATGCCGATACCGGCAGGCTGTTGCCGTTCTGAGCATTGATTGCATTCTGGATGCTGTTTACATATTTTAATACCTCCGGTCTGCCGGATGCAGCAGATATTGCCAGACTCTCCTCTGTAGCATCTGCCCAGGAAGCCGGAATTTCAATCTTTGTATAATTCTTGCAGCCTGCGTCGATAGCGTCGTGGTTCATCTTTACAACGTCATCACCCTTCTTGGAATAGGTAGCAGTAGCTGCGTCCTTCATATACTTCACGGCATCTTCCTCCGGAATAATACCGGAAATGGAGAAGAATGCGGACTGGAGAATGGTATTGATACGAGTACCAAGACCGATTTCCTTACCAAGCTTGAAGCCGTCGATGGTATACAGGTTAATCTTGTGGTCGTAGATATACTTCTTTACCTGACCCGGCAATTCCTTTTCCAGCTCTTCCGGTGTCCAGGAGCAGTTTAACAGGAAGGAGCCGCCGTCCTTCAAATCCTGCACCATATTGTACTTACGAACGTAAGCAGGCATATGGCAGGCTACGAAATCTGCCTTATTAATCAGGTAGGTGGAACGAATCTTCTTATCACCAAAGCGTAAGTGGGAGATGGTCACACCACCGGACTTCTTGGAATCATAATCAAAGTAAGCCTGAGCGTACTTGTCAGTATGGTCACCGATCATCTTGATGGAGTTCTTGTTTTCAACTACGGTACCGTCTGCACCGAGACCCCAGAACTTACAGGAGGTCGTACCGGCAGGAGCGGTGTCGATTTCTTCCGGTACGTCAAGGGAAAGCTTGGTTACATCGTCAACAATACCGATGGTAAATTTCTTCTTTGCATTGTTCTCATATACTGCCTTAATCTGAGCCGGAGTCGTATCCTTAGAGCCCAAACCGTAACGACCGGAGTATACCGGAACTGCGGTAAACTGGGAATCCTTTAAGGCTGCTACTACGTCAAGATAGAGCGGCTCGCCCAGAGCACCCGGCTCCTTGGTACGGTCAAGAACGGTAATCTGCTTTACGGAAGCAGGAATCACGTCGATTAAATGCTTTGCGGAGAATGGACGGTACAGGCGAACCTTTACCACACCGTACTTGCCGCCGGCAGCATTCAGATAATCAATGGTTTCTTCGATGGTATCACAGACAGAGCCCATTGCTACGATAACATGCTCTGCGTCTGCTGCACCATAGTAGTTGAATAATTTGTAGTCAGTACCAAGCTTTACATTTACCTTATCCATATACATCTGAGTTAACTCAGGTACTGCATTGTAGTAAGGATTGCTTGCTTCTCTTGCCTGGAAGAATACGTCAGGGTTCTGAGCGGTACCTCTCTGCTGCGGATGCTCCGGATTGAGTGCTCTCTTGCGGAATGCATCTACGGCATCCATATCCAACATATCTTTTAAGTCCTCGTAGTCCCAGATTTCGACCTTCTGAATCTCGTGGGAGGTACGGAAACCATCAAAGAAATGCATGAACGGTACGCGACCCTTGATTGCGGTCAAATGTGCTACTGCGCCAAGATCCATCGTCTCCTGTACATTGCCGGAGCAAAGCATAGCGAAACCGGTCTGACGGCAGGCATAAATATCGGAATGGTCACCGAAAATCGAAAGTGCGTGGCTGGCGATTGCACGAGCAGTTACGTTGATAACGCCCGGAAGCAGCTCACCGGCAATTTTATACATATTCGGAATCATCAATAATAAGCCTTGAGAAGCGGTATAGGTGGTAGTCAGCGCGCCTGCGGTAAGGGAACCGTGTACGGCACCTGCTGCACCTGCCTCGGACTGCATCTCAGTAAGGATTACCGGATGACCGAAGATATTTTCTCTTCCTTGGGTGGACCACATATCGGTGTAGTCAGCCAGTGGAGAAGAAGGGGTAATCGGATAGATTGCCGCACAGTCGGTAAATGCATAGGATACGTGTGCTGCTGCGGTATTACCATCCATGGTTTTCATTTTTCTAGCCATGTAATTGATCCTCCTTGTTATTCTTGTCAAAAAAACCAATAAATAGCACTGGATTAAAGTGCTAAACAATTAAATTGTATCTGCTTAAAAGAATAGCATGGGCGGCTAGAATAGTAAAGTGAATTTTTAGAGAAAAAACCTAAAAAAACATTAAAAAATTGATATCTTTTTTCTATTGAAAGGCAAGTTTCAGCATTTCTTTGACCTTATAAAAGGAAGCTTTTGGTTGGAAATTGGTATCAAACAGACGGGACGTAGTGTCATCGTCGGCATAAAAAACATATCCGTCCATCAGACCAAACAGGGTAACGGCAGTAATGTTTGCCGGTCCGCCTCCTTCGGAATCCACTTCGGAAAGCATTAAAAATATGGAAGAATAACGTTTTGCCTGACGCTCAAATTCTGCTTCGGTTGCTTCGTCTGTGCTGATACTCAGCTCGGTAATCTGGATTTCAAGTCCAAGCTTGGCATATTGGCGGATGGTGGTTTCGAGCGTGGCAATGCTCGGATGTCCGACGCCCCAGTAGCCCTGCATACCGATACCGTCAATCAGCCCTTCGTTTGCTAAATGCTCGCACAAATTGTAGATATACTGACGCTTGGCAGTATCGTAGGTGCTGTAATCATTGTAAAAAAGCTTTACGCCCTCTGCGGCATATTTGCGGGCAATTCGGAATGCCTGCTCGACGTAATCGTCACCAATGACGTGATACCACTGATTTGGAGTATTGTCATTTTCCATACGGCAGTGATAGAAGCTGTCCGGGTCACCGTTTGACGGGTCAACCGCTTCGTTTACCACATCCCAGCAGTACACGACACCCGGATAATTTTCCTGACAATAGGTCATAATCTGCTTGGTATAGCTGTCCAGACGGGCGAGCATGGTATCGCGATTTACATAAGCTCCGTCGTTGGTATAGCCCTCGCGGAAATACCAGTCCGGAGTCTGGGTATGCCATACAATCGTGTGACCGCGCATCTGCACACCATTGTCAAGACACCACTGCAGGGTTTCATCGAGACGGGAAAAGTCCAAAGCCGGTTCGGGATTTCCGTTGGCAATATTTTCGCGGCTGTCTGCCTGATTTAGTATGTAGCTTGGCTTCATCAAATTGGTTAAGGTACAGCTGTTAAAATGCTTTTTTACGACCGTCATATATTCGTCCGAATGGATTGCCAAATTGTTGTAGCTGCTTCCGGTTAAGCCGACACCGAGTTTAAAATAATCTGCGCAGAGCGATTTGAGAGAAGGCTCGGTCAGCGCAGCGGTCAGGTCATAGCTGCTGTCCGCAAAGGAATCCAGTACTCCCTGCCAATATTCTGCCTCCGGGTCAGGTGTCGGTGTCGGAGCAGTGGTTGGAGTCGGAGTAGTCGTCGGAGCAGTGGTTGGTGTTGGAACTTCAGTCGGAGCTTCCGATGGAGTGCCGGCTGCGGAAGCCGTCGGAGAGGAAGAAGCTTGTTCAGAACTGCCGGACTGACCACAGGAGGTCAGCAGAGCTGCCAGCAAAAAGCATGCGATGGTTTTTGTTCGGAAAATATGTCTTTTTTTCATGAATTGTCCTCCAATACTTTACTGATTTAATTATATAAAAGTATAGCGTAACACTGCATGAAAAGCTACTGCATGGCGCAGAAACAAAGGAAAAAGTCAATAAAATTACGGAATAAATCATGAGAAAGAAATAAAAATGTACTAAAGAAAAATTTATACCAAAATTTCTTAAAAAAATAATCTCCGATTGCCTTGACTATGCCGAAAGTTTCACATATAATTGAGCTGATGAAGAATTACCTCGTGATGTAATTTTCTCAATTACGTCACTTAGATAATTTATAAAATATTATTCATAGGAGGCTATATCAAAATGAGACCAGAATGGACAAATTTTGTAGGCGGCAAGTGGGATAAGGAGATTAACGTTCGCGACTTTATCCAGAAGAACTATCATCCATATGATGGCGACGAGAGCTTTTTGGCTGGCCCTACACAAAACACAAAGGATTTATGGGCACAGGTAATGGATTTACAGAAGCAGGAGAGAGAAGCAGGCGGTGTTCTGGATATGGATACCAAGGTTGTTTCCACAATTACCTCTCATGCTCCGGGTTACTTAGATAAGAATAAGGAGACGATTGTAGGTTTCCAGACAGACAAGCCTTTCAAGCGTTCCTTACAGCCTTACGGTGGTATCCGTATGGCAGAGAAGGCATGTGCTGACAATGGCTACACCGTAGATCCTGAAATCAGCGAGTTCTTCTCTACACATAGAAAGACACATAACGCAGGCTGCTTCGATGCTTACAACGATGAGATGAGAGCATGCCGTTCTTCCCATATTATTACCGGTCTTCCGGATGCTTACGGCCGTGGTCGTATCATCGGTGACTACAGACGTGTGGCTCTGTACGGTATCGACCGTCTGATTGAGGACAAGTTAGAGCAGAAGGATTCCACCGGCAGAGTAATGACTGACGATGTAATCCGTCTTCGCGAGGAGATTTCCGAGCAGATCGTTGCATTAAAGATGATGAAGCAGATGGCTGCTTCCTATGGCTTTGATATTTCCAAGCCGGCAGCAAACGTACAGGAAGCTATTCAGTGGACCTACTTTGGTTACTTATCTACCGTTAAGGAGCAGAACGGTGCAGCTATGTCCCTTGGACGTACCTCTACCTTCCTTGACATCTATGCAGAGAGAGACCTTGCAAACGGTACCTTCACTGAGGAGCAGATTCAGGAGTTCATCGACCACTTCATCATGAAGCTGCGTCTGGTAAGATTCGCTCGTACTCCTGAGTACAATCAGATTTTCGCAGGTGACCCTGTATGGGTAACTGAGTCCTTAGCAGGTGTTGGTGTAGACGGTAGACATATGGTTTCCAAGATGAGCTTCCGTTATCTGCACACCTTAACCAACCTTGGTGCTTCCCCAGAGCCAAACCTTACTGTTCTGTGGTCCACCAGACTTCCGGAGAACTGGAAGAAGTACTGTGCTAAGATGTCCATCGAGACCTCTTCCATCCAGTACGAGAACGATGACCTTATGAGACCAAAGCATGGTGATGACTACGGTATCGCTTGCTGCGTATCCTCCATGGTTATGGGTAAGGAAATGCAGTTCTTCGGTGCTCGTGCAAACCTTGCAAAGTGCTTACTCTACGCTTTAAATGGTGGTGTAGACGAGGTTACCAAGAAGCAGGTAGGTCCTCACTATCGTCCGGTAGAAGGCGATGTGCTTGAGTACAACGATGTAATGCAGAAGTTCATGGATATGGTTGAGTGGCAGGCAGATGTATATGTAAATACTCTGAACATCATTCACTACATGCATGACAAGTACTGCTATGAGAGAGCACAGATGGCTCTTCATGACAAGAACGTTCTTCGTTACTTCGCTACCGGTGTGGCAGGTCTGTCTATCGTAGCTGACTCCCTGTCCGCTATTAAGTATGCAAAGGTAGAGGTTGTTCGTGATGAGGACGGCATCATTGTTGACTTCAAGACCACCGGCGACTTCCCTAAGTATGGTAACGATGATGACCGCGTAGACGATATCGCTCAGGAAATCGTTCACAAGTTCATGACCGCAGTAAGAAGACATCATACCTACAGAAATGGTATTCCTACCACTTCCATTCTTACCATTACTTCCAACGTAACCTATGGTAAGGCTACCGGTAATACTCCGGACGGACGTAAGAAGGGACAGCCATTCGCACCGGGTGCTAACCCAATGCATGGTCGTGATACCAACGGTGCAGTAGCATCTTTAGCATCCGTATCCAAGCTTCCATTCGGTGATGCAGAGGACGGTATCTCCAATACCTTCACTGTAATCCCAGGTGCACTTGGTAAGGAAGACATCGTATTCAGCGGTGACATCGAGATTGATTTAAATAAGTAATCAAATCAACATCATATAGTAGTATAGAACAGATTGGAGACACCTCGTATGAACGAAAAAGCAATGATTGATGACCTTGTAAAGATGCTGGATTCCGGCATGACCAAGGGTGTGGGACATGTCAATGTCGATATGGACCAAAACAGTGAGCAGGCAAAAAGCGTTCAGACAATGGGCTGTACGGATTGTTCCAAGACGCCGATGGCCTGCAGTGTACCAACTCTCGAAAAGGGGCTGGATGACCGTGCGGCATCCGAACCGGAGCAAAAAGAAAAATAATAGGAGGACAAAATCATGGCAGCAAATGCAGCACAGGTTGATAACCTTGTATCGTTATTAGATGGTTACGTTACAAAGGGTGGTTTCCACTTAAATGTAAACGTATTAAACAGAGACACTCTGCTGGATGCACAGGCTCATCCAGAGAAGTACCCACAGCTGACAATCCGTGTATCCGGATACGCAGTTAACTTCATTAAGTTAACTCCAGAGCAGCAGGCAGACGTTATTTCTCGTACATTCCACGAGAATATGTAATTACTGCTCAAACGAGTAAGACAAACTTCCAGACCCGGGAAATTACTTCCCGGGTCTTTTGAAGCAAAAAGGAAAGAAGGAAGCATATGAAGGGCAAGATTCATTCATTAGAAAGTTTTGGTACAGTAGACGGACCGGGAACGCGATTTGTTGTATTCGTGCAGGGATGTCCGATGCGATGTGCATACTGTCACAATCCGGATACCTGGGATGTGAATGCCGGTACATTGATGGAGCCGGAATACATTATCGAACAGTATGAGCGGAATAAAGCGTTTTATAAGAATGGCGGAATAACAGTAACCGGTGGCGAGCCATTATTGCAGTTGGATTTTTTGATTGAGCTGTTTACGCTGGCAAAGAGTAAGGAAATTCACACCTGTATTGATACGTCTGGAATTACATTTTGTCCGGAGGATGCCGAAGCAATGCAAAAAATGGACCGGCTGATGGAGCTGACCGATTTGGTTATGCTGGATATCAAGCATATCGACCCGGAGCAGCATCTGCAGCTGACGGCACAGCCAAATACCAATATTTTGAAGTTTGCAGCGTATTTGGAGGAAAAGAAGGTAGATATGTGGATTCGCCACGTCGTTGTTCCGGGCATTACGGATGACGAGAAATATTTAGAGGAGCTGGGCTATTTTATCGGACAGTTCAGCAATCTAAAGGCGCTGGATGCACTGCCGTATCATGTGATGGGAAAGGCAAAGTATGAGAAGCTTGGCATGAAGTACCGTCTGGAGGGTGTACCGGCGATGGACAAGAGCAAATTAGTAGAAAAGAAAAAGGCAATCCTGGATGGTGTAAAGCGCCGTCGTGCGGAGATGAATATATAGATTAGCAACATTCGTATGCCAATCGATTTAAAAATGCGGAAGCTGGGCGAATCGGGTGTTGACAAGGGGAAAACAATCAGATATAATATGTGGAATAGTGGGTGCAGAATCCCACAATAGATGGAGGAAGTGTAATACCTATGGCAGAGAAGAAAAACATTTTAACTTATGCGGGGCTGAAACAGTTAGAGGAAGAATTAGAAGATCTCAAGGTAAACAAGCGAAAGCAGGTTGCCGAGAAGATTAAAGAAGCAAGAGAGCAGGGCGACTTGTCGGAGAACGCAGAGTATGACGCTGCGAAGGACGAGCAGAGAGATATCGAGGCTCGTATTGAAGAGCTCGAAAAGATTTTAAAGAATGCAGAAGTTGTCGTAGAAGATGAGGTGGATGTAGATGCCATCAACATCGGATGTAAGGTAAAGATTCTGGATATGGAATTCGAGGATGAGCTGGAATATAAGATTGTAGGTTCTACCGAGGCTAACAGTCTGAAGGGGAAGATTTCGAACGAATCACCGGTAGGACGTGCGTTGATTGGTGCAAAGCTGGGCGATATCATCAATGTAGAAACCCAGTACGGCACGATTCAGTACAAGGTATTGGAAATCCAGAAGATGAGCTAGATTGCAATCATTTGCGGCGGCGTATGGGGCATTTTTGCGCATAGGCCGTCGTTTTAATTCCATTGAAGAAAAAGGAGAGATTATCGTGGCAGAGGAAAAGAATGTACAGAACCCGGTAGAAGAAAAGGTACAAACGAAGGAGGAGCTGAACGCACTGCTTCAGGTGCGCAGACAGAAGCTGGCTGATTTGCAGGCAGCAGGCAAGGACCCATTTGTGATTACGAAGTTTGATGTAACGCATCACAGCCAGGAAATCAAGGATCAGTTTGAGGAACTGGAAGGCAAGCAGGTAACGATTGCAGGCCGTCTGATGCAGAAGCGTATCATGGGTAAGGCATCCTTCTGTAATATTCAGGACTTAAAGGGTAATGTCCAGTCCTATGTGGCAAGAGACAGTGTAGGCGAGGAAGTATATGCCGGCTTTAAGAAGTTCGATGCAGGTGACATCGTAGGTATCAAGGGTGAAGTATTCAAGACCAAGACCGGAGAAATTTCGGTACATGCACAGGAGATTACTCTGTTGTCGAAGTCTCTTCAGATTCTGCCGGAGAAGTTCCACGGCTTGACCAATACGGATGTAAGATACCGTCAGCGTTATGTGGACTTGATTATGAATCAGGATGTAAAGGAAACTTTTATTAAGCGTTCCAAGATTATCAGCAGCATCCGTAAGTATCTGGATGGACAGGGCTTTATGGAGGTAGAGACTCCGATGCTCGTAGCCAATGCCGGCGGTGCAGCAGCAAGACCATTTGAGACGCATTATAATGCGCTGGACGAGGATGTAAAGCTTCGTATTTCTTTGGAGCTGTATCTGAAGCGTCTGATTGTCGGTGGTTTGGAGCGCGTATACGAAATCGGTCGTGTATTCCGTAACGAGGGTGTTGATACCAGACACAATCCGGAGTTCACACTGATGGAGCTGTATCAGGCATATACCGATTATTATGGTATGATGGATCTGACAGAAAACATGTTCCGCTATGTGGCCCAGGAAGTCTGCGGTACG
>JAFTQM010000013.1 GCA_017462755.1 Lachnospiraceae bacterium | reverse complement strand
TGCAGTCATTGAGGAATCCCTGTACGATTACCGCATTGACCTTCCTGCGATTCCGGATGATTATGCTCCGTTCGCTGCAATCATTGCCCTGCAGCTGATTGCTTACAACACCTCCTTCTTCCGTGGTCTGGACGTAGACCAGCCGCGAAATCTGGCAAAGTCCGTAACGGTGGAGTAGAAACTCCCAAAAAAGCCCGACAGGATAAACAAAAAACACCACAGGTAGTCAAGTACCTGTGATGTTATGTTTCCTTTGCCGGGCTTTACTGCTACTGTTTCAATTTTTTACTTCTTCTACCGTAAGTCCGGAATACGCTGCTATATTCCTACTCTACCGTCTGCGACCCTTCCCACATTCCGTAGGGTCCGATGTCCTTCTCCCCTTCCGGTGTCGGTGTGCCGGTAAGCTCTGTTTCCGGCGGTATATTCTGTATCCGCTCCCTTAAATGCGAAAAGACCAGATAACCTGTCCCTATCGCCACAACCAAAATCAGGAGTACCAATACAATCTCTTTTCCGCGTATCTTGCGACGTTTTCTGGAATCCCGCGTAAAATCCAGATAGCTCTTCTTTCTTCCCATGACAATCCTTTCGTCCATCAATGCTGCAACTGCTTTTGCATCTTATAAAAAATCTGCATAATATCCGGATCAAACCATGTTCCCCGCAGGTCCATCATGATTTTCATGCTCTCCTCCGCCGTATATGCCGGGCGATAGCTGTAATCCTGCAACAGAGCCGAATACACATCCACAATCGCCACGATTCGTGCTGCAATCGGAATCTCTTCGCCCTTTTTTCCGGTCGGGTATCCGCTGCCGTCGTAGCGCTCATGATGATAATGTGCGATTTCCTCCGCCATACGCAGGTAATCGTTTTCATCCTCTCCGTTATTCATACTTTTTAGTACCTCCGCACCGCGGATGGTATGCAGCTGCATCTTCTGGCGTTCCTCGTCCGTCAATATGCCCGTTTTGCAGAGAATCTCATCTCCCACTGCCATATTTCCGATATCATGCAGGGCAGCCACCGTGCTAATCATTTATACAAAATCCTCGGTAATAATATTCTCATACTTCGGTGACAGCTGCAAGCCAAGCGCCAGACGTCTGCAATTCTTTACCATACGCTCCGTGCGGCCGGACGGCTTTCTGCTGCCAAGCTCATTGAGCTGCACCAGAGCCTGCACCAGCTTTTGCTGATTTTCCTTCAATTTAACCAACTGCTCTCTCGCCAATAGCTGCAGATGTTTGTTGTACTGCTCCATCTCCCGCTTCAAACGGTAATTACCCAGCTGATTATTGACGCGCACGATAACCTCTTCCGTTTCAAACGGTCTGGTGATAAAATCGGAGGCTCCTAACCGAAAGCCCTCCTGCTTGTCTGCCGTGCTGTCCTTGGCAGAGATAAAAATAATCGGAATATCCTGTGTTTTGGAATCCTTTTTCAACATCTTGCAATATTCAAAGCCGGTAATATTCGGCATCGAAATATCTAACAGAATCAAATCCGGAAGCATTGCGTCTATCGCCCGCATCGCCTCCTCCACGCTGATTACCGGACGCGGCATATGTCCGGCCTGTTGTATCATCGCTGATAGAATCATCAGATTCGGTGCTACATCATCTACGATTAGTATATTTGCCTTTTGTCCCTGTAACGTATCCAATCTACCTTCCCCCCTGTTTACTCCCAAAGTAATGCACATTCCTGCAGCTCTGTCAGTTCCTGCAACCGCTCCATATCCTCGGAGGCTCTGACGTAATCTGCCTTTCGCATGTCCATCTGCACCCGCAGCACGGCTCTCCATAATTCCTTCCCCTCTTCTGGAATCATCGCCTTCAACTGCTCTGCAAATGCCTCTGCTTTCTCCTTGTTTTCCATTTCAACGCTGATTGCCAAGCGCTCCATAATCTTTATGAAACGCTCCGGCCTGCCGTTCTGCGGTTCCTCCGGCTCTAACCACTCGCGCACCGCTTTATTGTTTTGTGCAACCGGCATCTCTCCGAGTTCCTTCCGTCTGTGCGTCGTCGTTTTCAGATTGACCGTAAAGGAAAAGCTGCTTCCCTTTCCAAGCTTACTGTCCACCCAGATAACTCCGCCCATCATCGTTACCAGCTTCTTGCTGATGGAAAGTCCCAAACCGGTACCGCCATGCTTTCTTGTAATCGAACCATCCACCTGTGAGAATCTCTGGAACAAAAGCTCCAACTTGTCCTCCGAAATCCCCAGTCCCGTATCAATGATACGGCTGAACAGCTCGATGCTCTCCTCCGTCCTTTTGGTAATCAGCACCTCCAGTGCTATATACCCCTCTGCTGTAAACTTCAATGCATTTGACAGCAGATTGAGAAATATCTGTTCCAGTCGCAAATCATCTCCGATTACCTTTTCCGGCAAATCCGACGCGATATTTACAACCAGCTTCAGACCCTTTCGGCTCATCTGCGGACGGTAGACACCCAAAATCTTATCCAAAAGTCCCTTTAACGAAAATTCTCTTTCCTCTAACTGAAGCTTGTTCGCTTCCATCTTCGAAAAATCCAACAAATTCCCTATCATCGCTGTCATATTGTTACAGCAATGCATGATAATATCAACATCCTCCTGCTGGTCCTGGGTCAGCGGACTCTTCTTCAAATCGGTTGCTAAGCCCCAAATACCATTGACCGGTGTGCGTAACTCATGTGTCAGATTGGCTACAAATTCATCCCTCAGCTGATTTGCCTGCTCCATCACTTCATCGGCTTCTTCCTTCCGCCGCTTCGCTGCCACCTGCGCACTAATGTCCACAAAAATACAAATGCCTGTCCGCGATGTATTGGCTATCGTATCGTCCGTTTCCCACAAAATCTTAATCTTTATCGGAAAACATAATTTATTTTTACAGTATGCTACACTCTGAAATGCTTCTCCCGGAACCAAATGCTTCTTTTTTTCCAGCACACCTTCATTCAAATAAAAAATTTCCGGAAGGATATCTGCAATATTGCACATGCGAAGCTCATCAAAATAGCCGGTGGATTTTCTGGCAGACTCATTGGCATCCAAAATCTGTCCATCCTCGCTAAAAAAGATGATTCCTTCCATACAATATTCAAACAATACTCCGGAAAAGCGTCCTTTTTCCCCCATATACATCCCCCAAATAATTTACTGCATTTTTTCACATTCCCCTACTGATAATAGTACTTCACATCCCTGCTTTTGTCAACGTCCAAGCCGCATTTTCTCACAAAAAACACATCACAAAAACACAAGTCTGTCCTATTTATTTTCGCGTTTTATGTTGACTCTTTTTGCGAAATCGTGGTATACTATCACAAAATGCAAAATACCATTCAGAAAGGCACACGATTATGAATTTTAATACCCGTTTAAAGCAACTGCGCCAAAAGCATCATCTGACTCAGGGTGATTTAGCCGATATTCTCGCATTAAAACCAACCGCTATTTCCAACTACGAATCCGGCAGAAACGAACCCTCCTTTGAAAAGCTCATTGCGCTTTCCCGCTATTTCAATGTATCCTGCGATTACCTGCTCGGTATTACCGATGCTTACTTTCCGGTCAGCGGCGAAGTCATTGACAAGGATATGGTCGAATTTTTCAACCTTTATCAGCAGCTTGATGTCGAAAGCAGTCGTCAGGTTCGCGATTACGCGGATTACCTGCTGTACCGTTTAGAAAAACAAAACGAAAAGAATTAATTTTGCAACAAAAAAGGAATGAACGCTGTCCGTAACCTTAGATAACCGACATGGCTCATTCCTTTATTTTCGATATACAATTATAAAAGCTTACTTACCGCAGCAATGCTTATACTTTCTGCCGCTGCCGCAAGGACACGGATCGTTTCTGCCAATCTTCTGTGGCTTAACAATCGTACCGGACTTTCTCTGCTGCAGGTAAAGCTCCTTTCTGCGATCCGCAGGAATCAGCTCCTCCCAAGCAGGCAGGCCATACAACCAGTCAGCCTCTGCTGCCACCATATTGTAATACAGCTTTTCCTTATCGAAGCCTAAATTTACCTCTGTATCCTCGGTCATCTCCTCGATTGGATTTTCCTTTACAAGACTCTCATTGATACCATCCAAGAAACCAGTCATAATCTCAATCGTTGTATTATACTTTGCTGCCAGCTCCTTTACGGTACCGGTTACTACCTCGTCCGGATTGGCTAAAAGCTGCTCATAAATGCCCTTTTCGATTACAAAATAATTGCCCCAGAAACGCTCGCTCGTCTTCTGATCCATCTCCTGGGAATATGCTTTTTCTCTCCATTCTGTTAATAAGCTCATAATTTTCCTCACTTTTTTAAAAAAAATTGTATAAAGTCCGGAAACCCGGTCATACTATGAATGTCATGAACGGATTCCCCCTCCGGGATTGGCTGACTACCAATGATAAGTTAAATACTTATCCTCCCCTTTTTTAGAGACTGTCGCAAAGCGCGGCAGTCTCTTTTTGCTATTTCCATTATAGTAAAATCGCGCTTTTTGTCAAGTAGGACGGCATGGGAAACTATACCTCTTTGTTCTCCTTTTTCTCCTGCTTTCTCTGCTGATGAAGCTCATGCAGTGTCATGCTGCCTTCTTTTTTCTCCGACATCATCTGAAACATTCGGATTAAAATATGCAGAAAAATCGGTACGAAAACCGTACATAATAAACATCCCATAAACATTCTGCTGGCATACGGACTTGCCGTAATTGCAGCAACAAATGTTGCTACATACATACCGAGCAATAATACAATACCTAAAATTGCTACCACTCTTGCTGCCTTTGACTTTTTCATGTTTCCCTCCACTTTATTTCCATTTTCCGATTTTTCGGAAATGCTCCTGAATCTGTTTTTCGTAACCCTGCTCTGTCGGCACATAGAACTGCTCCTCCTTGTATGCGTCCGGCAGGTACTGCTGCTCTACATAATGATTTTCGTAGCTGTGTGCATACTTGTAGCCCAAGCCGCGTCCCATCTTTGCTGCCCCTCCGTAATGTGCATCCTGCAAATGCGAAGGAATCGGCGGTGTCGGGTCATTCTCGACCATCTGCATTGCCTTATCAATCGCTACAATCGACGAGTTGCTCTTTGGCGCACACGCCACATACGCTGCTGCCTGAGCAAGTACAATCCGCGCCTCCGGCATACCCAGCCGTTCTACCGCCTGTGCTGCTGCCGTCGCCACCACCAGCGCATTCGGGTCGGCATTCGACACATCCTCTGCCGCACAAATCATAATTCGTCTGGCAATGAATGCGACCTCCTCGCCTGCATACAGCATCCGCGCAAGATAATAAATCGCCGCATCCGGGTCCGAGCCCCGCATACTTTTGATAAAAGCCGAAATCGTATCATAGTGATTGTCACCCGACTTATCATACTTTAGGGTACGCTTTTGAATACATTCCGAAGCCACCGGCAGCGTGATGTGTATCTTGCCATCCGCCGAGCGCTCCGTTGTCATCACACCAAGCTCAATCGCATTGAGTGCCGCTCTCGCATCTCCGTTGGACACATCACTCAGAAAATCCAGTGCATCCTCCTCCGCCACTACATCAAAGGCACCCATACCACGCTCCTTGTCCGTTACGGCACGCACCAGAAGGGTGCGGATATTTCCCTTGGTCAGCGGCTTTAATTCAAAAATAATCGAACGAGAAATCAAAGCGCCGTTTACCTCAAAATACGGATTCTCCGTCGTCGCTCCGATCAGTACAACCGTACCGTCCTCCACAAACGGAAGCAAATAATCCTGCTGCCCTTTATTAAAGCGATGAATCTCATCTACAAACAGAATAGTCTTGCGACCATACATACCCAGCGTATTTTTCGCCTGATTTACTGCCTCCTCCATGTCCTTTTTTCCGGCCGAGGTCGCGTTAATCTGCAAAAAATCCGCACTGGTCGTATTGGCAATTACCTTCGCCAAGGTTGTCTTTCCGGTGCCCGGCGGTCCGTAAAAGATAACCGAGCCCAGCTTGTCCGCCTGAATCGCCCGGTAAAGCAGTTTATCTTTTCCGATGATATGCTCCTGTCCGACCACCTCCTGCAACGTGCGCGGACGCAACCTTGACGCAAGCGGTGACTCCGTCTCCTTTTCCTTTTCTCTCATATAATCAAATAAATCCATAGTAGCCCTCTCTTACCGTTTTGTTTCTTATTTTGTGTATTTTTTATAAACTATGAGCCGTAGCTGTTTGCATTTTTCCTGTTTTGTGATAGAATGAACAAAAACCTTTTGGGAGGATAGTGTGAAAAATCATGCTGATGCGATGATTTTTCACACAGCTATTTGTGCCGAGAACGTCACAAATTAGCCTTGATGCGACAACAGAAATCGCCTACGCGAATTTCTGTTGCGCGATTCCTCGAACAAAAAAACGTTCTCGGAATGGAGATTTTATGATACCATCTGACCCGGTCATGCTTTTAAGCTTTTTGAATATGAAGCTGCGCGACTTCTATCCGTCTCTGTCTGCCCTTTGCGAAGACCTTGCGCTTGACGAAGCGGAACTAATCGAAAAAATGCGCACCATCAATTATGAGTACGATGCATCTAAAAACTGCTTTGTTTAGCCATTCGAAAAGTTGCATCTGCCACAAAAACTTGTTATAATAATAGCCGGTAATTACTGTAATAGTATCGGAATGCTGACGTTTTGTCAAGCAAACATCAATGGAGACAGCAAATGGAACATACAGGCTATAAAACCGTCCACACCGGCGGTGTCGGGGAAATCGTCGAAAAGAAATCTCGCTTTATCGCTACGGTTATCCCTGTCAAAACAGAGGACGAGGCACTTGCCTTTATTGAACAAATGAAAAAGAAATACTGGGATGCCACGCACAACTGCTCTGCCTATACGGTTGGCAGAAATCATGAGCTGGCACGCTGCAGCGACGACGGCGAGCCGCATCAGACCGCCGGTCGCCCGATGTTAGATGTCCTGCTCGGTGAAGATATTCACAACACCGCAGTCGTGGTTACCCGCTATTTCGGCGGCACCCTGCTTGGCACCGGCGGACTGGTGCGGGCATATCAGGGAGCAGTCAAGGAAGGGCTTTCCCAGTGTACCATTATCGAAAAGAACTATGGGCGCAGTCTGACCGTTCATACGGATTATACCGGCATCGGTAAGCTGCAGTATATCGCAGGACAAATGGGAATCTCCATTCTTTCCTCGGAATATACCGACACCGTCACGGTTACACTCTTTGTAGCGCCGGCAGAGGAAGCGGCTTTTACCGCAAAGCTGACCGAAGCGACCAACGGAAGGGCGGTTATCACTCCGGGTGATGCCAGCTGGTATACGATACTCGATGGCGAGCTTCTGCTGTTCGAGGATTGATACTTACGACCGCCCTGCTTTCATTTTATAACGGAGGATTACCCACATATGGATTTTAGCAAAAAAGGGATTATCAAAAAACAGCATGAGGTCAAATCCTATTCCAAACGAATGGTATCCAAGGTTCGCATTATGCTGTTCACGCTGGCTATGGTCAGCGTCGTTGTTATCGGCATCATCGGCTGCATGGCAGTCTACGGTGGTGTCAAGGGTATGATTGAAAATGCACCGGATTTGTCTCAGATTAATATCGACCCAGAGAAATTTACGACACACATCTATTATAGTGACGGTTCGGTATCCGGTACGGTTGTCGGTGTTGAATCCAACCGTATTCTCGTCACCTCCGAACAGGTGCCAAAGGTCGTAAAGGACTGCTTTGTTGCCTTGGAGGATAAGCGTTTTTATGAGCACGACGGTATTGATATGCAGGGTATTCTGCGTGCCGTTGTATCCGGTATCAGTTCGGGTGACCTGCTTGGCTTCGGTGGTAGTACCATTACCCAGCAGCTCTTAAAAATCCGCGTATTCAATTACGGTAACGAGCCGGAGGCCATCGACAAAATTACTCGTAAGATACAGGAGCAGTTCTTGGCGATTCAGTTGGAAAACTACTACACCAAGGACGAGATTCTGATGGCATATATGAACAACATCAACCTCGGTAACCGTTCCTTCGGTGTACAGATGGCTGCCAACAACTATTTTGGCAAGGATGTAGCGGAGCTGACACTCTCCGAGGCTGCCGTGATTGCAGCCATTGCACTTTCTCCGGTGCGCTGTAATCCGATTAATTTCCCGGAAACTAACGCAGAGCGCCGTCAGGCATGTCTAAACACGATGCTGGAGCTTGGCTGGTGCACGCAGGAGGAATACGACGAAGCGGTCAATGATGAGGTTTATGCGCGTATTAAAAATTACGCCGCAGAGAACAGTACTGAAACTTATTATTCCTATTTTAACGACGAAGTAATCCGCCAGGTTCTGGAGGATTTGATGGATGTGGCGGGCTATACGGCAGAGCAGGCAGAGGATTTGCTCTACTCCGGCGGTCTGGACATCTACACAACTCAGGACAAGGAGATTCAGGAAATCGTCGATGCGGTATATTGCGACGAAACCAATTTCCCGGGTCTTGGAAACGAAACCGGTTCCTTCTATGAGCTGACACCGGATTACGCCGTTTCCATCCTGAAGCCGGATGAAACACAGGAGCACTACCAGCTCGGACATATTCTCAATTATTACAGCGATTATGATGATTCCGAGCTGCATTTTTACCACGAGAATTACAAGCGCAATCACAAGGGTATCAGCCGTTACACGACAGACCCTGACAAGCTGAACGAGCTGATTGATGCTTTTATCGAATCCGTAATGGAGGAAGGTGACAGCATTGCCGCAGAAAAGGGACGCATCTATACCCTGCAGCCGCAGTCCTCGCTGGTCATCATGGATCAGCAGACCGGTCGTGTCGTAGCCATTTACGGCGGCCGCGGCGAGAAGGAAGGAAGTCTTACCCTAAACCGTGCCACGACTACACTGCGTCAGGTAGGTTCGACCTTTAAGGTGCTTGCATCGTTCCTTCCTGCACTGGATACCGCCGGTATGACACTGGCTACCGTTGCCGATGACTCCCTGTATATGTATCCGGGTACCGAAACAAAGGTTAGCAACTGGAACGGCGAGGTATACGAGGGCTTTACTTCTATCCGCCGTGCCATCTATCATTCCATGAACGTCATTGCCTGCCGTATCATGGAGGAGGTAACACCACAGGTTGCTTTCGACTATTTAAAGAAGCTCGGCTTTACCACACTGGTAGATTCCCGTACCGCCGAAAACGGCAAAACCTATACGGATATCGGTATTCCGCTGGCACTCGGCGGTCTGACCGATGGTGTTACTAATCTTGAGCTGACTGCAGCCTACGCTACCATTGCAAACAGCGGTATCTACAACCCTCCGGTATTCTATACCAAGGTCGTAGACCATAACGGAAATATCATTCTTTCAAACGACTCCGCTGCAACGCAGGTAATCAAGACCTCTACGGCTTACCTGCTGACCGATGCCATGGTCGATACGACCGTACTCGGTACCGGTTATCGTCTTGCCTTCAGCGCTTCCGAGCTTACCGGCTATGCAGAGACATATGCGCTTAAAAAGCTGAATCTGACCAAGGAACAGGCCGCAGAAAGCGAAGAATACAAGGCTCTCGTAAAGGATTTAAAGGATCGTGTTTATGGTATGCCGATTGCCGGAAAGACCGGTACGACCCATGACTATACCGACCTTTGGTTTGCCGGCTACACGCCTTACTATACTGCCTCCATCTGGACCGGTTATGACAACAACCTCTCTCAGATTGATAAGAATTATCATCAGTATATCTGGCGAAAGATTATGGAGCAGATTCATATCGTCAAGGAGCTGGATTCGGTTGAGTTTACCATGCCGGATTCCATCATAACCGCGACCATTTGTACCAAATGCGGTAACCTTGCAGTATCCGGTCTGTGTGACCAGATGGATACGGTTCGTTCCGAGTACTTTGCAAAGGGTACAGTACCGACCGAAAAATGTACCTGTCATGTAAAGGTTTCCATCTGTAAGGAGTCCGGTCAGATTGCCAGCCTGTATTGTCCGGCAGAACAAATCGAAGAAAAGGTATTCCTTGTCAAAGAGGAAACCTCCGAAACCTGGGATACTCCGAATATTCTTCCTACCGGTGAGGCAGCCTCCGTATGTACGCTGCATACCGCAGAAACGATGTTGCCGGAAAACACACCGACACCGGAACCGCCGATTTATCCGGAGGATTTACCGGCATTGCCGGAAAACGGCAGCTTACCGCCACTTCCGGATACCAATACCCTGCCGCTCCTGCCGGAATTCTCAATTCACTAAAAATAAAATAGTTTGCATCAAAAAGAGGGTAGCCTTTCCGTCCGTTGCTGACTCAAAGGATACCCTCTTTTTCTTTATGATTTTTTCATTCTGGAACGGAATAAAATTGCCGCAAAATAGCCGAACAGCAAGGCTCCCGAAATACCTACCGCGGCGCCCTGTAACCCTCCTTTGAACAATCCGATAAAGCCTTCCTCATCTACTGCTTTCTTTACCGCCTGAAACAATGTGTTGCCAAAGCCGGACAGCGGAACCGTCGCTCCCGCTCCTGCCCAGTCTGCAAACGGCTGATAAATCCCCACCGCACTCAGTATGCAGCCAATGCACAGAAGCAATACCATGATTCTTCCCGGCAACAGCTTCGTTACATCCATCAGAATCTGTACCCCTGCACAGATTGCGCCTCCGACCAAAAACGCTATCAAATAATCCATCTCTTTTTCCTTTCTAGCGAATGTGCTCCAATACTACTGCATGAGCAATTCCCGGCACACTGTTTCCCTCGTTGAAGCTCACCGTCGAAAGCAGTGCTCCGGTCGGTACAAACAGAATTTTCTGCAGACTTCCTTCCGAAAGCTTTCGCATCAGATAGCCTGTCAGCGTCACTGCCGCACAGCCACAGCCGCTACCGCCGGAATCCGTTCCCTGCCTTGCCGAGTCGTAAATCTCCACTCCGCAATCCATATGCTGCTTACTGATGTCATAGCCCTTCTCCTTCACGAGCGCCAGAAGAATCTCTTTTCCCACAACGCCCAAATCTCCGGTCACAATCGCATCATAATCCTCCGGCTGACATCCGAAATCCTCAAAATGCCTGCAAATGGTGTCGCATGCAGCCGGGGCCATGCATGCCCCCATATTCATCGAATCCTTCACGCCATAATCAACCACCCTGCCGATTGTCGCAGCGCTCACAATCACATCATAGCCCTTTCGCTTTGCAGAAAGCACCACCGCACCGCTTCCGGTTACCGTCCACGTCGCTGCCATCGGTCTCTGATTTCCATACGCCAGCGGAAAACGAAACTGCTTCTCCGAGCCGGCAAAATGACTGGAGGTAATCGCTTCTGCATGCACCGCATACCCGCCGTCCACCAGTAGTGATGTCACTAACAGAGCTTCTCCCATCGTTGAGCAGGCACCGTACAATCCCAAAAACGGAATCTGCAGAGTTTCGATTCCAAACGTCGTTGCAATCAGCTGCCCCAGCAAATCTCCACCGGCGAGCACCCGAATTTGATCCTTCTTCAGCCCCGCATCATTGATGGCATGCTCTGCCGCCAGCTGCTGCATTTTGCTCTCCGCTTCTTCCCAGGTCTTGCCGCCAAACATCGGGTCCTCTTCCACAATATCAAAATACGCCCCCAACGGCCCGTCGCCCTCCAGCTTTCCTACGACACTTGCAATTCCACGCACATATACTTTGTTCTGAAAGCAGATGCTTTGCTTTCCCACCATACGCTTCTCATTTTCTTCCATAATGTACCTCATTTCTGAGCACGCTCTCTCGCGTTTTTCTCCATTCTATGACCTTAATATCTCCGGAACACGCCGGATTATTCACTGGATAAAGCAAACGGTTTCTGCTATAATACCATTTAGAAAATTATTTCAGAAACGGAGTGACCGTATGCTTGTATCCATTATCCGCTTAATCCGGGCATTTTCTAAAAAATTAAGAGATGATTATGTCAGCGCCTTTTCTGCACAGGCAGCCTTTTTTCTAATCATCTCTTTCTTTCCGTTTGCTATTTTTTTGCTTACCTTATTAAATTACCTGCCCATCCCTCTTACCGAGCTTCAGGGCAGCTTTACCGGACTCTTTCCGCAGCACATCAGCACCTTCCTTTCCAGTCTGATGTCCGAGCTTCTCGAAATGTCCGGTGGTGCCGTACTTTCAATTACCGCAATTACCGCCCTCTGGACCTCCTCCAAGGGCTTTTTGGCGATTGTACGCGGACTCAACTCCATTTATATTACCAATACCCGGCGAAACTTTCTGGTTGCCCGCATCTGGTCCACCCTTTATACCCTGCTATTTGCCCTGCTCATCGTCGCCGTACTGGTTATCTTCGTTTTCGGTAACCAGCTCTCTCTGCGACTGATACAGCACTTCCCGTTCCTTAGCGAAATGGCGCTGCTCATCATCAGCATCCGTACGCTTGTCGGTTTGGGATTGATGGTTTTATTTTTCACTCTGATGTACCTGCTGATTCCGGAGCGAAAATCCAGCTTTTTTGCTGAGCTTCCGGGCGCTATTCTGACTTCTGCGGGTTGGCTTGGTTTTTCGTACCTGTACTCCTACTATATCGACCACATTGCTAACTACAATGCCACCTACGGCAGCCTGACCGCCATCGTGCTCTGCATGATTTGGGTCTATGCCTGTATGTACATCATGTTCATCGGTGCCGAGGTCAATCAGGTTTTTGCCAATCCAACCATACATCAGGCGGCTCGCTCCCTGCTGCAGACCCTAAAAAAACGCCGCAGCAAAGCAGAGAACACACCGGACTAATAAAGAAATACCAGCTCAATTCCCCGGTAATAATGCTTTAAAATTTCCTCATACGCCTTTCCGAGGTCTGCCATCGCCTTCACGCCGTTTTGGCTCATGCCGGTACCATGACCGTATCCGCCGCCATACAGCGTTACCGCCGTCAGCTTGCCGTCCTTTTTTACTTCATCCATGACAAAAAAAGCACTCGGAAGCAGGGACATTCCATTGGTAACGCTTCCGTCCTGCTTGGTAATTTCCTGCTTTTTCGGAGCTAACAGCTTACGAATCGCACTCTGGTAGGATACTATTTTCTCTATCTCTTCCGGACTTCCGGACTTTGTGCCTGCTAACGTTACCTCTAATGCAATTCCGCTCGTTCCCCGCTTCGTTACTTCCAGCTGCTTTAACTTCTCCAAGCCTGCCGCTGCCGCAATCTGCTCTGCCGGTACCGTTACCTGCCAGCGATACCACGAATATTTGGAATCATAGGTTTTGGCATCCGTCGTGGTAATAAATTCACGAAACACTTCCTCCTCACTAAAATCCGGTGTCGCCTGCGTTTCGTCCTGCATACAGCCGCTCAGATATGCAATGGACTTCGTGCTTTCCCAAACCTCCTCATAGCTTGCCGTATGCCCGCAGGAGGTCGAAAAATAGTAAGCAGTCACGACATTTCCCTGATAAGCCGCCACGATACCGTAGGTCTCCTTCACTGCCTGAATCGAAGCTTCATTTTCCGCCACGTTGTTATACACCTGCGAATTGACGCTGTCATCCACATGCGCTCCATATTCGCGGTAGCGGCTTGCAACCAGCTGGTTATAGGCATAGCTTCTGGCACATACCGCCTGCACCTTGAGGGACTCGGCACCATAGGAGGTAGGCATTTCACTCGGAATGACCGCATACAGGTATTCCTCTAATGACAGCTCATTGATTACCAGCAGTCCCTCTGCCGTCGCCACCAGTTCAATACTGCCGCGATATGCCGGCACACCGCAGGTTCTGCTGATGGAGCTTATCGCAATCTTTCCTTCCTCCGATGTCGGCTGAATGATAATTCGCGCATTCTTCTGATATTCCTTCTTGGCATCAAAGGAAAGTACCTCTCCGGCACTATAATTTGTTTGAGTTTCTCCCTGTATGACTATAAAATCCCGGTCTGCCGTCAATTCTACCTTTTTGTGATAAAGGGACGCATACCCCGTTGTATGAAGCACAACGCGAATGACATCCGCTTTGAGTCGCTCTTTTATCAACGCGGCGCAAATCTTTCCGTCCGCAACTACAAAATCCGTAATTGAATACCCGACCAGAATGCGATTGGTGCTTTCCATTGCCAGCTCATCATAGACCTTGTATATGCGAAAATTCTCATCTAGCGGCAATCTGCCATAACCCTCAATCTCTATCTGTTCTCCCGTTGTCAGTAAAACCTTTCCCTGAATCACCTCAGATTTGACAACTACCTCCGTAATCTGCTCTCCGCTTAGCTTTAAATCACACACCAGCTCAGAAAGCTCTCCGGAAAGCGGCAGCTTCGTCTCATATTCCTTGTACCAGCCGGAAATATACGCCTTGATTCGCTGCTCTTCCGCCTCCACAATCCAGACGTTTGGCAGCGTAATGTCGGTTTGCTCCTGTCCTCGGATGTAAAGCAACTCATCCTGACAGACTAACACCGAGATGGTAGCATCAACGTAATCTGCCATGTTCCCCTGCGCTTTTCTGCGCTCATTACCGGTCTTGTCCGTTTCGGCTTCGTTCTCCTGCCATTGCTGAAATACTGCGGTGTAGTCCGCACACTCTCCGTAAGCGTAGCTGCTGCCTTTTCCATCACAAAGCACGCCGTTGTCTTTTACGCCCAACACATACAGCGATACAATCTTGGCTTTTCTTTCTGCTTCCGGCTGTAACGAAAGCAAAACCTCATAGATATGCAAAAACTCCTCCAAATATAGCTTGTCTGATATCGTAACCGATTTCAGACGCTCCGGCAGGCTCTCAATCAATTGCGCATACGAAAGCTTTTCTGCCGTGCATATTGCCACCAGCAGGCTTCGCAATTCCCCGCAGGTCAGCTCTTGCTCCGGATGCAGCTCCTCCACCTCGATATATCCCCTCGTTACCGCGGCATTGATTGCCTCATCATATCCGTCTCTTGCAATCGTCTTTTCTATGCCCGATGCTAAAGGTAACGCCGCCTGCTCCTCCTTATCATACGCAAGCACACTGCACAGGCGCAGCACCTCTCTCTGTGTAATTCCTTCCTTTCCCTCATGCACCTCAAGCACTTGTCCCTCGGAAGCTTCATCGCCCGTATCGTCCTTTGCAGGCTCCTCCTGCCCGCTCTGTCCGTTTTTTTCTGAACCGATACGCCCTGCACCACCCAGAATATTATAGAAGAAGATTCCCATTATCAAAATCAAACTGATTCCAAGCAGTATACCGCTCTTCCATTTTTCCCAATCAAACTTCCCCCTCATACTGCCACCTGCTTTCCCCGGAATTTTTATACAATATATGCTCCATTGGACAAAATATGCCTCCGTCTCTGTAATTCAGGGACGGAGGCACCTCACTCCTCAAATCCTAACTGCGCTCCGGTCGAAAACCGGTCACTTCCTTCAAATGCTGCTTATTTTCATACATCTTGAAATCAACATCCTTCATAATCTGATCCGGAGATACGATTTTCTCTGATGAATACAACGCATAACCAATTGCCAGATACACCGGATACTGCGCATCCACGGCACCATTGATTGCATCCAGGCGCTTGTGCATCGTTTCAATACACTGCTCCACCATCTCCTCGTCCAGCTTGCCGACTACCAGCTTGACATATTCGTCTCCGCCGATACGGAAATTCCGTTCTAAGCGCGCCGTCGGATAATAGCTCTCCGAAATAATTTCTGCGGATTTACAAATTACCTCATCTCCGGCTACATGTCCGAAATTATCATTGATGTATTTCAAGCCGTTGTTATCGAACAGCATGATAAGAAAACGCTCCTTCTCCTGCAACCCATGCAGCATGTCCATCAGCAGCAGATTGTAGCCATTGCGGTTGTACATACCGGTCATAATGTCCGTTACCGCCTTCTGCTCCGCTGCCACATACAGCTCATTCAATGCATACAGGCGTCGCAGAGACTCCAGCGCATTATTAATATGTCTAACCCATGCCGGATAAATATTGTCATATACATGAACCGGCGAATCTTCATTATAGCCAAGCACCAAATAACCAAAGCAATGCCGTTCAAAATGCAATGCATTGAAATAGTAAATCGTCGCTTTTTCTTCCGTACCTAATCCCGGCAACATCTCTTCCACTGGAAACGCAACATCCATACCGTAGTAAGTCTTTTCATTCTTCTCGGCATCGCGCTTTTTCTCCATTGCCATCAGCATCCGGTCAGAAAAAAATCGTTCCTGCTTATCCTGCATCGCACGCCAGTTTTCGCACAAATACAGGTTCATACAATGATAGCCTCGGATATCATTCATATAATAATTGATCATCCACAAGCATTCCTGAATATCTGAGGTAGACAACAGCTTCTCCGGCATAAAATTGTACAGCAAAAAGAAACCATTGCTTACATCCCGTTCCATAAAACCATGAATCGGGCTCATGTACTGATTGCAGCCGCAGGAATAAGTACGAATCATACGCTCTGCCTTTGGCAGCGGCTCAAGCGTCTCCTCTCCCCACTGCGCCCAAATGTATTCGATTGCACGCTCCGCCATCTCATCGATATTACGAATTGCCGACGTAATCATATGCTCTCTGGAAATACCGTTTCCATCACAGTCAAATCCGGTTATCAGAACATCCTCCGGTACCCGGATACCATATTTTTTCAATGCATCACAGACACTAATTGCCATCGTATCACTGGCACAGGCAATCGCCTGCGGCATTCCCTGTGGCGATGCCATCAGCTCCTTTACAACCCGCTCACCCTCATCATACCAGAAATCACCGTAAAAAATACGCTCCTCGTCACAAGTAAGCCCATGCTCTGCCATTGCCTGACGGTATCCATTCAGCCGTCGGATGCTGTGCGGATGCTCCGCCGGTCCGGTCATAAACGCAATATCCTTGCACTGATGCACCTCAATCAAATGGGAAACCAGCTGTCCAATCATCCAGTCATCGTCACTGCAAAAATCTACAAAGCCCTCTGCCTTTACATCAATTACGGTCTTAACACCATGAAAATTCTCTCGGATGCGGTTCAGCACCATCTCTGCATAATCCGGCTTTGCCTGCAGAGTATCCGCTAATACAACCACGGCATCCAACAAATCAAGATTTGCCAGCTCCATGATTTTTTCTTCTCCATCCTGATATTCCTTATAGCCACCGGAACAAATCATATTCGAAAAAACTGCAATATTGCAATCTGCCTGAAACGCTTTTTGAGCGACGCAAGAAAGCAACCGGCTCTGAAACGGAAGATCCGGCTGACCTAAAAATACTCCGATACATCTTCTCCTTTTCATGCGGACTCCTTTCTATCGTTACGAATCGATTGTTTTGCTTAATATTATTATCCAAATTATATCCCATTTCTTTGGAAATAGCAATCAGAAACTAAAAAATGTCCGGCAGGTACGTTCCTTTTTTGCAAATATACCTGACCGGACATAAATTATGTTATTCTCTGTGCTTTTCTACATGAAACTTTATTTTCCTACCACTGCATTCATATTGTACATACCGGCAGGCTTTCCTGCCAGATACTTGGCTGCCTGTACTGCTCCGGTAGCAAATACGCTTCTGGAATAAGCGGTATGCTTTAATTCAATAACCTCATCCAGACCTGCGAAGATAATTTCATGCTCTCCTACAATCGTACCGCCACGCACTGCAGAAATACCGATTTCGTTCGGGTCTCTGGCTTCTCTGCGGGTACTGCGGTCATAAGTATAATGATACTTCTTATCCATCGCATCATTGATACTATCTGCCAAAATCAGCGCCGTACCGGACGGAGCATCTACCTTCTTGTTATGATGTCTCTCGACAATCTCCATATCAAAGCCTGCCTCCGCCAAAATCTTAGCAGCCGCTGCCGCTAACTTCGACAGAGTGTTGATACCAAGCGACATATTCGCCGAACGTAAAATCGCTACCTCCTTGGAAGCCTCCTCGATTTCCGCCAGCTGTGCCTCATCAAAACCGGTCGTACAAAGCACGATTGGCAGCTTTCTTTCCTTGCCGACTGTCAGTAACTCGGTCAGTCCCTTGGTTGAAGTGAAGTCAATAACGACATCTGCCTCTATCTTGCAATCCTGCAGATGAGTAAATACCGGATAATCATTCTTCTGTTCTCCCGTCAAATCAATTCCGGCTACAATCTCTGCTTCTGCATCTCCCTTTACAATGTCGGAAATCACCTGCCCCATACGGCCGTTGCATCCGCGCATAATAATTCTTAACATAAGCACCTCACTATTTACAAATATTAAATCAGTCCTACCTTCTTCATTTCCTCTGCAAGTACAGCTGCGTGTGCATCCTCCATATCAGTCAGAGGCAGTCTTAAGGTACCTGCTTCCATACCCATCAGATTCAACGCCTTCTTTACCGGAATCGGATTTACTTCGCAGAAAAGTGCATTAATCAGCGGTAAATACTTTAACTGCAGACGAAGACTCTCCTGCGTATTGCCCTTCAGATACTCTGCTACGATATCATGTGTCTCCTTTGGTGCAATGTTGGACAATACCGAAACAACACCCTTACCGCCTAAGGAAAGCAGCGGTACAATCTGGTCATCGTTGCCGGAGTACAGGTCCAACTGACCCTCGCAGAGCAGCATGGTCTGTGCTACCTGACCGATATTACCGGTTGCATCCTTCATAGCTACAATGTTATCCACATTCTTTGCCAGATATGCAGCGGTTTCCGGTAAAATATTGCAGCCGGTTCTGCCCGGAATGTTATATAACATCACCGGAATATCAATATTCTTTGCTACCTCAGTAAAATGAGCAATTAAGCCCTTCTGGGTTGCCTTGTTGTAATATGGAGATACTACCAATACACCATCCGCACCAAACTGCTGCGCTTCCTTCGACAGATATACTGCGGTCTCCGTACAATTCGAACCGGTACCTGCGATTACCGGGATTCTCTTATTTACCTTATCTACCGCATAGCGGATACACTCCAAATGCTCCTCATGCGTCATCGTAGAGGACTCACCGGTCGTACCACAGATAATAATGCTGTCCGTACCGTTGTTTACCTGAAACTCAATCAAATCTCCCAGTCTGTCAAAATTAATTTCTCCGTTTGCCTTCATCGGCGTAACAATTGCAACGCCTGCTCCTTCAAAAATTGCCATAACGACACCTCCTGATAAATTTATGTTTTGATTCATTTACTCGCACAAATCCGCATCCTCCGGCTTTTTTATTATCAGAAATCCAAAACAGTTTACAGATAATAAAAAAAGCCGACATGGATGTCGACTGAAACACTGCTGCATAGACGCGCTATGCCGCCCGATGACCTCCATTACATAATTATAACAAGTATCATCTGTTTTCAGTAGCACTCCATCAATCTCTTGATGACAGTGACCGAGTTATTCACCCGACCCCCAGTATGTAAAGTCTCAGGAACCTTACATCTTCGGCATCTCATCCTTTCTTCTGCAATCTCTTATGCCTGACATATCCTGCAGCTTACTATTAATCGATGCACCTCTACCTGATTTATGTGTTTTTATCTTATCATTCCATGTCTGCCTTGTCAATGACTATTTTCTATTTTCAAATAGTTTACTCTTCTATTTCCGATACGGATTCCTTTTTCTCCCCTTCATTCTCAAGCAAATCCAGCTTACTTACGCTTACCTCATAGGCAACACGCTTCTCAAACTCAGTCTCACTCAGCTTCTTCTGATACTCTCTGCTCTGGATGCGACCGCTCACCTGCAAATGCGCACCTACTTCAAAGCTGTCTGCAAATCTTGCATTTCTGCCCCAGCAAATGCAAGGAATGTAGTCCGACTTACCGTACGGACGATTGACTGCCAAAAGAATATCCGCAATCTCTCTGCCCAATGGTGTTTTACGATATACCGGCGGCTTGCACACGAAGCCGTCCAGGAATATGTAATTCGGCTTTAAAGCTTCTTCCTGTGCATCGCAGATACGAATTTCACGCGCAAACACAGAAAGCACCAAACGATTTCGATTGTCCTCATGGCGATTGTAGGAACGGAACTGACCGTTTACCTCTACAAACTGACCCTTGCAGGACTCCTTTACATTCATCAGACGCTCCGATACCATAACCGGGATAATGTCGTAGGTTTCGCTCAGACGATTTACGGAAATCTCCACAAGATAAAAGCCCTCGCCAAATACATCATGGCTGTAAGAAAAATCACTTACCACCTCTCCGGCAATCACTACCTGATTGTTATCAAATACTTTGTCTGTCATAATTAACCCCTCTCTTCTTTTTGTTCGTTCGAATTTCCTCTAAACTAAAGTATTCTCACGCTCTTTATTATATGCGGTAATTTTTGGAAATGCAAGTTTTTTCCATTTTCTTTTCCCGACAAAATTCGACTTCAAGAGCATCTTTCGTTTTCGTGATACTTTTCCTGCTATTTGTTCATGATTATACAACTTTTCAAAACGATTGGCAAATATATTCTTTGAGTTTTCTCTTCTTTTTCCATCTTTTTCTGTATCAAACCTGCCTATTTTCCTCTTGTTTTTTTCGCAAATTTTGAAAAACTGTACAAACTTACCGTTTCCGCCGAAAAAAGCCTTGTAAATTCTACTCAGTGTGATAAAATAAGCACGTTAATTTGTTCCTACCATAGAAGAAGGAGACATTTATGAAAATCAAACGTGAAGATATCCGTAATATTGCGATTATTGCACATGTAGACCACGGTAAGACAACGTTGGTCGATGAGCTGTTAAAACAGAGCGGTGTATTCCGCTCCAATCAGGTTGTAGAAGATCGTGTCATGGACTCGAACGACATCGAGCGTGAACGAGGCATTACCATCCTCGCAAAGAATACTGCTGTTACCTACAACGGTGTAAAGATTAATATTATCGATACCCCGGGACATGCTGATTTCGGCGGCGAGGTAGAGCGTGTCTTAAAAATGGTAAACGGTGTTGTTTTGGTCGTTGATGCTTTCGAGGGTGCCATGCCGCAGACCAAGTTCGTATTAAAGAAGGCACTGGAATTAAATCTCCCGGTTATCGTCTGCATCAACAAGATTGACCGTCCGGAGGCCAGACCGCGCGAGGTCATTGACGAGGTTTTGGAGCTGTTTATCGAGCTGGATGCCAACGATGAGCAGTTAGACTGTCCATTTGTATTTGCTTCTGCAAAATCCGGTGTAGCAATTCTTGAGTTAGAGGACAAGCCGGAAAACATGAAGCCACTCTTTGAGACTATTCTTGATTATATTCCTGCGCCGGAGGGTGACCCGGACGAGGGGACACAGGTACTCATCAGTACCATTGACTACAACGAATATGTCGGACGTATCGGTATCGGTAAGGTGGATAATGGTACTGTTAAGGTCAATCAGGATGTGGTTATCGTCAATCATCACGAGCCGGACAAGTGCCGCCGCGTAAAGATTAGCAAGCTGTATGAGTTTGAAGGTCTGAAAAAGGTAGAAGTAAGCGAGGCCGGCATCGGTGCCATTGTGGCTATCTCCGGTATCCCGGACATCCACATCGGTGATACCCTCTGTTCTCCTGAAAAGCCGGAGCCAATTCCGTTCCAGAAAATTTCCGAGCCGACAATTGCCATGCACTTTATCGTCAATGACAGCCCACTGGCCGGTCAGGAAGGTAAATTCGTTACCTCCCGTCACCTGCGCGACCGTCTGTTCCGCGAGCTGAATACGGACGTTTCCCTGCGTGTCGAGGAAACAGAGACCACAGAGGCATACAAGGTTTCGGGACGTGGTGAGCTGCATTTGTCTGTATTGATTGAGAATATGCGTCGTGAAGGCTTTGAATTTGCAGTCAGCAAGGCAGAGGTGCTTTATCAGTATGATGAAGAGGGCAAGAAGCTAGAGCCTATGGAGCGCGCCTATGTCGATGTACCGGATGAATTTTCCGGCGCGGTTATCCAAAAGCTCAGCGAGCGCAAGGGTGAGCTGCTTGGTATGTCTACCGCAAACGGCGGCTATACCCGTCTGGAATTTATGATTCCGGCAAGAGGCTTAATCGGCTACCGAGGCGAGTTCATGACCGATACCAAGGGCAATGGTATCTTAAATACTGCCTTTGAGGGTTATGGACCATACAAGGGAGATATTCAGTATCGCAAGACCGGCAGCTTAATCGCATTTGAATCCGGCGAAGCTATTACCTACGGTCTGTTCAACGCACAGGAGCGCGGTACCTTATTCATCGGACCTGGTGAGAAGGTATATAGCGGCATGGTAATCGGTCAGAATGGTAAGACCGAGGATGTCGAAGTAAATGTCTGCAAGAAAAAGCAGTTAACCAATACCCGTTCTTCCAGCGCGGACGAAGCACTCCGTCTGGTTCCGCCGAGAGTTCTTAGCTTGGAGCAGTCGTTGGAGTTCATTGATACCGACGAGCTTTTGGAGGTTACTCCAAAGTCACTGCGTATCCGTAAGAAGATTCTCGACCCGACGATGCGAAAGAGAGCCAACAGAAAATAGTATAAAAAGATATAAAAAGCCAACCTCGCATAGCGGCACGAACCGCTTGCTGGGTTGGCTTGATTTTATTTCTTGTCCGCACTTTTATGAGTAAGCGACTACTTTCCTGTCATACAAAAAAAGTCTTAAAGCGATTGCTTTAAGACTTTTTAACAGGGGCAGAAGGATTCGAACCCTCATTGACGGTTTTGGAGACCGCTATCCTACCATTGGAAGATACCCCTAGATAAGCGCTCATTTATCAGCGCCTATTTATCATACTACAAATTGTAGTAATTGTCAATATAATTTTAATTTTTTTGTTACTTTTTTATTTTCCTGATTTCGTTATGCGTTTCATGCATATCACTGCACCCGGTCGCATTTACCAAATCATATAGATGCTGCCCCAAGTCAAGCCGCCGCCAAATCCGGAAAGAATCAGCTTATCTCCGCGCTTAAAGCGACCCGCACGATTCAGTTCATCCAACAGCAACGGTACCGAAGCTCCTGAAGTATTTCCGCAACGTTCCATATTCATCGGGAATTTGTCCATCGGCTCCTTCAAAAACTTTGCTACCGTTTCAATAATGCGCATATTTGCCTGATGCAGTACATACAAATCAATCTGCTCTGCCGTCAGCTGGTTACGATCTAAAAGCTTCTGAATCGATTCCGGCACACGGCGTACCGCAAATTTAAACACTGCCTGTCCATCCATCTGTACATATTCATTTTCGAATGCACGCGTTCCGAACAGATTCTTATGCTGTCTGGCATCGCACTGCAATGCTACACCCTTGGCACCATCCGTATACTGGACAAAATCCTGAATACCAGCTTCTGCATCTGCCGACACTACCGCTGCACCTGCGCCGTCTCCGAACAGTATACAGGTCGAACGATCCGTCCAGTCTACAACCTTGGATAAGGTTTCTACACCAATCACCAGAATCTTCTTATAGATACCTGCACGGATATATGCCTGCGCAGTATTCAATGCAAAAACAAAACCGGAGCAGGCTGCACTTAAATCCATTGCCACTGCATTGGTCGCACCAATGGCTGCCTGAACCATACATGCTGTACTCGGTGTCACATAATCCGGTGTTACCGTTGCTACCAGAATCATCTCCAACTCTTCCGCAGTCATACCGGCATCCTCTAACGCCTTCTTTCCCGCCTCTGTTGCCATCGACGAGGTACTCTCTTCTATTGCAACGTGACGCTCCTTGATTCCGGTACGGCTGACAATCCATTCATCGTTGGTGTCTACAATCTCCGCCAAATCAAAATTTGTCACTACTTTCTTTGGAAGTACACTTCCTGTTCCTATAATACGTGCATTCATGTGTCTCATTCCTCTATGTTCATAATTCTTTGAAGCCTTTGCTCAACATTAAGTTATACCCGCCCAAAAACACATTCTTTCAGTTTTTCTGCAGTTTTTTTATTTTTTCAAAGCTTTTGGCTTATTTCACTGTTTTACCCATATAACACAAAAAAGCACTCGCTATAGGAGTGCTTCAAAGCTGGAAATCGGACTTGAACCGACGACCCCTTCATTACGAGTGAAGTGCTCTACCGACTGAGCTATTCCAGCACTTTCTGAAAACAGAAAAAAAATCGAGGCGACGTGATTCGAACACGCGGCCTCTGCGTCCCGAACGCAGCGCTCTACCAAACTGAGCCACGCCTCGATATGTAGCAACCAACATTTCGTTGGCTGCTAGAATATTATGCACCATTTTTTCGAAATTGTCAAGAACAAATTGAATAATTTGCAAAATTTATATTTTATATCTTAGCATCTAGCCTTTCCCATGCAAAGAATACCCAATGCTCCCGGACCGGAATGCGCACCAATACTTGGATTTACAACATTGATAATCACCTTCATCCCCGTTGCTTCAGCCAGCATATCTGCTACCACCTGTGCGTCCTCTGCTGCATCTCCATGCACCACACAAAGATCATAATCCGGTGTCCGATACTCCTCCGGCATATTCTCCAACGCACGATTTACAATCGTAGACAACGCTTTCTTTCTACCTCTTACCGTACCGCTGTTAATCAACTGTCCCTCATTATTGACAATCAAAATCGGCTTTACATTAATCATACTGCCCACAATCGCGGTCGTCTTTGATACACGTCCGCCTCTGTGCAGATGAAATAAATCATCCACCACGAAGTATACGCAGAAATGCTGCTTATTCTCTTCTACCCAATCAGCAATCTCCTGCAGGCTTTTGCCCTCCTGTTTCATACGGACTGCCTTCATGATTACCATGCCTTCCCCTAATGACACATTCAGAGTATCTACGACACGAATCGTCATACCCGGATTTTCCTCACAAATCTCCTCCGCACCACATACGACATTACTATGACCGCCACTGAGCGCAGACGAAAAGCTGAAATGAAGCACATCCAAGCCCTGGTCGGCATACTTCTGAAAGGTATCACGAATAACCGCCGGATTACTTGCCATTGTCGTCGGCATCTTTCCGGCACGCATCATATCATAAAACTCCTTTGAAGTTAGATTTACCTCATCTCCGTAGGTAACTCCGTCCATATCATAATAATGCGGAATAATCCCTATCTTATTTTCTTTTATATACTCCGGAAGCAAATCACAATTCGAATCTGCTGTAATAACAAAGTCTCTCACGAAAAAACCTCCTTACGTTAACCTTCCTCTTTTATTGTACACCAGGAAGAGAAAAACGTCAATTATAGAGTTGATTTATTTACTTGTGTAAAATAAATCCCTTCAAAGACTAGTAAGCCACAATAATTCCTCCGTCATTTGCATACAGACTGCTGATGCCTGCCGTATCTGCAATAATGGCACTCTTAAACGGAACCCGCTTCATAATCTCGTCGCGTACAAACACTGCACGTTCCGGATTGTTGCAATGTGAAATTGCCAGAATCCGCTTTGATGCATCCTTCACATCCTCTTCGATATATTTTGCCATTTTCTGCAATGCCTTTACCATTCCTCTCGCCTGATCCAGCTTCTCGATCAGACCATCCTGCGCACACATAACAGGTTTTACATTCAATACATTGCAAAACATTGCCTTAATATTGCTGAGTCTTCCGTTCTTTCTCAAATTGTCCAAGTTCTCTAAGACAAATTTGGTTTTCATATTGTCTCTGAAATTGCGTACCCGCTCCGCAGCCTTTTCGAATATCGCACCGCCTTCCTTTTCCTCACGAATCTTCATCGCAATCAGCGTCTGTCCGATGGAGGCGGATTTAGAATCAATGATTTCGATTTTTTTGTTCGGAAACTGCTCCAGATAAAGCTGCTTTGCCACCTCCGCACTATTGTAAGAACCGCTCAGTTTTGCAGAAAGAGTTACCACAAACACCTCATCCGCTCCTTCAAATGCCTTCATATATGCTTCCGGAGAAGGACAAGACGACTTTGGACAATCACTGCATTCTGCCATCATCTTCAAAAAGTTCTTTTGGTCAAAGCCGGCATCATCCAATACCGTCTCCTTTCCTACCTGCATGGATAACGGTACCAGCTCAATATATCCTTCCTTCTTTAATTCCACAGTCAAATCGGTGCAACTGTCACCTACGATTTTATACGACATATATTTCTCCAATCCACTTGATATAGTTTCGAATACTACATTAAGTGTACCACACTTTTTACCATTTGAAAAGAGAAATAACTGGAAAGGAAATGAAATCTTTCTAAAACAAATAAAAAATATCTGATAAAGCAAAATACACCAACGATTTACTTTTACAGCAAACCGTTGGTGTAATGTATCAAGCCTGTTTATATTACATTAAATCGCTCATTGCGCAGCCATCCATATCATCGAATGCCTGATTCTCGCCAACCATACCCCAGATAAAGGTGTATGCCTGTGTACCGGAACCGGAATGAATCGACCAGCTTGGCGAAATAACTGCCTGCTCGTTGCGCATGATGATATGACGGGTTTCGTTCGGCTCGCCCATGTAATGGAATACGAGTGCATTCTCCGGCATATCAAAGTACAGATAAACCTCCATACGACGGTCATGCGTATGACATGGCATTGTGTTCCATACAGAACCCGGCTTTAACTGGGTCATACCCATTACTAACTGGCAGCTCTCTACCTGACCCGGCAGAATGTACTTGCAGATAACGCGATGGTTGGACTCCTCCAAGGAACCTAACTCTACCTTGTTCTCCTGCTTTACGATAACCACGCCGTCCTCCGGTGTGCCTTCCGGACGAATCAGTACGGTCGGATAGCTCTTGTGTGCCGGAGCACTGTTGATGTAGAACTTTGCAGGATTCTCTGCGGATACGCTCTCAAAGGAAATATCCTTTGCGCCCATACCGATGTACATACCTTCCTTGTAGTCTACCTCATAACGCTTTCCGTCAATTACGATAACACCCTTTGCACCGATATTGATAACGCCCATCTCTCTTCTCTGCAGGAAATACTCTGCACGAAGCTCGTCACCGGCGGTCAGTACCAACGCACCCTTTACCGGCACTGCAGAACCGGTAATAATACGGTCAATGTGGCTGTATACCAGCTTAATCTCATCCGGCTGAAACAAATCATCAATCAAAAACTCCTCGCGAAGTCTCTCCGTAGTATAATACTTCACATCCTTTGGGGATGCAGCAGTTCTTAATTCCATAGTTACCTCCATTTTGCTTACTGACCATGTTTGCGCATGCGCAAACTGGTTTTGTGAAAAACACCGTTTTTCACAATTATCTCTGAACACGTCCGGAGCCGTCGCCGCCTACCAGATTGTCTACATCTGCTCTGGATACGAGGTTAAAGTCTCCAGGAATGGTGTGCTTTAATGCGGAAGCTGCTACACCATACTCTAACGCTGCCTTGAAATCCTTGCCATCAAGGAAACCGCAGATAACGCCTGCTGCGAAGGAATCGCCGCCACCTACACGGTCTACAATCGGGCTGATGCGATACTCTCTGGAATGATAGAATTCCTTGGTATCACGGGAATAGATACATGCGGACCAGCCGTTGTCGGAAGCCGAATGGCTTACACGCAGGGAGCTGACTACATATTCAAAATTGAACTTTTCAATCATCTGCTTGAAGATGTCCTGATATCCCGCTAACTCTAAGTCACCGCTGGTAACATCGGTATTGCCCGGCTTAAAGCCAAGTACCTTCTCTGCATCCTCTTCGTTACCGATACATACATCTACATACTGCATCAGGTTGGACATTACCTTCTGTGCCTTCTCGGAGCTCCACAGCTTCTTACGGAAGTTGAGGTCACAGGAAACCTTTACGCCAGCCTTCTTTGCTGCCTTTAATGCTACCTCAGTAAGCTCTGCTGCTGCGTCGGAAACTGCCGGAGTAATACCGGTAAAATGGAACCAGTCCACACCTGCAAAAATTGCATCAAAATCAAAATCCTCTGCGGTTGCAGTGGAAATCGAGGAATGTGCACGGTCATATACTACATTGGAAGCTCTCATAGCCGAACCGGTCTCTAAGAAATAGATACCCAGTCTCTCGCCACCTACTGCAATATTCTTTGTGCCTACATTCATCTTGCGGAGTGCTGCTACTGCACACTCGCCAATTGGATTCTTCGGAACCTTCGTAACGAATTCCGCGTCATGACCATAGTTTGCCAGAGACACTGCTACATTTGCCTCACCGCCGCCATAACATACATCAAACTCATCTGCCTGAATAAACTTCTCATTGCCCGGGGTGGATAATCTCAACATGATTTCACCCATCGTAACTACCTTTGCCATACTCTCATTCTCCTTTTCATAAATAAAGAGTCCTTAACAACTCTATCGTAGCACATTACAGGGCAAAAAGACAAGTACCAGTTGCAACGCTTGCCTGTTTTCTGTAAGCGCTTTCATTTTCTATTGTAGTATTTCTTTTCTCTTTTGTCAATGCGTTTTGCGATAATATTCTATATTTTGTGACTTGAAAACCGCTTTGTGATATAGTATAATAATCTCGATTTCTTTATTTTTTTTATTGCAACTTGTAAGCATTTACATTTTGCATTTATTGAAGCAGGAGGACGACGACTTATGAACATCTATGACGTATCCCAAAAAGCCGGTGTTTCGATTGCCACCGTTTCCCGGGTTATCAATGGCAGCAGCAACGTCAGTGAGAAAACACGTCAGAAAGTACTTACCGTAATGAAAGAATCCGGCTATACGCCGAATGTATTTGCCCGTGGACTCGGACTAAATACCATGCAGACCATCGGCATTATGTGCTCGGACTCCTCCGACCCGTTTCTTGCCAATGCAGTTTACTATCTGGAGCACAGTCTTCGCAGCAACGGTTACGATTCCTTTCTGTGCTGTACCGGGCAGGAGCTGCAGGACAAAAAGAAATATCTGAAGCTGCTGCTTTCCAAGCGCGTGGATGCCATCATCATGGTTGGCTCCCAATACCTTGAGACCAGCAAAAAGGACAATCATTATATTTTAGATGCAGCCAAAACCATTCCGGTGATGTTGATTAACGGTTATCTCGCTGCTCCAAATGTATTTTGTACCCTCTGTGATGATTATCAGGCGGTATACGATGCAACCGGCAGACTTTGCTTCGACAACCGGAAGCAGATTTTGTACCTTTACAATTCCCGCTCGTACAGCGGTCAGCAGAAATTGGCCGGATACAAGGCAGCCATTGCCAATGCAGGCCTTCCTGCCGATGACAGACTGATTCTTCACTGCCCGAAGCAGATTCAGGAGGCTACTGCCCAGATTTCCGCTGCCGTAGCTGCCGGGCTTACCTTTGATGCCGTGATTTGCGCCGAAGACAGCCTTGCAGTTGCAGCCATGAAGCATTGCCGCCAGACCGGAAAACAGATTCCTGAGGAGGTCAGCATCATCGGCTACAACAATTCCGAGCTTTCCATCTGCTGTGAACCGGAGTTAACCACCATTGACAATCATGTTGAAACCCTTTGTACTACCACCGTATCAAATCTGATGCAGGTACTCGGCGGTACTGCGGTTCCGGGACGCACCACCTTATCCAATGATTTGGTCATTCGCGGCACGACTCGGAATGTACAAAAATGAATGATATAAAAATCAATATAAATAAGGAGGCTTCCTATGAAACCATTTATGGACAAGGATTTTTTACTTTCCACCGAAACAGCAAAAACACTCTACCACGATTACGCAGCTAAGATGCCGATTATCGACTATCACTGCCACATCAATCCACAGGAAATCGCTGAGAACCGTCAGTTTTCCACCATTACTCAGGTTTGGCTGGGCGGTGACCATTACAAGTGGCGTCAGATGCGTTCCAATGGCGTAGATGAATCGTATATTACAGGAAAAGACACTTCCGACTTTGAGAAGTTTGAAAAATGGGCAGAGACCTTACAAAAGGCCATCGGCAATCCGCTCTATCACTGGAGCCATTTAGAGCTGCAGCGTTACTTCGGCATTACCGAGCCATTGACCAAGGACAACGCTCGTGAGATTTTTGACCGTTGCAATGAAAAGCTGGCTACGCCGGAGCTTTCCGTGCGCGGCATCATCAAGAGCTCCAACGTAGACACCATCTGTACCACAGATGACCCGGTAGATTCCTTAGAATGGCACAAGAAGATTGCAGAGGACGATACCTTTGATGTAACGGTACTTCCTGCATGGCGTCCGGACAAAGCAATGAATCTCGAAAAGCCGGATTACAAGGATTACTTAGCTCGTCTTGAGGCTGCCAGCAATGTAACCATCAAGACCTTTGAGGATTTGAAGGAGGCGCTGATTCGCCGTCTGGCATTCTTTGACAGCATGGGCTGCAAGGTTTCCGACCACGGCATCAACGAGGTATATTGCTCTCCTGCTACTGCAGAGGAAATTGAGGCTATCTTTGCAAAGCGTCTTTCCGGCAGTGCAGTAACCAGAGAAGAGGAATTAAAGTTCAAAACCGCTTTCCTCGTATTTATGGGTAAGGAATATCATCGTCTCGGCTGGATTATGCAGTTACATTATGGTACCCGCCGCGATAATAATACATTACGCTACAATCAGTTGGGACCGGATACCGGTTATGACTGTATCAATCAGGTAGCTTGTGCCTCTGAGCTGGCAGGCTTCCTTGATTTATTAAACGCTACCGATGAGCTGCCAAAGACCATTCTTTACTCGCTCAATCCGGTAGACAACGCAGCTATCGGTACCATCCTTGGCTGCTTCCAGGATTCCTCTGCCATCGGCAAGATTCAGCAGGGCTCCGCATGGTGGTTCAACGACAACAAGACCGGTATGATTGAGCAGATGACCTCTCTCGCAAATCTTGGTCTGTTGGCAAACTTTGTCGGTATGCTGACCGACTCCCGCAGCTTCTTATCCTATACCAGACATGAGTATTTCCGCCGCATCCTGTGCGACCTCATCGGTACCTGGGTAGAAAACGGCGAATATCCTTGCGATATGGCTTTCCTCGGAAAGATGGTACAGGATATTTCCTATAACAACTGCGTGAGATATTTTGGCTTTTAACAACATTTTGAATATAACTCCTAATTACCTAACAAACAGCGGCTGCAAGAAATTGCAGCCGCTGTTTGTTATATCCTATTCTGTTATTTCTTTTCCATTGCAGCTGCTACATCCGCCAAAAACTGCGTCCAAGCCGCTGCGTCCTCTACATAATATTTCGGACAATTCTTACCGGTTACGTCATAATGACGTAATACCGCTTCTGTCTTTAACGAGTACTCCTTACACAAATATGCCGTCAGCCGCACCAATGCATCGTACGTTTCTGCATTCGGCTTACCATCAATCTGCGGATGACAAAACTCAATCGAAATCGTATCCACATTGCGTTCCTTGGATGCATACGCAATTTCGTTCAATGGTATGCACTGCACAATCTCGCCCTCTAACCCGACAATAAAATGGCTGCTCGCGGACACTCCGCTCTCTCCATCCTTCAGGCTCTCAAAATAGTTTCGATTTCCTGTCGCTGTCGAACCGGCATTGCTTACATAGTGAATCACAATTCCCTTCACCTCGGTAAGCTCCAGCTGTGGTCTGGAATAATCATTCGGTGTCAGAAAATATTCTGTAATATTCAGCTCCTGCTTCATCGTCGTGCCCGCAGAAGTTTCCGACCCGGAATCCCCTGAAAATATGTTGCGAACAATTTTCAAAACCCCCAGCAGAAGCACCAGCACAATAACAATCGCCAGTGCCAGTATCACGCCAAGCTTTGCATATTTTATAAGCTTTTTACGTCGTTTCCATTCTGCTTTTGATAATACCTTCGCCATACCCCATCATTCTTTCTTAGTGATCGTCTACGCTATAGTTCGGTGCTTCCTTTGTGATATGAATATCGTGTGGATGACTTTCCTTTAACGCAGCTGCTGTAATCTTTACAAATCTGCCGGTTTCCTTTAAGGTCTCGATGTCCTTTGCTCCGCAGTAACCCATACCTGCGCGCAGACCGCCCATCAGCTGGAAGATAGTGTCCTCTACGTTACCCTTATATGCTACACGACCTTCTACGCCTTCCGGAACAAGCTTCTTTGCATTGGACTGGAAATAACGATCCTTGCTGCCGTTCTCCATCGCTGCGATAGAGCCCATACCACGATATACCTTATATTTTCTTCCCTGGAACAGCTCGAAGGTTCCCGGGCTTTCCTCACAGCCTGCAAAAATGCTACCCATCATACATACATTTGCGCCTGCTGCAATTGCCTTTGTAACATCACCGGAGTACTTGATACCGCCGTCTGCGATAACCGGAATGCCGTATTCCTTTGCTACCTTGTATGCTTCCATCACTGCGGTAACCTGTGGCACACCAATACCTGCAACGACACGGGTCGTACAGATGGAGCCAGGTCCGATACCTACCTTAACACAGTCTACACCTGCCTCAATCAGAGCCTTGGTAGCCTCGCCGGTTGCTACGTTACCTGCAATAATCTGTAAATCCGGATATGCTTCACGCACCATCTTTACTACCTTTAATACGTTTGCAGAATGACCGTGTGCGGTATCGATAACAATCGCATCTACCTTTGCCTTTACCAGCGCCTCTACACGATCCATGATGTTTGCGGTTACACCTACACCTGCTGCACAAAGCAGTCTGCCGTGGTCGTCCTTTGCTGCAAGAGGATACTTGATTGCCTTCTCGATATCCTTAATGGTAATGAGACCCTTTAAGTTACCGTCCGCATCTACAATCGGAAGCTTTTCCTTTCTTGCCTTTGCTAAAATAGCCTTTGCTTCTTCTAATGTAATGCCTTCCGGAGCTGTTACCAGTCCCTCAGAGGTCATGGACTCCTTAATCTTCTTCGAAAAATCGGTTTCGAACTTTAAGTCACGGTTTGTAATAATACCAACCAGCTTCTTACCCTCGGTAATCGGCACGCCGGAAATCCGGTACTTTGCCATCAGTTCTTCCGCATCCTTTAATGTATGCTCCGGAGACAAAGAAAATGGATCTGTAATGACACCGTTCTCCGAACGCTTTACCTTATCTACTTCTTCTGCCTGCGCTTCAATCGACATATTTTTATGGATAACACCAATACCGCCCTGTCTTGCCATCGCGATTGCCATACGATGCTCTGTAACAGTATCCATTCCTGCACTCATCAACGGAATGTTTAACTTAATCTTTTTCGTTAACCAGGTTGTCAAATCTACTTCGTTCGGGATGACTTCCGAATATGCCGGTACCAACAGCACGTCATCAAAGGTAATGCCTTCACCAATAATCTGTCCCATTACTTTATCCTCGCTTTCGTCTGTAATAATTTTATGGTAATTTTCAAAAGTATACTCGTTTTTTCAAACAATGTCAAGAGGAAATAATACTCTCTGCAAAGATGCTTTTAATATTCAGAAAACTTTCTCATTGCCTTCTGCTTAATCATCGACAGCATCTTCTCGCTCGGCTCACACAAAATCTTCGTCAGCAGCTCACCCTTGCGCAGGATAATTGCATAAACCTTGGTGTCCGGATAACCGGAGGTATAATCTGCTACCTTTACCTGCTGATGATTGTAAGAATCCAGCGAATGGGAATTGACCGGAGCCATCATCTCTACGTTCTCAAAATCAATACGCAATGCTGTCTTTCTTTTATTTCCGCTGTAAATCTTATCAAAATCCAGCTGACCATCGCAGTATACATATTCGTATTCTACCTTCAAATAAGGAAATACGATGATGCATGCCACAATCAAAATACCACTAAAAATCATGGCAAATACACCAAACAATGAGGTACCGATTAACAGCATGATTGCCGTAAATGTAACCATCGCTACCTTTATCACCATATTTAACGGTGATTGCTTTTTCTTCACTGAGGTCTCAGCATAAGAACCATCCATCTTTTTTCACCCTTGCCCTATGGGCATCCTTTCTTTTGACCGGTTATCTCCGGTACTTTTCTAAACTTCATAGTTATATTTATTATACTAAATTTTTTTGTGCTTGAAAAGAGCTTTTCCCAGAGTTTACACATTTTTCAGAATAAAAGAGAACTTGGCATCCCTAATGCGTCATGCAAAAGCAGGTGCCATACCCGACCGGATACAGCACCTGCTCAATTTTCGTTATATCACTCGCCTTACGCAGCGGAATTACATCATTCCCATGCCGCCTGCAGCACCTGCCGGCATCGCTGGAGCATCTTCCTTAATATTGGCTACTGCAGACTCGGTGGTTAAGAAGGTAGAAGCTACGCTGGTAGCGTTCTGCAATGCACTTCTGGTAACCTTTGCAGGGTCGATGATACCTGCCTTTACCATGTCTACATATTCCTCGGTCAGCGCGTTGAAACCGATACCCGGCTCCTGCTCTCTTACCTTATTTACAATCACAGAGCCTTCCAGACCTGCATTGGTTGCGATACAGGAAAGCGGAGCCTCCAATGCCTTTAAGATGATGTTAGCACCGGTCTTCTCGTCACCCTCTAAGGTAGCGGTTAACTTTGCTACCTGCTTTGCAGCGTGAATATATGCGGAACCACCACCTGCGATGATACCCTCTTCTACTGCTGCCTTGGTAGCTGCCAGTGCATCCTCAAGACGCAGCTTGTTTTCCTTCATCTCGGTCTCGGTAGCTGCACCTACGCGGATTACTGCTACACCACCGGCAAGCTTTGCCAGTCTCTCCTGCAGCTTCTCACGGTCAAACTCGGAGGTCGTCTCCTCAATCTGAGTACGAATCTGAGCCACTCTGGAAGCGATTTCGTTCTTGTCGCCACAGCCGTCTACGATGATGGTGTTTTCCTTCTGAACCTTTACGGACTTTGCACGACCAAGCTGATCCATCGTGGTATCCTTTAAGTCAAGACCAAGCTCCTCAGAGATTACGGTACCGCCGGTCAGAATTGCGATATCCTGTAACATAGCCTTTCTTCTGTCACCATAGCCCGGTGCCTTAACAGCTACTACGCTGAAGGTTCCTCTTAACTTATTTACAATTAAGGTAGTAAGAGCTTCGCCCTCTACGTCCTCTGCAATAATAAGCAGTCTTGCGCCACTCTGTACAATCTGCTCCAATACCGGAAGAATCTCCTGAATGTTGGAAATCTTCTTATCGGTAATCAGGATGTATGGATTTTCAAGAACTGCTTCCATCTTATCCATATCGGTAGCCATGTATGCGGAAATGTATCCACGGTCAAACTGCATACCCTCTACTAAGTCAAGCTCCGTCTTCATGGTCTTGGACTCTTCAATCGTAATAACGCCGTCCTTGGAAACCTTATCCATAGCGTCTGCTACTAACTCACCTACTGCCTCATCACCTGCAGAGATTGCTGCTGTCTTTGCAATCTGCTCCTTGCCGGTAATCTCAGAGCTCATGGATGCAATCGCCTCTACTGCGCAATCGGTAGCCTTCTTCATACCCTTTCTTAAGATGATAGGGTTTGCACCTGCTGCCAGATTCTTCATACCTTCGTTAATCATTGCCTGAGCCAGTACGGTTGCAGTCGTTGTACCATCACCGGCTACGTCGTTTGTCGTGGTAGCTACTTCCTTTACTAACTGCGCACCCATGTTCTCGAATGCATCCTCTAAGTCGATTTCCTTTGCGATGGTTACACCGTCATTGGTAATGAGCGGAGCACCAAAGGACTTGTCAAGAACCACGTTTCTTCCCTTTGGTCCGAGCGTTACCTTTACGGTATTTGCCAACTTATTTACACCAGCCTCCAGAGCACTTCTTGCCTCTGCGCCATACTTAATTTCCTTTGCCATAATAAAGCCTCCTTCTATTTCTTATCGTCGCCCTGCGACATCAAACGAACGATTCCGTCCAAATCACTATTAGTCCTCAACGATTGCTACGATATCGTTCTGCTTTACTACGATATACTCATCCTCCCCAAGCTTTACTTCGGTACCTGCATACTTGGAGTAAATTACCTTATCTCCTACCTTTACCTGCATGGTGATTTCCTTGCCATCTACCATTCCGCCAGGACCTACTGCTACCACCTCTGCCTGCTGTGGCTTTTCCTTTGCCTGACCCGGCAATACGATACCGGACTTGGTAGTCTCTTCTGCTGCCATCTGCTTTAATACAACCTTGTCGCCTAATGGTACTAACTTCATATTAGAATCCTCCTTGCTATGTGCTGCGGTTCCCCGCTCGTTTTTTGTCGTTATTAGCACTCTTTCGCATCGAGTGCTAATCATTGACTATATATTAGTGAAAACCAGCAAAAGATGCAAGTTTTTAATCGTATTATTTTGCTTTATTTCCATGGCAAATCTCATTTATCCTATCATATTCTCTCAAATTCTCATTTATTCATTTTTCTTATGCGTAATTTCCTTCTTTCGAATCGGTATCAGTAAATCTAACTGCAGCCCTCCTTCAATCGCCTCCGGCTCGTTATCATAACGATTGATATAATTCAGAGATTCCTCCAGCATGCCGCCCATCATCGGCTCCGGCGCACGCCAGTCAATGTCATACTCCTCGCTTGCTTCTGCCCATTCGTAAAGCCAACGCCATTCCTCAAACGCACCAAACGGTATCATATGCGCACCGTAAAGTCCACCTCCAAATTGCTTCTTTACAAACGGCTCCGGCACATCAAGCTCCTTTGGAATCGTAACCCAGGTTTCATAACCATGGCAATCCGGCGCATCATGATTAAAACCAAATACACGAAAATCCGGCTTAATCTCTGCCAGCTTACTTTCCTTAATAAATTGTCGAAGCTGCTGCAGATTCGTCCACTCCGGCGCTTCATTCACCGTATGTATCGCTGCCACGGTTACCGATGGTATAAAGATAATCCTTACCTCTCGGTCTGATAATTTTTGAATAATCTCTTCTGCCTTGTTTAACTCACTCATCGAATGCTCCTCCTTTAACTGAAATCTCGAGGGTGCGAGTGTACTCGTCAATGCAATCAGCTCACTGTCATCAAGCAAATCCAGATGTATCTTTTTCGCAAGGCTCTCCTCCAGACGTGCCATAAAAAGCTTCAAAATGTCGCGAATCGTACTTAACGCATTCACTTCCTCTTCCAGCTCTGCGATTTTCTCCTGCAAAACTGTGAGTGCCTGCGCCTGTTCCTCATCCGCCAAAATCACACCTATCGATTTTAATGGTATGCGCAGCTTCCTTAAAATAATAATCTGCTGCAGCCGCTTTACCGCTGCTTCATCATAAATCCGGTAAGCATAGCCTTCCTTTCGTCCGCTCTTTAGCAGGTCGAGTTTCTCATAATAACGCAGCATTCTGGTCGATACTCCAAAGCTTTTCGATACCTCTGTCACTGTCATATATTCCATACACTCATCTCCTTCCTCTCATTATTGTAAAGTACGACACGATGTCCAAGTCAACATATCCTCCTGACAAACTCTGTACAATTTTTCGAACAACGTTCCCCTCCCAACTATATCACAGAGGTACTATAACCGCAACATTTGACCGGCGTCGCAAAAATTGCACAACTTTCTTCAAAGTTGTATGGTGCACTTTATACCTTTTTCCTCGAATCGACCGTTTTTCCTTGTTCAAAACGTAGAATTTGTAAAAACAACCTGCTTACCATTTGCAAAAGCTTGTATTTTATCATATAATTACGAACAGCAGAATTACATAATTCTTTGAAATAAAAAATAACAACCAATGAATTGCTTTCGAAACCGAGGGCATAAGATGAAAGGAGTAACATTATGGCAACAGTAAACGATTGTCCGGAAAAGCAGCCTTTAACCGAGGACTACTTACAGAAAATGGATGCGTACTGGCGCGCTGCAAACTACTTAGCAGCTGCACAGCTCTACTTACTTGACAACCCACTTCTTCGCGAGCCATTGACCATGGACCACATTAAGAAGAAGATTGTAGGACACTGGGGTACCGTACCGGGTCAGAACTTCGTATACGCTCACTTAAACCGTGTGGTAAAGAAGTATGATCAGGATATGATTCTTATCTCCGGCCCAGGTCACGGCGGTAACTTCTTTGTAGCAAACTCTTACTTAGAGGGACACTACAGCGAGATTTATCCAAACGTAGGTCAGGATATCGAGGGTATGAAGAAGCTTTGCAAGCAGTTCTCCTTCCCGGGCGGTATCTCCAGCCACGTTGCACCGGAGACTCCTGGTTCCATCAATGAGGGTGGTGAGCTTGGTTACTCCATCGCTCATGCTTTCGGTTCCGTATTTGATAATCCAAACCTCGTTACTGCATGTATCGTAGGTGATGGTGAGGCTGAGACCGGTCCTTTGGCTACCGCTTGGCACTCCAATAAGTTCCTGAATCCGGTATCCGACGGTGCTGTATTACCAATCTTCCACTTAAACGGATACAAGATCAGCAACCCTACCGTATTCTCCCACATTTCCCATGATGAGCTGGAAAGCTTCCTGCATGGTTGCGGCTGGGAGCCACACTTTGTTGAGTGTGAGGATGACGGTACGGATCATATGGCTATGCATCGCAAGATGGCTGAGGCTCTGGATGCTTGTATGGATAAGATTAAGGCTATCCAGAAGGATGCCAGAGAGAATGGCAACACCAAGCGTCCATTCTGGCCAATGATCGTTCTTCGTACTCCAAAGGGCTGGACCGGTCCAAAGGTAGTAGACGGACAGAAGATCGAAGGCTCCTTCCGTGCACATCAGGTGCCGATTACCATGGAGAAGCCGGAAGAGCATCTTCCATTATTAAAGGAATGGCTCTTAAGCTACAAGCCGGAAGAGTTATTCGACGAGAGCGCTCAGTTAATTCCTGAGTTAAAGGCATTAACTCCTGTTGGCGATAAGAGAATCAGTGCATCTCCTCATGCAAACGGCGGTAAGCTGTTACGTGACTTAAGACTGCCTGATTTCCGTAACTACGGTGTAGACGTAACTGCTCCTGGTGAAGTAAAGGCTCAGGATATGTTAGAGCTTGGTGCTTATGTTCGCGATGTATTCAAGCTGAATGAGGAAACCAAGAACTTCCGTATCTTCGGACCGGACGAGACCATGTCTAACCGTCTGTACCATGTATTTGAGGCTGAGAAGCGTGACTGGAACGCTGACATCCACGCAAACGATGAGGACGTTGCATTCAACGGCCGTATCATGGACGCTTACTTAAGCGAGCATATGTGCGAGGGTTGGTTAGAGGGTTACTTGTTAACCGGTCGTCACGGTTTCTTCGCAAGCTACGAGGCATTTATCCGTGTCGTAGATTCCATGTGTGCACAGCACGCTAAGTGGTTAAAGGTTACCTCCGAGCTTCCTTGGAGACAGAAGATCGCTTCCCTGAACCTGATCCTTACCTCCAACGTATGGCAGCAGGATCACAACGGTTTCACCCATCAGGATCCGGGCTTCTTAGACCACATTTCCAATAAGAAGGCAGACGTTGTTCGTATGTACCTTCCACCGGATGCTAACTGCTTACTTTCCTGCTTCGATCACTGTATCAAGAGCAAGAACTATGTAAACGTTATCGTAGCATCCAAGCACCCAAGCTACCAGTGGTTAACTATGGAGCAGGCTGTTAAGCACTGTACCCAGGGTATCGGTATCTGGGAGTGGGCAAGCAACGATCAGGGCGAGGAGCCGGATTTAGTTATGGCTTGCTGTGGTGATACTCCCACACTTGAGGCACTTGCTGCAGTTACCATTCTGCGCGAGAACCTGCCGGAGTTAAAGATTCGTTTCGTAAACGTAGTTGACTTGATGAAGTTACAGCCAAGCACCACTCATCCACACGGTCTGACTGACACCGATTACGATGCACTCTTCACCAAGGATAAGCCGGTAATCTTCGCATTCCACGGCTACAAGACTCTGGTACACGAGTTAACCTATCATCGTACTAACCGCAATATGCATGTATACGGCTACTGCGAGGAAGGTACCATCACTACTCCATTCGATATGCGTGTTCAGAATGGTATCGATCGTTTCAGCCTCGTATCTGCAGCAATCAACAATCTGCCACAGTTAGGCAACAAGGGTGCTTACCTGTTACAGAAGATGCGCGATACCTTAGTATCCCACAAGCAGTACATTGCTGAGTACGGTCAGGACCTTCCGGAGGTACGCGACTGGAAGTGGCATACTCCGGAGAGCAAGTAATTGCTTCGCATCATACCAAATAAATAATTCTGTTCTAATAAAAGGCTGCGTAGGAACTCCCTACGTAGCCTTTTTACTGTATTGACACACTCTCAGATCCTTGCTACAATAAAAGTGACCAAATGGTCACTTTTATTGCACGAGGAGTATACAATGGAAAACTCAACCAAAAACCGAATACTTGACGAGGCACTAATCCTGTTTGCCGAACATGGCTACAAGGGTACAAATCTGCGTGACCTTGCGGCACAGCTCGGTTTAAGTAAATCTGCATTATATAAACATTATACGAGTAAAGAAGATATATGGAACTGTCTGCTGGACCGAATGGAAGCATATTACGCACAGCGCTTTGGCTCAGAAAGCAATCTGCCTCCTCAGCCAAAATCCTGTGATGAGCTATTCTCACTTACCATGCAGATGCTCCGCTTTACGGTAAACGACCCAAAAATAATTCTCACCAGAAAACTATTATTAACGGAGCAATTTCATGACGAACGTGTAAAAAAGCTTGCGACAAAGCATTTTCTTGAAGGTACACAGAGATTGTTTGCAAAGATTTTTGAAGGAATGATATCCGATGGACTGCTAAAAAAGGAAAATCCCGAAATGCTCAGTTTTATCTACACTACACCTGTGACATCGCTCGTTCATCTTTGCGACAGAGAACCTGAAAATCAAGCACAGATTTTCGGACGAATCGAACATTTTGTAAAACACTTTATTTCTACCTATGCGGAGAAATAAAGGATTAATAAAGGAGGTATTTATGAATTACGAGGTTTACATGCATGGACAGATACTTGGAACGCATTCCTTTTTGTTAAACGGAGAATTCCTGCAACCGGATGAGTATTCCGAAATCAAGGCGAAATACTTTCTGCCGGGTGGCGAAACAGGTACTGCCGCGACAGTGCTTGCTTCCTTAGGAATAAGCGTAAAAATCGACGGTACTCATATCGGCACAGAGGTAGCGCCACTTTTGAAGGATTTTTATAAGGATAAAACCGTAGATTTATCCTCGCTTTATTTTGACCCCGATTACGAGGGACTTATGGATTATGTCATTATCGCAGGACTCGTGCGCTCTCCTATGGGAGTATTTCAATCGCTTTACAAGCCGGGTGCAACAAAACGCTGGAATATGCCGAAGGAAAACGATATTTCCAACTGTAAGGTTGCCGCTATCGACCCATATTTCTTAGAAGAAACCCAGACCGTAGCGGAGCTTTGTGTAAAACATCAAAAGCCTTATGTTACAATTGACTGCCGCCACGACAGCTATCTGCATCAACACTGTGCGGTTAATATCGTTTCGAAGGAATGCACCGGTTCCGAACAATATAAGAACAAAAGCATCGAAGAAATCTACGGACTGCTGACAGATAATACGGACGGACTTGTGATTCTTACCCGCGGAGAAAATGAAATGATATACGGCAGAAAGAATCAGCCGATGAAAAAAATGAGACCATTCCCGGTTGAAGTCAAGAGTACTTTGGGCGCAGGTGATACCTTCAAGGCAGGATGTATCTACGGCTTGCTCCATCATATGTCCGACGATGAGCTGGTACGTTTTGCAAGCGCTTGCTCTGCCGTAGCCATTTCCAGATTTCCTTTGCCACTTAATCCGCCAACGCTGACAGAAGTAAATGCATTTTTATAAAATACAAAAAAAGAGTTGGCTATAACGCAAGACAATCCACCATCTCAAACAAAAGACGGTGGATTGTTCTTTTATAGAATATTTCATTTACTGAAAATCCGGTAACTCATCCAGTGTAATAAAGTAGTCACTGTTGTAAATTTCATTCAGATGTCCGGTCGGATTTGCTATGCCATCGGTCAGATAGCTGGTATGCCATACCATGAAGAACAGCCATTCTGCTTCGGTCGAGGTCATCTCTTCCTCACTCGGAATCGTACCGCACTCATGGAATACGAGTGGCATACCCTCCGGACGAATGCTGTCACATTCCTCATAGAGATTTGCGTTCGGTCCCGGTGTATAGCTGTCTGCTCCCAGTAAATCTACATAATCATCGCCCGGATACCAGTCTGCCATACCATTTCCGTTACCGGAATAGCCAAATACCCAAATCAGGTTATCCAAGCCCCAGTAATCGGTGTAACGGCTGTACATCAGCTGCCACAGCTTCACAAAATTCTCGCTTCCGCCCTTGCTCCACCAGAACCAGCCACCGTCCAGCTCATGGAACGGTCTCCAAAGAATCGGAACACCGGCATCCTCTAACTGCTGCAGATAAGGCACCGCACGGTCCATACCCTTGAGCAATGCATTGTAGGCATCCGTACCCGGCACAAAGGCTTCCTCCCAGTTGATATTGTCGTTCTTGCTCTCGTCATAACCACTGGCAAAGGTCGCTCCGGTATGCCAGCAAATCGTCGGGATACCACCCTGCTCCCACCATTCCTTTGCACGCTTGGTTACGCCTGCAAAGTCATTGTGCATAAAATCCAGTCCGCGAATCGCCGGAAGCTTTCCGGTCTTATCCTTAATAAAGTTCATCTCATAATCCGGCGAACCCATCCAGGTAGATTCCATCTGTCCGGTCAGACAAGCGTTTCCAAAGGTTTCCTGCAGGTAATCATAAACCACCTGCGCACTCTCGATTGCATTTTCATTGGACAGCTCTCCGGTATAGGTATGGATAATCTGCTCCATTTCCGCTACCTCTGCCTGATACTGCGTCAGCTCCTTGGCAACGTCCTGTGGCAGATAATACAGCCCCGCAATCCGTCCGCCATTCCATGCACCTAACGAAAAGCCCTTAAAATCTGCTGCGCTCTTCGCTCCTGCAAGCTCCATCAGCTCTTTTACGGTATAAACAAGCAACCGCTCCTTATCCGGTTCATCCGACATTGCCGAAATATTCAACTGCTGCGAACCGGCACCGGCATCTACCGCCAGACCGAGTACGCCCCAGCCGCCGTGCGTTACATCATCACAGGCATAAATCAATGCCAGAATATCATTTTCGTCTGCCGAGGTCAGCCACGAGATATCTCCAGGATAATATCCCTGATTCACTTCCGCCGAATGCAGGAAGGTTCCTTTATTCAAAATCTCCTGCTCCTTCTGCTGCTTTTCTTCTTCGGACAGCTCATTGCGTACTGCCGGCGCTTCCTTCGGCACCCAAACCTCCTCCGGTGCTTCGGTTGGTTTAACCGTCGGCGTTGCCGTTGGTGCTGTGGTTGGCTCTGCAGTCGGTTCCGCGGTTGGTTCTACCATTGGTTCTGCAGTTGGTTCTGCGGTCGGTTCTACCGTTGGTTCTGCAGTTGGTGCTGCAGTTGGTTCTGTCGTTGCCTCCGGTGTTACGGTAGCGTTCTGACTCTCTGCGGATTGATTTCCCGCCTGACCACATGCGGTCAATTGCGAACACATCACCAAAGACAATACTAATGCTCCTGATAAAAATAATTTCTTTTTTCGCATTTTCTCCTCCATTTGGGAATGCTTCTTTTGCATTACTCTATGTTTTTTATTCTGCCAGAATCTGTTCAAGCTGCGCAATCTCCTCGTCCGAGAATGCAAGCTTTTCGATGCAGGCTACATTTTCGACTATCTGCTCCGGACGGCTCGCACCAATCAGCACCGTCGCCACTGCCTCATTGTGTAATACCCATGACAACGCCATCTGAGACAGCTTCTGTCCTCTCTGCTCCGCAATCGCATTCAGTCGGTTCAGCTTTGCCACCACCGCATCGTTCAACTCCTTGCCAATCCAGGTATCTCCTCTGCCGACTCTCGAATCTGCCGGTACCCCATTCAGGTACTTATTCGTCAGCAGTCCTTGGAACAGCGGTGAAAATACCGCCAGACTCACACCATTCTCTGCCACATACTTATCCAGTCCATCCCGTTCTACCCAACGGTTCAGCATCGAGTATGACGGCTGGTTTACTACAAACGGAGTCCGAAGCTCCTTAAAAATCTTTTGGATATTCTCCGTCTGCTCCTTATTGTAATTCGAAATACCCACATACAGAGCCTTGCCCTGACGTACCACATGATCCAACGCCTCTGCCGTTTCCTCAAGCGGTGTATTCGGGTCAAAGATATGATGATAATAAATATCCACATATTCTAATCCCATACGCTTTAAGCTCTGGTCTAGTGAGGCAATCAGATATTTGCGCGAACCGTTCCGGTCACCGTAAGGTCCCGGCCACATCTCATAGCCCGCCTTGGTCGAGATGCACATTTCATCCCGATATGCACGCATTCCGTTTAAGATTCTTCCGAAATTTTCTTCCGCACTGCCATTGTACGGATGTCCGTAATTATTTGCCAAATCAAAACAGGTAATTCCCAAATCAAATGCCGTATGCACCATCTGCTCCATATTGGCAAAGCAGCCCTTGCTGCCGAAGTTCTGCCACAAGCCGAGAGACAATGCGGACAGCTTTAATCCACTCTTACCGCAACGATTGTAAACCATCTTTTCATAACGCTTCTCATCTGCAATATACATTTCTTCCCCCATTTCTACGCACTTTCGCGTCAACTATTATTTCCTTCGCCAATCCAGAACACCGAATCCGTTTCCTTATGTCCGTCTGCAAACACGGCAACCGCTTCGATTTCATTCACCGACTGTGCCATAAGCTCCACCGACTTCCACACAAAAACCGTTTCAAAGCCCTGCTCCGACTCCTTCCGCCAATGTATTCCCTTTGATACTCCGTTTACCCGAAGCTCCACACTCTCTGCATTGGAATACACCTTCAGCTCCGGAACCTGCGCCGGTCGCGGCGAAAAACGCTTTTCGGTAATATGCACCATCGGCTCCGGATTCCAGAGCGATTTGTAAAAATAAAACGCATCCTTTCGCACACGCTTGCGCGTTACCAGACCTTTGTCGTTCTGTCCTCTGGTATCGCCCTCCTGCCTGCCATCCGAGGCAAAATCGAACATACACCAGACAAACTTTGCCCACAAATACGGTCGCACCGAGAACTGTGCCCAAATCTTCTCATGCAGGGCTGACTGGTAATTCTCGTAATGCCGCTCACCCCACGGGTCAATCTCCGTCTTCCAGTCAATCCTATCCTTGTGCTGGGAAATGGCACCGCCGCCACCGTATTCCGAAACACAAATCGGTCGTTGCTCCTTCTTCTCATGGTATTCGTCCAGCCATTCTCCGAACTTCTCCACCGGTCCTGCATCCTGATACCAGCCAAAATACCGGTTGTAGCCTACCACATCACCCGGAAGCGTGAGGAATCGTCCCCAGAACTGCGCATCCGCAAAGGTCTTTAACCGACTCGCATCCTCCTGCTCCGCTATCCGGTGCAGCTCCATATAAATCTCATAAATCTCATCCGTCATCTGATGCAGCTCGTTCGAAATGCCCCAAACCACAATGGACGGATGATTGTAATTCTGCCGGATGAGCTCTCGCAGCTGCTGCTTTGCATTTTCCACAAAGCCCTCTGCAATTTTCAGATCCTTTACATTGTCCGGCGACATCTTGTTCACGATGCCAAGCTCGGTCCACACCAGCAGTCCCAAACGGTCACAGATATCATATTCCTCCGGTGCATGCTGATAATGCGCCATGCGGACACCCGTACAGCCCATTTCGCGCATCATTCCGAAATCACGCTCCCGCTGCTCATTTGTCATGGCCCAGCCGTTTTCGTAGCTGTCCTGATGATAATTGGCACCGCGCACCTCCAGATAACTGTCGTTTAAGAAGAAGCCCTGCTCCGAATCAATCCGATAGCTTCGAATTCCAAAGCTCTGTACGACCTCATCCACTTCCTCGTCATTCCAAAGCAGTGTTATCACCGCCGTATACAAATATGGGTTCCAAACACCATTCCACAGCACCGGCTGGTCAATGGTCAGTGTCTCTCTAAGCTCACTCCGGTAAAAAGCATTTTCTGCAGGCTCCTGTTGCGGTACCCGAACTATTTCCGTCAGCCGCTCCTTTGTTATTACCTCTTCTGCTGCCGATTTTCCCAACGCATCGCGCAGCACAATCCGTACAGAATTATTATCGGCAGTTTTCCCTTCCAGCTTTACCAGTACATCCACCTTTGCGGCATTTTCTTTCGTTATTTGCGGAGTTATATACACACCGCTCGAACCATAATCCTCCAGCGCAATGTGCATCGGATGAACTAAAATCAGTCGTACCTTCCGATACAGACCGCCCATCTTTGTAAAATCGCCCTGATCCGTAATCGGCGCAATATAATCCGTCGGCGCATTCGAAACCAATACGGCAATGCTGTTTAACTCCTCCGGTACAAGCAACGCTGTGATGTCAAATCGAAATGCCGAATAGCCACCCTCATGTCGCCCCACCGGACTTCCATTCACATAGACCTCCGCTACCGTATTGGCAGCTCCGAATTCCAGATATACCTGTCTGCCTGCAATTTCCTCCTCAGACACCCGCAACTCTTTCCGGTAGCATACCATTCCCCGATAGTAATGCTCACCGCCCTCGCATACACCTGTCCAGCCACTGACCCCATCCTCGGCATTGTAGGTATGCGGCAAGGTTACCGTCTGCCACCGTTTGGTACATACCTCCGGCTTCACACATTCCTCCGGTCGTACCTCCCCATTCTGCGGCAGCTTGATAAATGCCCAATCTTCATTCAAATCCTTGTAAACTCTCATGCTTTTCCCCACCAGTCTCATTCCTGATATCAGTCTGCCCAAATCACCTTCTCCTCATTTCTACCGAAACAAGGTACATTCTCCGCTCTCGCGGTAATACGCTATCAATTCTTCCACATCCTTTACCTGACAGCCAAAATGCTCCGCAAGACATGGAATACACCAAAACTCCTCTGCTGCGCGCAGCACCAGCTTCCGATAAATTGCAATATCATCCGCGAAAAGCTCCCGCCCGCATTTTTTGCAGGTTCGGTAATTTGCCATTACAGCTTCACAACCTTTGCACGGAACATCAGACAATCGTGCGATTCAATCTGTGCTGCATACCGCTCCGTAAACGTACCGATAACCTCATGGCTATAGCAGTCGTACAGCTCCAAGCCTCTGCCGGAGGATGCCGGAAGTCCGATGTCAAAGAACTGTAAGGACATCTCACTCTTGCGGTCACTGAAATTGTACATACCGATAGCATATTCCCCACCGGACAACGGCTTAATCAACGAGAATACATTCTCCGGATTGTTCCACTGACGGATGCAGTACGGTCCTCTGCACTCGATGTCCTGATTGATGGCAATCACATCCGGATTGGTCAGAATTTCCTTTGCCTCCGGCGACATCTTTCTTACATCACAGCCAATCATCAACGGAGAATTCATCATTGCCCAAAGTGCAAAATGTGTCTTGTATTCGGTATCGGTACAACCGCCGACTACCTTGCCAAGCACCTCCGCATTGTCTCCCTTTCCATGCATTCCTACAACTAACATGTCCATATCATTGTGGCAATACACACCACCATAGGCTTCGTGTCCCAGCTGAGATTCTACGATGCCCTTAATCGACTGCCAGTTGTCCTGGATATCGCCGGTCGAACGGAACATATTTGCACCGGATTCCCGAATCCAGTTCAACACGCCATCATTTCCCCAGTTGCATGCAGAGAACAAAATATCCCTGCCACAGTTACGCAGCGCCATTGCCATGCGCTTGTACAGATTCTCACCATCCGCAGACTTCGGCTTGTAGCAGTAATCGTATTTCAAATAATCTACGCCCCATTCTGCAAAGGTCTCCGCATCGTCAAATTCATGCTCAAAGCTGCCCGGATAGCCCGCACAGGTATGCGTACCGGCGCAGGAATAGATACCGAATTTCAACCCCTTGCTATGTACATAGTCTGCCACTGGCTTCATGCCGTTCGGGAACTTCGTCTTATCCGGCACCAGTCTGCCGTTCTCATCCCGCTGCTTCTCGCTCCAGCAGTCATCAATGACAATATATTCATAGCCTGCGTCCTTCAAACCGCTTTCTACAAAATAATCTGCGGTTGTCTTAATCAGCTCCTCATTGATATTCCATCCAAACGTATTCCAAGAATTCCAGCCCATCGGCGGTGTGTGTGCAATCGGATTTTTCATAATCTCCTCCATTCCGGAGTGGTCCTTCAACCACCCATTCCTTTTCTATTCTGATTATCTTAGGAATATCATGTTTCGCTACTTTCGTCAATCTTAAATTCTGAACATTGTTTGTATTTTTCGCATTTTTGAAGCAAATTGAGTTTCCTCATTCTTCACTGGTTGCAGAAAAGCAATGAAGAACGAGGAAACTCAAGCAAATTCTTTTCTTTTTTCGAATTTTCTCTTATACTATAGATAGCATCTTACTGTAGATAATTGCGAAACTCAAAGAAAATGATATCTATGTCTGGAAAGTTAACCAAAACACAAGCAGGTACTTGAAGCCCGCCGGTACTTAGACGCTGTATTTTAGCGTCTTATGTACCGTTGCGAGGCTGAAGTAGCGAGAGCGTGCCTGCGGTGTTTTAGGTTAAACTTGCCAGACATTAGAAACACTTCAAGAGTTTCGCAATCATCTAGTAACGTCTTACTATAAATGGAGGATACTATGTTACATACAATTCGTTCTAAAAAATTAAAGCTTTGGCTCTGCCTTGCGCTTCTGCTTGGCTGCCTTCTTATGACCGGCTGCAATGCAACGACACCGAATATTGCCGCCACTCCCATACAACCTACCGCCAAACCGTCCGATACTACACCGTTACCGCTTCCGACGGTGACTCCGAGCCTGACACCAACCCCCGCTCCAACCGAAGCTCCCGCCTCCGACTTCTATCGTGTCGAGGGTGCTTCCATCGTCGACGGCTCCGGCAATCCGGTCTGGCTCAACGGTATTGCCTTTGGCAATATGATATGGAGCTCTTATGAGCCAAATGAAGCCGACCACAACGAGGCTTCCTACCGCGAACTGTCCGAGCTTGGCTTCAACTGTATCCGTTTTTATCTGAGCTATCATTATTTTGAAAGCGAAGCGGAACCGTATGTCTACAAGGAAAGCGGTTTTGAATGGCTAGAGCGCAATATTGCATGGGCAAAAAAATACAATCTCCGCTTAATCTTAAATATGCACGCTCCGCAGGGCGGCTACCAATCGCAGGGCGAAGGATTGGCTCTGTGGCAGGAGCCGGAAAATCAAAACCGCCTGATTGCCCTTTGGACCGAAATTGCCAAGCGTTATGCGGACGAAGAAACCATCATCGGCTATGGTCTTATCAATGAGCCGGTCGTGCCGCTCTTAGACGACATTCCGTCCACTGTCGCACAATGCTCCTCTCTGATGCAGCGCATTACGGACAGCATCCGCACCTATGACCAAAACCATATTATTTTCATCGAGCGTCTGTGTGCCGCCGTCGATGCTGCTACCGGAGAAGCTGACTGGTCGCTCTCGTTATCCGACGTATTATACCGGATTGACGATACCAATACTGCGTATGAGTTCCACTGCTACACGCCGCATCAGTTTACCCATCAAAACATGGACTGGGCCGGTACCGGCGGAAAAGTAACGACCTATCCGACCGAGGATAGTATCTTTCAAGACCCGGTAAGCTATTGGGTCGGCTGTGGCTGGTCCGAACCGACTAAGACCTTAGAGGATGGCTGGAGCGTATACGAATCCGGCTTTTCTGCACGCACCGAAGAATACAATGTCGGCTCCGTTACCTTACATGGAGTCCATACCGGCATCGGAGGTATGCTATTGTTTGACGATATTGTGGTAGAAGAATATCAGAACGGCACCTTTTGCCGCATAGTAACGCAGTTGGATTTTGAATCCGCCGAAGCAAGTGACGATTTTTATTTTTGGGCCGCAGACAACGGCGGTTCTTATACTTACCTTCCAAAAGACGGCTATCAGGGCAGCCGCTGTATCGCAATCTGTGACACCACCGGAGATGCCAATGTGTCCGGCTACAAATTCGAGCTGCGCGAGGGCTGCGAATACCGCATTTCGGGTAAGGTAAAATATGTGAATACCAACGAGCAGACCTCCGGCAGACCACGCATTGATTATTCTCTTTTTCAAACAATAACCAATGTGGATGTCGAGTATCTGAAAGCCACCTTAATGCCTTACATCGAATTCGGCATACAACATCAAGTACCGATTTATCTGGGCGAGTTCGGTGCCTGCGCTCCTGCCTGGGAAGCAAACGTAGGTGCAGACCAGTGGGTTCGTGATATGCTTACCCTGTGCAAAACCTATCAGATTCATTTTGATTACCATGCCTACCATGACTACTGGTTCGGTCTGTACCGTCTGCCTCCGGCACAGGAGGGCTCCACCCGCAACGAAGCACTCGCCGAACTGTTTCGAAGCTACTTACTCCCATAGACCGCATTGATTGGGATAATCAAAATATTTCTTTCCTTTTCCATGCGGATACCTTATAATATAGTTATAAGAATTCGCACTAAACCGTTGAATATCAAAACCAATGAAAGTGGGGAGCAACTATGGCATTTATTAAAATCCGTACCAACCGTTTACAAAAAGATATGATAATCGCATCGGATGTTTATACCCACACAGGCGCAATGATTATCCCCAAAAATACCCGCGTGACCAAGGAAATCTGCGACCTTTTAACCAAGCATTTTATCAATGATGTTATTGTCGATTATTCCGTAGCTCCACCAAAGACCAGTCAGCCGTCTTCTAAGGAGCCGGTCAATGCACAACAGTTAGC
>JAFTQM010000012.1 GCA_017462755.1 Lachnospiraceae bacterium | reverse complement strand
TACAGGTGGAAAACGGCAGAGAAGGCGGAGCGCGATTTATCATACGAGTTTATAAGACGTTGGTATGATAAGAGTGAAACAATATGGAAACAGAACTATTTGCGACGGTAAAGTGACGATATTGTCACTTTACCGTCACTTGATTGTAAGGAGAATATGATAAGATAATATCAGTTCAAGGGATATAAGCTGCCTTGAAAAAAAGAAAAATCTGTGGGAGGCACAGAGAAAAGGGGTATCAAAATGGAAATCGTAAAGGTAGAACATTTGACAAAGGTATATGGAGAGGCAAACAATCAGGTATATGCCTTAAATGATGTCAGCTTCTCGATTGAAAAGGGAGAGTTTGTAGCCATCATCGGACCGTCCGGTTCCGGCAAGTCCACGCTGCTGCATATTTTGGGTGGAGTAGACCGGCCGACCTCCGGCAAGGTAATCGTCGGCGGTACAGATGTATATGCGCAGGACGAAGAGCAGCTGGCGATTTTTCGCAGACGTGAGGTAGGATTGATTTATCAGTTTTACAATCTGATTCCGGTGCTTAATGTCACGGAAAATATGACCCTGCCGATTTTGATGGATGGCAGAAAGGAAAATAAGGAGCGGTTGGAGGAGCTGTTAGATATTCTGAAGCTAAAGGGCAGGGAAAAACATCTGCCGGGAGAACTTTCGGGTGGACAGCAGCAGAGAGTCTCCATCGGACGGGCGCTGATGAATGCGCCGGCAGTGATGTTAGCAGATGAGCCGACCGGCAATCTGGATTCCAAAAACAGTCAGGAAATCGTAGAGCTGTTGAAGCTGTCCAATCGCAAATATCACCAGACTCTGATTGTAATTACACATGACGAATCCATTGCATTGCAGGCAGACCGCATTTTGGCGATTGAAGATGGACGAATTACCAGAGATGAGGTGATTCGCCGATGAATATCTTGAATAAAGTAACACTAAAATACTTGTATAAGAACAAGGTGCGGACGATGGTAACGATTATCGGTATCCTTTTGTCCGCAGCGATGTTTACTGCGGTAACGACCAGTATTTCCAGCTTCCAGAACTATCTGGTAAAAACCATTACAGAGGTGGAGGGAACCTGGCAGGCGGCAGCCTATGATTTGAGCTTTGCAGAGCAGCAGGAGTTTTGTGAAAAGGAAGAGCTTACGGACTCGCTGGTGCTGGCACATCAGGGCTTTTTAGAAATCAGTAGTTGTCTGAAAAACGGAACGGAGCCGATGCAGAGTCAGAATAGCGGAAAGCCGTATATTCTGTTGGGAACCTGGATGGAAACGGACAGTGATTTGATTCGAATCGACTTGACGGATGGCAGAATGCCGGAAAATGCCTACGAAATTTTGGTGCCAAAGCATCTGGTAACCAATGGCGGAGTGTTGCTTTCGCTTGGTGATACCATTACGGGTGCGCTGGGAAAACGCAGCTACGAAGGCAGAGAATTGCATGCCAGAGATGGATATTATCGGTACGAAACGGACGAAGAGGGCAATATATTGCCGGATAGTACGGCAGAAACATTTGCTCCGACCGGCGAAGAAAAGACGTATACCATCGTAGGCTTTTACGAGCGTGCGGATGTCTGTGTAGAAAAGCATTTCTGCCCGGGGTATCTGGTATTGACAGGTGCGATGGATGCCCCAATGCAGGAGCAGGCAAGCTATCAGGTATATTATACCGTAAAGCGGGTTACGGAGATTTTTGATTTTATTGAGGCGCAGAGCTACGATTATGATTATCACAGTGATTTACTGCGTGCTTATGGTACGTCGAGGGATTCCTATCAGACCATCTTCTGGGGTCTGGGAGCGGTTTTGGCGGTAATCATTTTGTTTGGCTCGGTGGCGTTGATTTACAATGCATTTTCGATTTCTGTCAATGAACGGGTAAAGCAGTTTGGGTTGTTGTCCTCCATCGGTGCCACGAAGCGTCAGCTGCGAAGGAGCGTGTTGTTTGAAGCGGTGTGTGTAAGTGCAATCGGTATTCCGTTTGGAGTGCTGGCAGGAATTGCAGGAATGGCAATCACATTTTATTGCTTACAGGATAGCTTCGCGGGGCTTGTTTGGGGCGGAAATGCGAAACTGACAATATGTGTGGAGCCATGGGCAGTGGTTGCAGCAATGCTGCTTAGCTTTGTGACGGTTCTTGTCTCTGCGTGGCTTCCGGCGCGAAGAACGCTGAAAATTTCGGCAATCGAAGCAATTCGTCAGAACAGCGAAATCAAATGCAGCAGACGGCGCGTGCGTACCTTTGGTGTGGTATATCGTTTGTTTGGCTTGGAGGGGATGCTGGCAAACAAGAATTTCAAGCGGAACAAGAGAAAATATCGTGCGACGGTACTTTCGCTGTTTGTCAGTATCGTGTTATTTGTGTCGGCCTCCAGCTTTGTCACTTATTTAAAGAACAGTGTCGCGGGAGTGGTAATTGTCAATAATTATGATTACGCGTTTACGATGTTTGAAGGGGAACATGTGTCGGTGACGGCAGAGGAGCTGCAGCAGGAGCTTACTGCATTGCCGGAGGTGGAGAAGGTATCAGCACAGAGATTGTTATACCGTTCCATGGCAGCAGAGTCGGAGCTGTTGACGGCAGAGTACCGGGAGTATATAAGCCAGAACCATGCTGCGTTAATAGAGGAAGCTGCGCATGAGGGAGACGCAAAGCTTACTCTGGATGTAAACTTTGTATTTTTGTCGGATGAGGAATATCGTGCATACCTGAGTGAACAGGGATTGGGTTCGGTCGGATATTTTGAACAGGGGGGAGAAGCACTGGTATTTGATGGCATTCGGGTAATCGCGGCAGAAAAATATCAGACCAGTGAGTATCTGTCACAGAAGTTGGGAACACTGACTTTGTCAGAGTTTGACTACCGGTATCAGCCGGTGGAGCAGGAAGATGGTTCGATGGAGTCGGAATGGGAAAGAGAGTGGATAAGGGATTGGAAGCTTGCATACCGGGTACTGGATACCGAGCTGCCGTTCGGAGTAGCAGAAAGTAATCTGACCTTTGTGTATCCGGTCAGTGCGAGTAAGGAGCTGGGAATTGATTTGACCGAGCAGCCGGTTTATTTGTACCTGAAGGCAGCGGAGCCGGGAGCGTTTGATAAGGTGCAGAAGGTATTGTTTGCCAATGGTCTGGACGATGACCGCCTGATTGATGTAACCGAGGGTCAAAATTTGGAACGCAATCTGATTGTGATTGTCAATGTATTTTCCTACGGCTTTATTATTTTGATTTCATTGATTGCAGCAGCCAATGTATTTAACACGATTTCGACGGGAATCTCACTGAGAAATCGGGAGTTTGCAATGTTAGAATCGGTCGGTATGACCAAGAAGAGCTTTTACAAGATGCTGAATTACGAATGTCTGCTGTACGGTGTGAAGAGCATCCTGTACGGAGTTCCGGTATCGGTGCTTGTGACCTGGTGGATTTATAAAATCATCAGCAATGGCTATACGGCATCGTTTTATATGCCGGTGACCGGCGTTCTGATTGCAGTAGTCAGTGTATTTCTTGTAGTGTTTGCGACGATGTTCTATGCAGCAGCGAAGGTCAGAAGGCACAGTGTAATCGAAACATTGAAAAATGAAAACGTTTGATGTTGTCTGGAAGATGTTACAAAAAAATTAATTTTTACATTTGTGTTAAGTTTTGTATAAGGGCTGTCATTTTTTTGAGGTTTGTGGTATAATCGTTTCGTGCGAAGAAATGGTTATACCACATTTTTTTGACCGCGCGGTGGCGCAAAACAAATGCATGGGAGAGAAAGGCAGAGAATACGATGAATGAGAGAGAATATCGGGGATATAGAAGCTCCGGAAGAAATAATAGAAGAACCAAAGAACAATTTATGATTTTGATTTTATTGATTGCATTGATTCCGACGGTGCTTGCCATTGTTTTGTTTGCAAAGCAATCAGCATTGCAGCGGCAGGTTGCGGATTTGGAACAGCAGTTAGAGCGTTTGCAGCAGCCGGAGGATGAGACGCCATCTAAGACCGGCGGTGAGCTGACGCCTGCACCGACTCCGGTGCTGACCCCGTCCTTAGCGCCTACGCTGACTCCGACGATAACCCCGACACCGACGTTAACGCCGACTCCAACCGCGACCTCGACTCCGACACCGACATCTACACCGACCCCAACGCCGACTCCTACGCTTGCGGTAGACCCGGACACCGGAGAACTGCTGCCGTGGGCAGAAAAGAAGGTATATCTGACCTTTGATGACGGTCCGAGTACGCATACCGACGAATTGTTGGATTTGCTTGCGGAATATGATGTGAAGGTAACCTTCTTTGTTATCGGTAAGTCGGATTCGGAATCCTTACGCCTGTACAAGCGAATTGTGGATGAGGGACATTCGATAGGAATGCATTCCTACTCGCATCAGTATGATGAAATATATAAATCGGTAGAAGATTTCGAGAAAGACTTTACAAAAATAAGTAGTTTATTGTATGATACTATAGGGTATGTTCCTAAGCTGTACCGTTTTCCGGGTGGCAGCAGCAATACCCGCTGCAAGGAGCTGACGATTCAGCCGTTTATCCGTTTTCTGATGGAGCGGGATATCCGTTATTATGACTGGAATGTAGATAATGGCGATTCGACCGGAGTTTCTTATACGGTGGAAGAGCTGGCGGATAATATCATCAACGCAGTCGCAAAGCACAAGACCTCTGTGGTATTGTGCCATGATACGGGGGCAAAGCAGAAGACAATTGACTCCATGCATATCGTAATACCGAAGCTCAAGGAGATGGGAGCGCAGATTCTTCCGTTGACCGAGGATTCGACGCAGATGCGGCATGTATTGCCGGAGGAACCGGTAGAAGAGACCACAGATTCAGAGAGCGGCAATGCTGCTTAACATAAATAAATACAGGAGGAATAAGGAATCAGATGAAATATAACAGAGTATTATTGAAGCTGAGCGGAGAAGCTCTGGCAGGTGACAAGAAAACCGGCTTTGATGAAGCGACCTGTATCAGTGTGGCAAAGCAGGTAAAACAGCTGGTAGAGGATGGAGTACAGGTAGCAATCGTAATCGGTGGCGGTAACTTTTGGAGAGGCCGCAGCAGCGAGACGATTGACCGTACCAAGGCAGACCAGATTGGTATGCTGGCAACGGTAATGAATTGCATCTATGTATCGGAAATTTTCCGTTATGTGGGTATGCAGACAGCCATCCTTACTCCGTTTGCATTGGGTAGTATGACTGAGCTGTTTTCCAAGGATTTGGCAGTGAACAGCATGAAGCAGGGAAAGGTAGTCTTTCTTGCCGGTGGTACCGGACATCCGTATTTTTCGACCGATACAGCTACGGCACTGCGTGCGATTGAATTAGAGTGTGACATCATTCTGATGGCGAGAGCGGTAGACGGTGTGTACGATAGTGACCCGAAGGTAAATCCTGCGGCAAAGAAGTATGATACCGTATCATATCAGGAGCTGCTTGACAAGAAGTTAGCTATCCTTGATCTGACTGCGACGGTTATGTGTATGCAGAATAAGGTTCCGTTGCTGGTATTCTCTCTGAACGAGGAGAACAGCATCGTCAACAATGGTAACGGAACCATTACCGGAACGGTTGTTACGGTAGAATAATCGGAAAAGAAAACAAATTATAAAGAAAAGCGAGGATATATCAATGAACGAGAAAATTAAGCCGTTTGAAACAAAAATGGAGAAGTCTTTGGATGCATTAAGAGAGGAATACAGCACCATTCGTGCAGGTCGTGCCAATCCACATCTCTTAGATAAGATTCGCGTAGACTACTATGGTACTCCGTCTGCATTGCAGGCAGTGGCAAATATTTCGGTACCGGAGGCAAGAATCATTCAGATTCAGCCATGGGAAGCAAAGTTAATCAAGGATATTGAGAAGGCAATTTTAGCATCCGACCTTGGTCTGACTCCAAGCAACGACGGTAAGGTAATTCGTCTGGTATTTCCGGAGCTTACCGAGGAGCGCAGAAAAGAGCTGGTAAAGGATGTAAAGAAGAAGGCAGAGAATGCGAAGGTTGCAGTTCGTAATATTCGTAGAGATGCAAATGATGCTATTAAGAAGGCTGCAAAGGCAAATGAGATGTCAGAGGATGAGCAGAAGCAGGCAGAGGATGAAATCCAGAAGATGACGGATAAGTTTGTGGCAGAGATTGATAAGGAAATGGAAGCAAAGTCGAAGGAAATCCTTACCGTATAATCAATAAAAGAGTAAAAAAATCAGAAGAATTGGGAATGAAGCGCTTGGTTTCATTCTCAATTCTTGTGTTGCATTATGGAAAAGGCAGGGATAGTAAATGGCAGAGGAATATCGTATTCCACAGCATGTGGCAATCATCATGGACGGAAACGGAAGATGGGCAAAGAAGAGAATGATGCCTCGGACCTACGGACATTCGCAGGGAAGCAAGACCGTAGAAAAAATATGTGAAGATGCGCACCGGATGGGAATCAAATATTTAACCGTATACGCATTTTCGACGGAAAACTGGTCCAGACCGGAATCTGAGGTAACGACGCTGATGAACTTGCTGCGGGAATACATGAAGGATTGTATTAAGACGAGCAGCAAGAACAATATGCGTGTTCGTGTGATTGGTGATATCAGTCGTCTGGACGCTGATTTGCAGGAAAGCATTACGAAGTTAGAGGAAGCGTCAAAGAACAACACCGGATTAAATTTTCAGGTTGCATTAAATTATGGCGGCAGAGATGAGCTTTTGCGGGCAGCCAAGAAGCTTGCCGGCGATTATAAGGCAGGAGTGCTTTCAGATGAGGCACTGCAACAGCTGACGGAGGCTCAGTTTGAGGAGTATCTGGATACGAAAGGAATTCCGGCACCGGATTTGTTGATTCGCACCAGCGGTGAGGTACGCTTGTCCAATTATATGTTGTGGCAGCTGGCGTATGCAGAGTTTTATTTTACCGATGTGCTGTGGCCGGATTTTGATAAAAAAGAATTACAAAAAGCAATCGATTACTATAACAAAAGAGATCGAAGATTTGGAGGAGTATAAGAGATGTTCTGGGTGAGATTTCGAAGCTCGGTGGTTTTGATGCTGATAACGATACTTGCCATGGTTTTGGGCGGTGAAGTGTTATTCGGTATTGTATTATTTATTTCCTTGGTGGGTATGATGGAGTTATACCGGATTCTCGGAGTACACAAGGGAATACCGGGAATCATCGGATATTTGGCGTGTATCGGATACCAGTTTCTGGTGTATTTTGAAAAACAGGAATTTGTATTTCCGACCGTTATTGCATTTTTCCTGATATTGATGCTTTCGTATGTACTGACCTTTCCGAAGTATCGTTCGGAACAGATTAACATGGTATTTTTGGGCTTCTTCTATGCCGCAGTCATGTTATCGTATTTGTGGCAGGTACGTTTCTTAGAAGGCGGAGCTTATTTAGTTTGGATGATTTTCATCGGCTCCTGGGGCTCGGATACCTGTGCATATCTGGTGGGCTGTGCGATTGGAAAGCACAAGATTGTGCCAAAGCTTTCTCCGAAAAAGTCCTTGGAGGGCTGTATCGGAGGTATTCTCGGTTCTGCACTGCTTGGTGCGGTATATGCGCTGGTATTTACAAAGCAGCTGACTCTGTTTGCGAATCCGGTGGTAGCCTGTGCGGTCATCGGTGCAGCGTCCTCCGTACTGTCTCAGCTTGGTGACTGGGCGGCATCGGCAATCAAGAGAAATTACGATATCAAGGATTATGGTAAGCTGATTCCGGGACATGGCGGTATTATGGACCGGTTTGACAGCGTAATTTTTACTGCGCCGCTGGTATATTATCTGGTGGAGCTGCTGTCAAAGTAGAATAACGAGGTAAGAATATGAAAACAATAGCGATTTTGGGCTCCACCGGTTCGATTGGTACCCAGACTCTTGAGGTGGTACGCAGTCAGCAGGATTTGAAGGTGGCAGCGTTAGCGGTACTGGGAAATATTACGATGTTGGAGCAGCAAATCAGAGAGTTTAGACCGTCACTGGTATGTGTATATCAGGAGGAACGCGCAAAGGAGCTGCAGCAGAAGGTAAAGGATACCGGAGTGCGTGTTGTATCCGGTATGGAGGGACTGATTGAATGTGCGTTGGTACCGGAGGCAGAGACAGTAGTCAGTGCGGTTGTAGGTATGATAGGCATTCGACCGGTTATGGAGGCAATCGCTGCAGGCAAGGATATCGCCTTTGCAAACAAGGAGACCTTGGTTACGGCAGGACATTTGATTATGCCGCTGATAAAAAAGCATGGTGTAAAGCTGCTGCCGGTAGACAGTGAGCATTCGGCAATTTTTCAGTCGTTGCAGGGCAGTGCAGGCTATATGCAGGGAGAAACGCCAAATCGTGAGATTGCGAAGTTAATTCTGACAGCCTCCGGCGGTCCGTTCCGTGGGAAAAAGCGTTCCGAGCTGGCACAGGTAACGGTAGAGGATGCGTTGCGGCATCCGAACTGGAGCATGGGCAAGAAGATTACGATAGACTCTGCGACCATGGTAAATAAAGGCTTGGAGGTCATGGAGGCAAAATGGCTTTTTGACGTACCAACGGAAAAAATCGAGGTTGTCATCCAGCCGCAGAGCGTAATTCATTCCGCAGTAGAATTTGTAGACGGTGGCATCATTGCACAGCTGGGTACCCCGGATATGAAGCTGCCGATTCAGTATGCACTGTATTATCCGGAGAGAAGGTATCTAGCCGGAAAGCGTCTGAGTCTGAGCGATATCGGCTCGATTACGTTCGAAAAGCCGGATATGGCAGAGCTGCCGGGACTTGCGTTGGCATATGAGGCAATGAATACCGGAGGCAGTATGCCGGTTGTATTTAATGCGGCAAACGAATATGCGGTAGCTGCATTTTTGAAGCGTGAAATCGGTTTCACACAGATTACCGATTGGATTGGCGAGGCAATGGCAGCCCATAAGGTAATCCAAAATCCTTCACTGGAAGAAATTCTTTTTGCAGAGCAGGAGACATATGATAGATTACGTGAGTTTGGAGGTAAGGTAAGATAAGATGAAAATAGGCAGTATTATTATCGCAATACTGATGTTTAGCTTGGTGGTTATATTTCATGAGCTGGGACATTTTCTGTTTGCGAAAAAAAATGGTATCGGAGTGACGGAGTTTTGTCTTGGTATGGGACCAAAGCTGTTTGGTATCAAAAGGGGCGAGACGACCTATTCGCTTCGTTTGTTTCCAATCGGCGGAGCCTGTATGATGGTAGGTGAGGATGAAAAATCCGATGATGAACGAGCGTTTAATAACAAAACCATCTGGCAACGGTTTCAGGTTATTTTTGCCGGACCATTTTTCAATTTTATTTTGGCATTTTTGCTTTCGATGATTATGGTAGCCATGGCAGGCTATGACCCGGCGCGTGTAACGGATGTAACTGCCGGAAGTGCGGCAGAAGCAGCGGGACTGCAGGTAGGGGATGTGATTACCGAATTTGACGGTTCGAATATTAATTTCGGTCGTGAGATTATGGTGGAGCTGGCATATAATCCGATTTCGGAGGCAACACCGATTGAACTCTCCTATGAGAGAGACGGGAAAGAGTATACGACAACTGTAGTACCGGAGAAAGTAACGACGTATTACCTTGGTTTCTCCTATATGGCAGACGATGCACCGGCAGCGATTTCCGCGGTTTCTGAGGGGCTTCCGATGGCGGCAGCAGGACTGCAGGCAGGAGATGTGATTACTTCGATTAACGGTACTGCAATTCATACCGGTACGGGAGTAATGGAGTATTTCGACCAGAATCCGATGACGGCGAATACTCCGGTAAAGCTTACTTATGAACGCAATAGTCTGAGCTATGAAGCGGAGATTATACCGGCAGCGCAGGAATCCTACAGCCTCGGATTTACTTACAATATTTATGCCGAAAAGACCAGTGGCTTTAATATTATCAAATACAGTGCGGCAGAGGTAAAATATTGGATTGTAACAACGGTCAAGGGACTGGGACAGATTTTTGGCGGTAAGGTGCAGGCAGACGACTTAGGTGGTCCGGTTCGTATCGTCAGCGAAATCAGCAATGTGGTTACAACCGCATCTCCATATGGTCTTTCTATCGTTGTAGTAGAGCTGATTAACTGGTGTGTGTTATTAAGTGCCAATCTCGGTGTGATGAATTTGTTGCCGATTCCGGCGTTGGACGGCGGACGTATTTTGTTCCTGCTGATTGAAGCGGTACGCGGAAAGCCATTGGATCGCGAGAAAGAGGGAATCGTAAACGGTATCTTCTTTATTTTGCTGATGATACTGATGGTATTTGTATTCTATAACGATATTCGAAACTTGTTCTAAAGGACAGCCGTTTGAGTTTTGCAAATGCTGTCGAAGCAGGTGTTGGAAAGGGAAAAGAAATGTTTCGTAATCAGACAAAGGTAATTGATATAGGTGGCGTAAAAATCGGCGGAGGCAATCCGATAGCAATCCAGTCGATGGCAAATACCAAGACGGAGGATATCGAGGCAACCGTAGCGCAGATTCTGGAATTAGAAGAGGCGGGCTGCGAGATTATCCGTGTGGCGGTGCCGACGATGGAGGCAGCGGAGGCAATTCGTGAAATTAAACGCCGGATTCATATTCCGTTGGTAGCGGATATTCATTTTGATTATCGGCTTGCGATAGAAGCGATGAAGCAGGGGGTTGATAAAATTCGTATCAATCCGGGCAACATTGGCTCCATCGAACGAGTGCAGGCTGTGGTAGATGTAGCAAGAGAGCGCAATGTTCCGATTCGGGTAGGTGTAAACAGCGGCTCTTTGGAAAAAGAGATTATTGCGAAATACGGTCATGTAACTGCGGAAGGGCTGGTCGAGAGTGCATTAGACAAGGTACGTCTGATTGAGGATATGGGGTATGACAATCTGGTTATCTCGATAAAGTCCTCAGATGTTATGATGTGTGTCAAGGCACATGAGTTGATTGCACAGAAGACGAACTATCCGTTGCATGTAGGTATCACGGAATCCGGCTCGATTACCAGCGGAAATATTAAATCCTCGATTGGACTGGGAATCATATTGTATCAGGGAATTGGTGATACGATTCGTGTCTCCCTGACGGATCAGCCGGTAGAGGAAATTCATTCCGCAAAGCTGATTTTAAAGACATTGGGCTTGCGCAAGGGCGGTATTGAGGTCGTTTCCTGTCCGACCTGTGGCAGAACGCGAATCGATTTGATTGGTTTGGCAAAGCAGGTGGAGCAGCTGGTAAAGGCATATCCTTATGACATTAAGGTGGCGGTTATGGGCTGTGCGGTCAACGGACCGGGAGAAGCGAAGGAGGCAGACCTTGGAATTGCGGGCGGCAATGGAGAAGGTGTGATTATCCGCAAAGGAGAAATCATTCGTAAGGTGCCGGAGGAAAATCTGCTGGCAGAGCTAAAGAAGGAGCTGGATGCATATGAAGTTCTTTGAAGTATTTGATATGCTCAAAGTCGATGCGAATTTAAAGAGTGTTTTTGAGGAGGTTGTGGCCACAAAGGTTGCAGCCTCCAAATTATCCAACCGAATCACGATACATATCGAGAGCAACCGATTGATTTCGTACCGGGATAAGAAAAAGATGGCAGAGCAGCTCGAGCGTCAGCTGTTTGCACAGACCGGCAATGCGGTAGGATTTCATGAGGTATATCATCTGTCGGCGCAATATACACCGGAAAATCTTTGGGAGATGTACAAGGGCAGTCTGATGGCAGAAATGTGGGAAAAATCCACGATGTTAGAGAAGATTTTGCAGAAAGCACAGATTTCCTTTGATCGGGACGAGATGCGGATTGTTTTGCCGGATACCTTTATCAATCGCCGGAAGAGTGTGGAGATACGCGAGTTTTTAGAAACAGCATATACCGAACGCTTTGGATTTTTGATTAAGGTGCAGTTTGAGTATGAGGAGCTACCGGAGAAAGAAGTCCCAAGCGAGGAATATGAATTTGTATCAAGACCAAATGCATCCGGTGGGAACAATAGCTCTGATATGGTGGCTGAGATAGAGGAGTCTGCAGGACAGGCACCTAAGAAAGTTGCGGACAAAGAGAGTGTGGCGAATACAACCGATGCAAACGGAGGCGGAGAGAGTACAGGAGCGGGCAAGGCTTTGGCAACGAAATCGTCCGGTGGCACAGCTGCAAACAAGCCCGCAGAAGCTGCCCAAACAGCGTCGGTGGCAGGGAAAGCTGCCGGCGAGAAAAAGTCCTTCGGTCAAGGCGGCTTCCGCAAAAACTCTGCTTATGACAAGGTGAAATTCGGAAAACGCAGTGTGCCGGAGGATGAGAAGGATCCGGCGCTGATTTACGGCAGAAACTTTGTGGAGGATGCGATACCGATTCATGATGTACAGGATGAAATCGGTGAGGTGGTACTGCAGGGAAAGATTTTAAAGACCGAGTCGCGTGATATCCGTAACGAAAAGATGATTTATATGTTTGATTTTACGGATTTTACGGATACGATTCGTGCCAAAATCTTTTTGCGGCAGGATCAGAAGGAGGAAATTGCCGGACGCTTAAAGGAAGGCAAATTTATCAAAATCAAGGGTATGGCGTTGCTTGACAAGTACGACAAGGAAATCGGACTTGGTTCGATTGTCGGTATCCGGGAGGCGAAGGATTTTACGAAAAAGCGCATGGATACTGCAGAGAAAAAGCGTGTGGAGCTGCATGCACATACGACCTACAGCGATATGGACGCGGTAGTAGACCCAGTCACGCTCGTTAAGACCGCGTTTGAATGGGGGCATCCGGCGGTGGCAATTACCGACCATGGTGTTGTGCAGGCGTTCCCTGTGGCAAATCACGCGATTGATAAGAAGAAGCTCAAGACCGAGGAGGAGCAGGAGCGCTTTAAGAAATTTAAGATTATTTACGGTATGGAAGCCTATCTGGTAGACGATATTGAGGAAATCGTCAAGGATGACAAGGGGCAGGAGCTGCTTTGTCCGGCAGTGGTTTTTGATATTGAGACAACGGGATTGAGTAACCGGCAGGATCGCATCATTGAAATCGGAGCGGTCAAGGTGGTCAGTGGTGTGATCACTGAGCGGTTTTCGACCTTTGTCAATCCGCAGGTGCCGATTCCGTATGAGATTGAGAAGCTGACCGGCATCAATGATGAGATGGTTATGGGCGCAGACACGATAGATGTGGTGCTGCCGAAGTTTTTGGCATTTTGTGAGGGTTGCATACTGGTGGCACACAATGCCGCCTTTGATACCGGTTTTATTTCGATTAATGCGGAGCGCCTTGGGCTTTCGTATGATTTTACAGTAATGGATACGGTTGGTATGGCACGCTGCCTGCTGCCGGAGTTACACAACTTTAAGCTGGATACGGTAGCAAAGGAGCTAAAGGTATCACTGGAAAATCATCACCGTGCGGTGGACGATGCGGGCTGTACCGCGGAAATCTATGTGAAGTTCTTACAGATGTATCAGGAGCGTGGTGTGAAAACATTGCGGGATATTAATGAAACCAGTGAAATTTCGCCGGAAATCATCAAAAAGATGCCGACCTACCATGCGATTTTTCTGTGTCAGAATGATGTGGGACGTATCAATCTGTATCGTATGGTATCGCAGTCGCACATAGAGTATTTTAACCGCAGACCGCGTATTCCGAAGAGTTTGCTGATGAAGAACCGGGAGGGAATTCTGGTCGGTTCGGCATGTGAGGCGGGCGAGCTGTATCAGGCGATTCTGCGCGGAGAATCACAGGATGAGATTTCCCGATTGGCGGATTTTTATGATTACTATGAGATTCAGCCGCTCGGTAACAATCACTTCATGATTGAGGACCAGAAGATTTCAAACGTTTCCTCAGAAGAGGATTTGATTGAGATTAATAAAAAAATCATTGAGCTTGGGGAGCAGAACAACAAACTTGTAGTGGCAACCTGTGATGTGCATTTCTTAAATCCGGAGGACGAGGTATATCGCCGGATTATTATGTCCTCGAAGGGCTTTAAGGATGCGGACAATCAGGCACCGTTGTATCTGCGAACTACGGATGAGATGTTAGCGGAGTTTTGGTATCTGACGAAGGAAAAAGCAGAAGAGGTCGTGATTACGAATCCGGCAAAGATTGCGGATATGATAGAGAAGATTTCGCCAGTGCGACCGGACAAGTGTGCTCCGGTCATTCCTAATTCGGATGAAACGCTGCGAAATATCTGTTATGACAAGGCACATTCGATTTACGGACCGGATTTGCCGGAGCCGGTGTACAAGCGTCTGGAGCATGAGTTAACTTCCATTATCAAGAACGGCTTTGCCGTAATGTATATCATTGCGCAGAAGCTGGTGTGGAAGTCCAATGAGGACGGTTATCTGGTAGGTTCACGAGGCTCGGTTGGTTCCTCGTTTGTAGCGACGATGTCCGGTATCACCGAGGTAAATCCGTTGCCGGCGCATTATTATTGTTCGGAATGTCATTTCTCGGATTTTGATTCGGATATGGTAAAGCAGTATGTCGCAAGCTCCGGCTGTGATATGCCCGACCGTGTCTGCCCGCAGTGTGGCGCTATGTTAAAGAAGGAAGGACACAATATTCCGTTTGAAACCTTCTTGGGCTTCGATGGTGATAAGGAGCCGGATATTGACTTAAACTTTTCCGGAGAGTATCAGAGCAAGGCACATGAGTATACGGAGGTTATCTTTGGGGAAGGTCATACCTTTCGCGCCGGTACGATTGGTACGATTGCGGACAAGACAGCGTTCGGTCTGGTAAAGAAATATGACGAGGAGCATGGTTTGAATCGTCGCGTGGCAGAACGGGAGCGTATCGCGGTGGGTTGTACCGGGGTGCGGCGAACGACCGGACAGCATCCGGGTGGTATCGTTGTATTACCGCATGGTGAGGAAATCTACTCGTTTACGCCAATTCAGCGACCGGCGAACGATATGACAGCCAAGTCGATTACGACACATTTTGAATACCATTCCATTGACCACAACCTGTTAAAGCTTGATATTCTCGGACACGATGATCCGACAATGATTCGCGTGCTTGAGGACTTTACTGGAATTGACGCGAAGCTGATTCGGATGGATGACCCGAAGGTAATTGCATTATTTGAGTCCACAAGCTCGCTTGGAATTACTCCGGCGGATATCAGCGGCTGTGATTTGGGCAGTCTTGGTCTGCCGGAGCTTGGAACGGAATTCGTTATGCAGATGCTTCGGGATACCAAGCCGAAGAGCTTTTCGGATATGATTCGTATTTCCGGACTTTCTCATGGAACAGATGTTTGGTTGAACAATACGCAGACACTGATTCAGGAGGGTACCTGTACGCTGTCCAATGCAATTTGTACCCGAGATGACATTATGACCTACCTGATTCAGATGGGACTGGAGAATGGTCACGCGTTCAAAATCATGGAGAGTGTACGTAAAGGTAAGGGATTGACGGAGGAAATGGAAGCGGAGATGTTAGAGCATGGTGTGCCGGATTGGTACATCTGGTCGTGTAAGCGCATTAAGTACATGTTCCCGAAGGCACATGCCTGTGCTTACGTTATGATGGCATTCCGTATCGCATACTTTAAGGTATATTATCCGATTGCGTATTATGCGGCGTATTTTAGTATTCGTGCGTCAGCGTTTAACTACGAGCTGATGTGTCTCGGACCGGAGCGGCTCAAGATGCATATGGCAGAGTACAAGCGTCGTATGACCTCCTCCAATTTTGAAGAGAAGCTGACGCAGAAGGAAGAAGATACCTACAACGACATGAAGCTGGTACAGGAGATGTATGCACGAGGCTTTACGTTTAAGCAAATCGACATTTTTACCGTGAGTGCTCATGCGTTTCAAATTCTGGATGATAAGACGCTGATGCCTGCGCTTTCGACGATTGATGGTGTCGGAGAGCGTGCGGCAGAGCAGATTGTAGAGGCGGCAAAGCTGGGACCGTTTTTGTCGCAGGAGGATTTTCGTGACCGCTGTAAGGTCAGCAGTACGATTACCGAGAAGATGGCGGCATTGGGACTGCTTGGAGATATTCCGATATCAAACCAGATTTCGCTGATGGATTTCTTGTTGTAAGAAGTTGGCAGCAGATTAGATGATTAGAGAACGGCTGTACTTTTAGAGAGAGTGCAGCCGTTTTTATGAACGAGAAAAAGTCGGTCATTTGATCGCGGAGTGGTGAAGGTTTTAGTTGCAGAAACTGTACAAAAAACGCACACAATATATAAAAAATAAAATTTTTAAATTTTTTCAAAAAAACACTTGCTTTTTCGTTTGGTATGTGATATTATAATTCTTGTAGCAAGGCCGGTTGGTCAAGCGGTTAAGACGTCGCCCTCTCACGGCGAAAACAGGGGTTCGATTCCCCTACCGGCTGCTCAGAATCCTGAATCAGAAATGATTCAGGATTTTTTGTTTTCTAAAAAATATTTTCAAAAAATTTAAAAAAGTGCTTGCATTTTGTTTTAGGGTGTGGTATTATAATATTCGCAGCAAGGCCGGTTGGTCAAGCGGTTAAGACGTCGCCCTCTCACGGCGAAAACAGGGGTTCGATTCCCCTACCGGCTGCTCGATACCGAATCAGAAATGATTCGGTTTTTTTTCGTTTAAAACACAAGAATGACCAGAAAGAAAAGGGGAGGAATGAAAAATGAGGATACGAAACCGATTGTTGAGTACAATAAGCCTGATGCTCATTTTGATAGGCGTACTGAGCTGGAACAGGCTTGGTGCGGAGCGTGTGTTGGCAGCAGAACAGGAGAAGGAGCTGGAGGTCATCTTTTTGAGTGACATCCATTCACATTTCGGAGAGTTCTCGACCAAAATTGACGGAGAGGATGTTACTATCGGTGGTGTGGCGAGGATACAGACGATGTTAGAGGAGCAGCTTTCCAATCCGGAGGAAGCACTGTTTATTGATGGTGGTGATTTTGCCATGGGAACGCTGTTACAGACGCTGTTTTGTGAAGAGGCAGCAGAGCTTCGGATGCTTGGAGCGATGGGGTGTGATGTAACCACGCTCGGAAATCATGAGTTTGATTATTTGTCGGACGGGCTGGCGGCAATGCTGAATAATGCGGTAGCTAGCGGGGATGTGCTTCCGGAGCTGGTATTGTGCAATGTGGATTGGGCACAGATGGAAGCAGATGGGCTAAGTAAAGGACAGCAGCAGATTAAGGAAGCATTTGCAAACTATAATGTGAAGGATTATACCGTGTTAGAGCGCAATGGAGTGCGGATAGCAGTTACCGGAGTATTTGGTAAGGCGGCATACAAGGATTCTCCAACCTGTGAGTTATTGTTTACCGACCCGGTAAAAGCGGTAAAAGAGACGGTACAAAACATTCAAAAACAGGAAGAAGTAGATATGATTGTTTGTGTATCGCATAGCGGAATGAATTTGAAGGATGCGAGCAAATCGGAGGACGAGATACTTGCACAGGAGGTACCGGAGCTGGACCTGATATTGAGCGGACATTCCCATATTTTGCTGCAGGAGCCGATTTGCTACGGAGATACTTATATTGTGGCACCGGGGGCATATGCAGAATATCTTGGCACCTGTGTAATGAAGCAAAAAGAAAACGGCAGGTGGCAGCTGGATGATTATGCAGTAACGCTGGTGGATACGAATGCGGCGGAAGAGGAAGCAATCAAAGACAAGCTGGAAGGCTTTTTGGAACAAATTGACGACCGTTATCTGAAGCAATTTGGTTATGAGAGTGTTACACAAGTGTTGGCAGAGAATGATATCGAATTTTGTGCTTCCTCGGAGCTGAGTCGAAGCCATACGGAACAGAATCTGGGTAGTATTATTGCGGATGCTTATGTGGAGGCAGCAAGAACCTCCGGCAATGTAGGTGCGGAGGAAATCTGTATCGGCATTGCACCGGCAGGAACCATTCGGGATACCTTTGTGCAGGGAAATATTACGGTAAATGATGTATTTAACGTGTTTTCGTTGGGGGTAGGTGCGGATGGAGAAACCGGATATCCATTGATTTGCGTGCGATTGACCGGAGAAGATGTGCTGATGGCTGCGGAGATTGATGCAACCGTTTCGGAATGGATGACCACGGCAAGATTGTACACCAGCGGATTTCATTTTACTTATAATCCGCATCGTATCTTGCTGAATAAGGTGGCGGATGCGTATGTGACCGATGCTTCCGGCAATCGCGTGGAAATCGATAAGAAGAAAAAATATACGATTGTAACAGATATGTATACTGCGCAGATGTTAGGAGCCGTATCGGGGCTTTCGTATGGTCTGATTGAGATTCCGCTGTATGATATGCAGGGAAACAAAGTAGCGGATCTGAATGATGTCATTATGTATGAGGCAGGACGTGAAGTAAAGGCATGGCATGCGATTGCACGTTATATGCAGTCCTTTGCGGATACCAATGGGAATGGGGTGCCGGATGTGCCTGCATCCTATGCGACGACACAGGGCAGAAAAATCGTAGACGATAGCAGAAATATATTTGATATTTTGAGTCATCTGAATATATTTGGCGCGGTAATTCTCGGTGTTTGTCTGTTGGTCGTTGGTTTGGCGGTAACAGCAGTTGTTTTGGTAGCAAGAAGAATTGCAAAGAAGCAAAAAAGTAAGAACGACGGTATAATGGCTTAGGAAGGCATAAGAAAGGGATTCGCATGAAGGTAGACCGATTGATTGGAATCATCACAATATTGCAGCAAAAGGGGAAGGTTACAGCGCCTTATCTGGCGGAGAAATTCGAAGTATCGCGTCGAACCATTCAGCGTGATATTGAGGATATCTGTCGTGCCGGTGTGCCTATTGTCACCACGCAGGGAACCGATGGCGGTATCGAGATTATGGAGGGCTTTCAGCTCGATACTACGGTTTTTACGAAGGACGAGCTGCAGGCAATATTGATTGGTCTAAAATCGCTTGATAGTGTAGCGGCATTGCCGGGAACCAAAAAGCTGGCAGAGAAAATCGGCAGCACTCCTTTGCAGCAGGATGAGATATTGATTGATTTATCGTCGTTCTACAAGGATAGTCTAGCAGAAAAGATACAGCTTCTGCGTACCGCAATCCGCGAAAAAAGATGTGTGGAATTTTGCTATTATTATAATAAGGGCGAAGAAAAGAAGTGTATCGAACCTGCTCGGATTGTATTTCAGTGGTCCAACTGGTATGTGTTTGGTTTCTGTTCGGAACGAAATGGTTTTCGCCTGTATAAGCTGAATCGATTATGGGAGCTGTGCTTGACAGAACATTCTTTTGTGGAACGGGAAATACCGGAGGAGAAGCTGCACTTTGGAAAAAATATGACGGATGATATCATCGTTCCGGCAATTTATGAGGTGAGCGAGAAATACCGATTGATTGAGGAATATGGTCCGGAGTGTTATCGTGTGCTGGAGGATGGCAGACTTTATACGGAATGGGGGTTTAGCTCCTACGAGCGTGCGTTAAGCTGGTTCTTAAGCTTTGGAGAACGAGTGACGGTACTGGGACCGGAGAATTTAAAACAGCAGTTGAGGGAATCGGTAAAAAATATTTTAGCCAAGTATGAGGAAACATGACATACAGTTGTCATGTTTCTTTTTATATAATTATGCATGATGAAGGAACAGGTTGAAATTGCGAACGGACAGATTGTTTTAGGTTATCTGTTGCAGGTGATAGAGAGGAGGCAGAGTATGATACGAAATTTTGCAGATTTTTGTGAGGAGCTGCAGCAATGCGGTTTTTCGATGGGTGGTGGCAATGCGAAGGGAATTTTTGCTTTGATTGATTATGACTGGCAGGCACCGGAGAATGCAACGATGCCGATAAAATGGCACACCGGTGACCCGGAAACGGACCCGTGGCAGTGGAGGATTCGGGTATTGACGGAGCGGAAGGATATTGCGTATGCTAAGGTGTTTTTTGGTACCAGCGGTTATATCACGCGAGAATGGTATCCGTATTTTCTGGCGGTACGTCGTGGAGAACGAGAATTTGAGGATTTTTATGAGACCGGGAAGGTCAGTGTGTTGGAGAAGGATATCTATGAGCTGATTCGAACGAACGGAAAAGTGCCGCTGCATTTATTAAAGCAGGACTGTGGGATTACGAAGGAAACTTCGGGGAAGTTTGACCGGGTGCTGACGAATCTGCAGCGCAATCTCTTTGTGACGATGTGCGGTACAGCGCCGAGAGTCAGTAAAAACGGTGAGGTATACGGCTGGGACAGTACGGTATTTTGTACGGTGGAGGAATTCTGGGGTGCGGATTTGCGGCAGGATATTTCGATGGAGAAAGCATATGTGCGGATACGCGAGCAGATTTTTAAGTTAAATCCGCAGGCAGAAGAAAAAAATATTAAAAAATTCATTCTTGACTAAGAAGTTTGAAAAGATACCAAAGTGAGAAAGTTTATACGAATGGAAGCTATGGGGCGATAAAAAGAAATGGAGAACTGCGATGAAAAAAAACATTTGAGAGAGCAAGAAACTTTATGTATCGGAATGCGCGCCCGATTGATTTGGCGCGTTGGCAATATCATTTTGAAAACGGAACACAGGAAGCGGTGCTTGCGGCACTGGAAGTCTATCAAAATCCGGACGGTGGATTCGGACATGCGCTGGAGGCGGATTGTTTCAATCCCAATTCGTCACCGATACAGACCTGGGCGGCAACGGAAGTTTTGAGAGAAATTGGTTGGCAGGATGCGGCGCATCCAATTGTACAGGGGATTCTGTGCTATCTGGAAAGCGGCGCGGATTTTGATACCGCACAGAATCAGTGGCTGAATTGTGTGCCGACGAATAATGAGTATCCGCATGCGATTTGGTGGGAATACAAGGCGGAGCAGGAGCTTCGTTACAATCCGACTGCGGCATTGGCAGGCTTTGTGATACGGTTTGGTAAGCCGCAAACGTCGGGTTATCAGAAGGCGCAGGAAATGGTACAGCAGGCTTATGCATGGTTTAATAATAACGTTCCGTTTCAGGAATCGCATACAACCAATTGTTTTATTACGATGTATGAGTATCTGACGGCAGCAGGCGTGGATTGGATGGATTTGGAGGAGCTAAAGCAGAAGCTTATTCTACAGGTCGAGGTGAATATCTGCCACGAGACGGAGAAGTGGGGCAAGGAATATGTTGCCCTGCCGTCCAACATGATTTCCGGTAAGAATAGTATGTTTTATGAGAGCAATAAAGAAATTGCAGAGAAGGAATGTGATTTTATCCGAGAATTGCAGCAGGTGGACGGAGCCTTTCCGGTCACCTGGCAGTGGTGGACGGAATACAGGGAATTCGAGCTGGCGGCGAACTGGTGGAAAGCAGATTTTTGCGTGAAGAATCTGCGGTATTGTAAGCGAATGGGACGGCTGTAAGAGTGTCACGGTTAGAAAAATGTGACGAAAGCAATTCTGAGTGTATATTTGAGTACGTCAGAATTGCTTTTTGGTTCGTTTTAAATGTCTTGATAGAGCTGCCTTTATTAATCATGTTGAGAACTTGTCAGGGAAGAGGAAGTTCTGTTAGAACGCTAAGGACGTATCTATCACAAGAATTTAGTATTTGATATACGGATGAATATTGTCATACTACACAAAAAATCCACGTTTTTTTCTATATATATATTAGAGGAAAGTAGCTTGATTTCGGTAGATACTCTTGGTAAAATAAAGCAGAAGTACTTCATTAAATAAAAAATAGTTCTAATAATCTTATCGCCGTCCGGCGAGTTCTAAGAAGTTTTCTATAGCCATTAGTTGAGATGGTTCAAAAAGTAATCCGGATTTTAAATTAAAATCAAAAGCAAAAAGAAAAGGGGGAATGGAATGACAGAAGTAACGAGAATACCGTCGGTCTTATCCTACAACCGAGAGTATAAGGACACGTTATTTCGCATGATTTTCAGCGACAAGGAAAATCTGCTCAGTTTGTATAACGCAATGAATGGAACGGATTATAAAAATGCAGAGGAATTAGAGATAGTCACGCTGGAAAATGCGATTTATATGGGAATGAAAAATGATGTGGCATTTTTGCTCTGCGATGAATTGCATCTGTATGAGCATCAATCAACCCGAAATCCGAACATGCCGCTGCGGGCATTGTTTTATATTGCCAGAGAATACGAGAAGTTTATCGGTGGCAAGCTCAATCGTAAGGGGACGATTTATTCCAGTCGTTTGATTAAGCTTCCGGCACCACGCTTTGTTGTATTTTATAACGGAACAGCACAGGAAGCAGAAAAGAGTACGCTTTGTTTGTCGGATGCGTATGTCAAGACGGAGGAAAAGCCGAAATTGGAATTGGTCGTGGATGTTTTAAACATCAATTATGGCATGAATCGCGAAATCATGGAACGTTGTAAAATGCTTTCGGATTATGCAAAATATGTGGAAAGAGTCCGAAAATATGATACAATATTACCAACAGAAGAAGCCGTAGAGCGTGCGATTAAAGAATGCATTGATGAGGACATTCT
>JAFTQM010000011.1 GCA_017462755.1 Lachnospiraceae bacterium | reverse complement strand
GTATTCCTGCAAAGGTTAAGGAGATGGAAGAGGAGCTTGGCGCTGGCAACATGAAGCCAGAGGTTCTTCCTAAGCTTGCTCAGTATGAGCTGACTCTGCTTGACTGGGTAGACGAGCACAGAGGCTACAGAAAGTATGTTGCTATCGCAGGAAAGTGTTGGCCGGCATTCCAGACTCAGTTTGGTTTCAGACCTTGCTACGTAAACAGCCGTCTGACCGGTATGGGTATTCCGGTATCCTGTGAGGTAGATATTTATGGTTGCTTGAGCGAGTTCATCGGTACCTGTGTCAGCGAGGATGCAGTTACTCTGCTCGATATCAACAACTCCGTACCAGCAGATATGTACAAGGAATCCATCGAAGGCAAGTTCGACTATACTCATAAGGATACCTTCATGGGCTTCCACTGCGGAAATACTGCATCCAGAAAGCTTTCTGCTTGCAGCATGAAGTATCAGAAGATTATGGCTAGAAACCTTCCTGTAGAGGTTACCAATGGTACTCTTGAGGGAGATATCGTACCTGGTGACATCACCTTCTATCGTCTGCAGAGCACTGCAGATTGCAAGCTGCGCGGTTACATCGCACAGGGCGAGGTACTTCCGGTAGCTACGAAGTCCTTCGGTGCAATCGGTGTATTCGCTATTCCGGAGATGGGACGTTTCTATCGTCACGTACTGATTGAGAAGAACTATCCGCATCACGGTGCAGTAGCTTTCGGTCACTTCGGCAAGGCTATTTATGAAATCTTCAAGTACATCGGTGTAGAGGTAGATGAGATTGGTTACAATCAGCCGGCAGGCGTTAGATACCCAACCGAGAATCCATTCGCATAATCAAGCTGAATTGAATATGAGATGATGCGCGCCCCGCTCTTCCGTCCCGGAGGAGTGGGGCGCTTTGTGATCGCGCGGTAGCGCGCGAGTTTGCTTTATAAACTCCATATTTCAAAATATTTTGAATAAACAGTATAAAACAGTTGACAAATGTTCTGTGCTGTTATATACTGTTTACAAAGAAGAAGGAGGCAGGGAATGAATATAATTATCAATCATTCGTCGATGGTGCCCATCTATGAGCAGATGACAGAGCAGATAAAGGGGATGATAAAAAATCGAGAGCTGGTCGAGAACGACGTACTACCGTCGGTTCGTGTGTTAGCGAAGGAATTAAAAATCAGTGCCCTGACAGTAAAAAAAGCGTATGACATTTTGGAGGAAGAGGGCTTTACCGTAACGGTTCACGGAAAGGGCAGCTATGTGGCGAAAAACAATGCAGAGCAGCTACAGGAGGAATATCGTAAGGAAATCGAGCAGGAATTGGAAGCAACGGTAGAAAAGAGTAAAAGATATGGTTTGGAAAAATCAGAGTTAAGGGATTTGTTTGAAATGATTATGGAGGAGTGGTGAAGGTATGATAAAAGCAGAGGGCTTAAGGAAGGTGTATGATGGCTTTGAATTGAATTGTTCCTTTGAGGTAATGCCGGGGACGATTGTAGGTTTAATCGGTCCGAACGGAATGGGAAAGAGCACTACATTTAAGGCGATTTTAGGACTAATTTCGACGGATGGAGGCAAGGCTACGTTGTTTGGAAAGGATGTAGCACAGTTGACGGCAGAGGACAGACAGCAGATAGGTGTGTCATTGGCAGAAGCCGGATTTAGCTCCTATCTGACGGTAAAAGGTATCATAAGCATATTAAGGCAGATGTACCCTGTCTTTGATGCGGCGGAGTTTAAGAAACTGTGTGAACGCTTTCGGATTCCGCTAAATAAGCAGGTAAAGGAATTTTCCACCGGTATGAAGGCAAAGCTGAAGGTGTTGGTTGCGATTTCGCATGGAGCGAAGCTGCTGATTCTGGACGAACCGACGGCAGGGCTGGACGTGGGTGCAAGGGAGGAGATTTTAGATATGCTGCGTGCCTATATGGAGGAGGATGAGGAGCGAAGTATTTTGATAAGCTCTCATATTTCTTCGGATTTGGAGGGGCTATGCGATGAGCTATATTTGATAAATGAAGGCAAGATAGTGTTGCATGAGGAAACGGATGTATTGCTCAACGAATATGCCATCTTAAAGGTAAAGGACTCACAGTATGCTTCCTTGGATAAAAGTTATCTGCTTTATCGGAGAAAAGAAAACTATGGCTACAGCTGTTTGACGAAGGAACGGAGCTTTTATCAGGAAAATTATCCGGATATTGTGGTTGAAAAGGGAACGATTGATGATTTGATTTTGATGGTAATGAAGGGGGAAAAGGTATGAAGGGCTTGTTAGTAAAGGATTTACAGATATTACGGCAGCAACGCAGATTTTTGCTATTGCTGTTTGGAATTATTTGTTTTTTGATGATTACGCAAGCAATGACAGATCCGGCGTTTATTATTGGATATGCCACATTTATGAGCGCTATGGTGCTTTTGGGTACGGTCAGCTATGATGAAATAGAAAATGGTTATACCTTTCTTTTTACCTTGCCGGTTACCCGAAAAAGCTATGTAGTTAGCAAATATGTGCTTGCACTTGTGGGTGTGATTTTGGTATGGACGGCGGTAACGGTGTTCTGTATGGTATTTGCCGGTGGTAAAACCGGGACGGCATGGATGGAAGAGATGTTGACGCAGGCGGTACCGGTATTGTTAGTTTGTCTGATACTTTTGTTTATTATGCTGCCGATACAAATGAAATTTGGTGCGGAAAAATCTCGCATTGTACTAATCGGAATTGCAGGTATCATTGTGGTTGCAGGCTATTTGTTGAAATTATTGGCAGATAAGCTGGAAGGAGTATTGTCATATGGAAAAGCTATTGTAGAAAAGCTTGCTACACTGGATATTTGGAGTGTTTTGGGGATAATGATATTGCTGACAGTAGGTGTAATGCTTGTTACCATGTACGTTAGCATCAGAATTATGGAAAAGAAGGAGCTGTAGAATTTGACCTATCCAATGATGTGACATTTGTCACATCCTTTTTATGATTTTGCTCACTGGCGAGAAAAGTCGGAATGAGTTATGATAGGTACAGGTAAGAAAAACCGACCGGGTGGGAGCGGAAGGTTTGAAACAGGAACATAGTCATGCAGCACAGAGTGGATTTTAAACTGCAACTAAGAATAAGGAGGCTTTGTACATGGAAGGAAAGACAGTAATTAAGGTAGAAAATTTAGTAAAGCGTTATAAGGAATTAGTAGCCTTAGACCATTTCAATCTGGAAGTCAAGGAGGGCGAGGTCTTTGGTCTGCTCGGACCAAACGGTTCCGGCAAATCGACCACGATGAATTGTATTCTTGGGTTGCTGAAATATGATAAAGGTAATATCGAAGTATTCGGAAAGAAGATGGCACCGGACAGCTACGAGGTAAAAGCAATGATTGGTGTAGTGCCGCAGGAGGTTGCGGTATTCGAGGAGCTGACGGTATTGGAAAATGTAGATTACTTCTGTGGTCTGTATGTGAATGATAAGGCAACCCGTAAGCAGTATGTAGAGGAAGCGTTGGAGTTTGTCGGTTTGCAGGAATTCAAGAAGTTTTATCCAAAGAAGCTGTCGGGAGGTTTGCTTCGTCGTCTGAACATTGCCTGCGGAATTGCACACAAGCCGAAGCTGATTTTCTTAGATGAGCCGACGGTAGCCGTAGATCCGCAGAGCCGAAATAAGATTCTTGAGGGTATCGAGCAGCTGAATGCGGAGGGCGCGACGATTGTGTACACCTCGCATTATATGGAAGAGGTTGAGCAGATTTGTACCCGTATCGCGATTATGGATGGCGGCAAGAATCTGGCGATTGGTACCAACGAAGAGTTGAAAAATATGATTAAGACCGGTGAAACCATTCAGGTAGAAATTTTGGATTTCCCACAGGCGCAGTTGGAGAGCATTCGCGCGTTACCGCATGTATATCGTGCAGAGTATGAGGAAAATCACTTGAAGGTGCATTATACCAAGGGACAGAGAAATCTGGTGCGTCTGCTCGATTATCTGAAGGAGCATGACATTACCTTCGGCAGAGTGTATTCGGAGCTGCCGACCCTCAATGATGTATTCTTAGAGATTACCGGAAAAGAGTTAAGAGACTAGGTTAAAAAAGAGAACATGCTTCAGAATGGAGGACATTATGTTTGGACGGATGTATGGCTACCGCTTAAAGCGGTTGGTAAATGATAGAACAGAATTATTCTGGCTGGCGATTTTTCCGATAATACTGGGATTTTTCTTTCATGTGACGTTTTCGAGTATTACAGAAAAGGCAGAGTCGCTGAATCGTATACCGGTAGCGGTAATGTTAGAGGAGGAGGGCGACCGAGAGATTGCATTGCAGGCATTCTTAGAGGAAATGAATGCGGAGGACGGTATGCTTGAAATCGTAGAGCCTGCAAATGCCGAGGAAGCAGAAGAACTGCTGAGAAAGGGAGAGGTAACCGGTATTCTGACGATGGAGGATACGGTTTCGTTAAAATTTGCAAAAGAGGGTATGAATCAGACCCTGCTAAAGTATTTGGTAAATCGTTATCTGCAGGGTGAAGCCATCCTGTTAGAGGCGGCGAAAAAGGGACCGGAGGCAATGCAGGCAGCAGCGAAGGCATTGTATGAAACTGCAATGAAGAATGAGGAGCTGTCGATTGCACCGGGAGATATGGACCCTTATGCATCCTATTTCTTTGCACTCATGGCAATGACCTGTATGTTTGGTGCTACATTAGGCTTGACCAATACGAGAGAAATTCAGGTAAATCAGAGCATGGTAGCGGTACGCCGCGGAGTAGCGCCGACTAGAAAAGGTCTGATGGTGCTGACGGATTTTCTGGCAGCGTTTACGGTAGAATATGCAGTATTCTTGTTGCTCTATGTATTTTTGACCCTGATTCTCGGAATCCATTTTGGCAGCCAGTATGCAGAGATTCTGCTGGGTGGTGCAGTAGCCTGCCTTAACGGTATTGCCTTTGGCTATATGATTGGTGTCGTGGTTAAGGCAAAGCACAGTGTAAAAAGTGCAATTATTACAAGTACCACACTGTCACTCTGTTTCTTTGCAGGTCTGATGGTAGCGGATATGAAGTATACGATGGAGAAGAATATGCCTTGGTTCAATCGTATCAATCCGGCAGCGTTGATTTCGGATTGCTTCTCCAGTCTGGGTGTGTTTGATGATTTAAGCAAATACGCGCAGTGTGTAACAATACTTTTGGCAGAGGCAGTGATTTTTGGAGCAGTTGCCGCACTGGTGCTGCGTAAGCAGAAGGTATAAGCGTAGAAATGGATGGAGGAAGACTATGCAAACATTTAAGCTTTTTATGACATTATTAAAGAGAAATTTGCCATCGGTCAGTATTTATGTCGTGATTTTTGCAATCATTTCGGTGGTTATAACATCCAGCAATCAAAGCTCGTCTGCGCAGCTGTATCAGGATGAAGCAATTCCGTTTACTGTAATAGATGAGGATAAGAGCGCATTGTCGGAAGGACTGCGGGAATATCTGGCGCAGAAGAATGAATATGTTGAGCACAGCGGCGCAGTAGAAGAGCTGCAGATGGATATGTATTATCGTGACATTTACTATGTGTTAATCATACCGGAGGGCTTTGAGGAAGGTGTAAAGGCAGGTGAGGAGCCTACCTTGCAGAATTACAAAATCAAGGATAGCTCGGTAGGATATTATATGGATTTGGCAGTGGAGAGCTATATGAGTACGCTGCGGGCAAGTCTGGCAACCGGAGTGGAGCTTAGCGAGGCGATTGCGACGACCGGGGAAGCAATGCAGGCAAGCGCAGAGGTATCGATGCAGCAGAAGGAGAATACCTCGACGAATAGCATCATGCAGGGATATTTTCAGACCTTGCCGTACATCCTGCTGGCAATGCTAATGAATGCTTTAGGCAATATTATGATTTCGTTGAATCGGGAAAAGGTACGTTTAAGAGCGAACTGCTCGTCGCTCAGCATGACGAAGCGGAACTTACAGATTGCGCTGGGAACGGCACTGTTTGGTTTGATGATTTGGGTATTGTTTGAGGTAATTGCTCTGGTGCTGTACGCAAAGCAGGAAAGTGCAATCACCTTTGCGTTAACCGGCATGAATACGTTGTGCTTTGTTTTGATGACGGTAGCACTGAGCGTTATGATTGGTTTTTTGGCAAAGAAGGAAGCAGTGCTGTCGGCAGTGGCAATCATTGTTTCGCTGGGCGCATCTTTCCTGGGCGGTGTCTTTGTACCGCTTGAGGTAATGGGAGAAGGTATAATAAAAGTGGCAAAATTCTTGCCGACCTACTGGTATGTAACCGCAAATAGTGCTATAGTAAACGTAGCAGAGTTTTCGGAGGCAGGAAGTGCGTTTGCAGGAATGGGAATACAGCTGTTGTTTGCGGCAGCATTCTTTACCATCGCAATGGTGGCTTCCAGAAAGCAGAAATAAGCAGGAAGCAACTTGGACATGAGGTAGAATTTGTTAAAGGTTGGACGGTATGGCAGGGATTTTTGACCGATTGATTTTACTCGGCTGTGGCATACTTTTGATGTTCGGCGAGGGAACCCAAATAGGACATATTACAGGAGTACTGATAGCGATATGCTTAAGTAGTATTTTCCTGTATACAGAAGCGAGGGCTGTGAAAACAGCTCTCCTTGTTGTATATGCATTTGCGTGTTGTGCCGTGCCGGAATTTTTGTGGATGAGTCCGGTAGTGCTTTATGAGGCGTTTTTGATGCGGCAGTACTGGCAGAGTGCGATTTTTTTCTTTGCGTTTTTGTTGGCGGGTGGAGAGCCTTGGATACTGCTGCTTTGGGCGTTGGCACTTTTGCTGTGTCAGAAGACAAGCGGGTATGAGGGAACGCTGTACCGCTTACATGAGCTGCAGGATGAGCATTCCGAGCTAAAGAGCAAGGCGGCAGCGCGACAGACGGAGCTTTTGCAGGCGCAGGATTATGAAGTGCACGTAGCGACCTTGACGGAGCGAAACCGTATTGCCAGAGAGATTCATGACAATGTAGGTCATCTGCTTTCCCGCTCGATTTTGCAGGTGGGCGCACTGCGCGCGATTTGCAAGGAAGAGATGTTGGCAGGACAGCTGGGAGCATTGCAGGAAACGCTGGATAATGCGATGAACCGGATTCGGGAAAGTGTACATGATTTGCGGGATGAGGCATATGATTTGCAGCTGGCGGTAAGGAAGCTGACGGAGGGCTATCCGGGACTGGAGGTTTCGTTGGATTACGATATGAGTGAGAGTGCAACGAAGAATCTGAAATATTCCTTTGTGGCAATTATTCAGGAGGCGCTGACCAATACCGTGAAGCATAGCGACGCGACAAAGGTTGCGATTGTCTTGAGAGAGCATCCGGCGATGTACCAGCTTGTGATTACGGACAATGGCAGTGCGAAGCACGCCGCAGACCACGAGGGCATGGGACTGGAGAATATGCGGGAGCGGGTCGAAGCCTTTGGCGGAAGCCTGCGGATTAGCAGGGAGCAGGGCTTTCGTATTTTTGCGATTGTGCCGAAAAACGAAAAAAATTCTGAGGTAAAGGAAAATTGAGATGGGAGAGAAGATGAGGGTATTGGTCGTGGATGACGACAATGTGGTAACCATGTCTTTAAAAATGATATTGGAGGCATCCGGAGAGGTAGAGGTCATCGGCACCGGTGGGAATGGTGCCGATGCAGTGGAGCTTTACCGGGCGACGCAGCCGGAGGTGCTGTTGATGGATATTCAGATGAATACAATGAATGGTCTGGAGGCAGCCGAGGTGATATTGGCAGAGTATCCGAACGCAGCGATTTTGTTTCTGACGACGTTTTCTGACGACGAATATATTGTCAAAGCGCTGAGTCTAGGTGTAAAGGGTTATATACTGAAGCAGGATTTTGAAAGTATTTTGCCGGCATTGCGGGCAGTGCGTTCCGGACAGAGCGTGTTTGGACGGGATGTTGTGTCAAAGCTGCCGGATATGATGAACAGAGAGCAGAAGCCGGATTTTTCGGACAGCGGTTTGTCAGAGAAGGAGCTGCAGGTGGTCGAAAAGGTGGCAGACGGACAGAACAACAAGGAAATTGCAGAGACCTTATTTTTGAGTGAAGGAACGGTGCGCAACTATATCAGTGTTATTTTGGAAAAGCTGGGACTGCGTGACCGGACACAGTTAGCTATTTGGTATCTGAAACGGAGTCGATAGGGAAAAAGTGTTGTGAAAAGGATTGGAATAAGATTATAAATTCATTATAATACAGAATAAAAATTGTAAATCACTGAAAAATATGATAAAATTTTCAGCAGATGGAGAAAGAATAGCATGGAGGAATCCCATGGGGGCATATGATGTTAATTTGGGTGAGCAGATTCAAAATGCAGTGCAGAATGCAATCAATACCCAGAATTTTTCACAATTAAATCGGAGCATCAGCGAGGCGGTCAATACCTCTTTGCAGCAGATTAATACGAATCAGAATCGTTTTTATCAGGATTATGCAGAGCAGGAAACGACAGTGGAGGAGCTGGAGCATGTAGACGGCGAGATTGTCAACGGAGATGCGAAGGCAGATTTTGAAGCACGCCGTCGCGCTGCGCGTGAGGAAGCGGAGCGTGCACGCAGAGAGAGCAGACAGGCACAGGAGGCAAGACAGCGTGCCGAGGCTTATGAGCGGGAAAAGGCGAGAGAACGCAACTGGGAGCGTCGTCGCGCACAGTATCAGCAGTATTGGCAGGAGCAGCAGGCAAATCGTCAGAGACAGCAGTATTATAATAGTCAGGCGGTGCGGAATGCCAACCATCAGCGCCGGAATTCGACGGAGATTGTACCGATTGCCAAAAATCCGGCAGGTAAGGTATCCGGCACGGTTTTGACGGTCTTTGGTACTTTGGGCTTGATTGCCAGTGTAGCTATGAGCTTTGGCTTTGAAGTAGCAGCGTCGTTTGGAATGCCGACTGTGATTTATGACGGATTGATGGGCGGACTGGTGTCGCCGTGTCTGATTGCGGGTGCGATAATGTTGATTGCCGGAAGAAAAAAGAAGAAACGGGTCAATCGTTTTTACCAGTATGTCAGACAGCTGCGCGGACGGGCATATTGCACGATTAAAGAATTGTCTTCGCATATTGGTAAGTCGGACCGATTTGTATTAAAGGATTTGCGGAAAATGATTTCGCTCGGAATGTTTCCGGAGGGACATATTGATGAACAGCAGACCTGTCTGATGTTAAACGGTGCGACCTATGAACAGTACCGAAAGGCGCAGACGAGCTATCAGAATCGTATGCTTGAGGAAGAGGAGCGCAGAAGACATCCGGAACGTTTTGTAGAACAGCAGAAACAGGCAGAAGCAGTACAGCAGGCAGCAGGAAATTCGCAGAATGCGGCATCCGGTACGGAGACTTCAAAGAAGCAGCTGCCGCCGGAGGTGGTTAAGATTCTCTCGAGCGGTAAGCAGTACATGGCACAGATTCGAGAAGCAAACGATGCGATTCCGGGCGAGGTGATTTCGGCAAAGTTAGACCAGTTGGAGCAGGTAATCGGAAAGATTTATGCACGAATCGAGGAACATCCGGAGCAGGTGGATGAGCTGGAGAAGTTTATCCGTTACTACTTGCCGACGACCTTAAAGCTTGTCAATGCATATCGCGAGTTTGATGCACAGTCGGTACAGGGAGAGAACATTCAGAATTCCAAGAAGGAAATTGAAGCGACGCTGGATACGATATTGTATGCGTTCGAAACATTATTAGACAGCTTATATGAGGACGATGCGCTGGACATTTCTACCGATATTTCTGTATTGCAGACGATGTTTGCGCAGGAGGGTCTGACGAAGGGCGTATTTGAAAAGGAAAAGTAGAAGATAATATTTTGAAATGGAGGATAATGAGATGAATGAGGATATGTTGAAGGATTTAGAAGCAACACCTACGCTGACCTTTGAGCCGTTCGCAGAGGAAAAGCAGATGCCGGCAGCACCGCAGGAGGCAGAGGTAGCGGAGCAGAAGGTGTTTGATGAGAGTACCCTGACGCCGGAGGAGCGTCGCATGGTAGATGATTTTGCTTCGAAGATTGAGCTTTCGAATTCGCAGATGATTTTGCAGTATGGTGCAGGTGCGCAGAAGAAGATGGCAGATTTTTCGGAAACTGCGTTGAGTAATGTAAAAACCAAGGATTTGGGTGAAATCGGTGATATGCTTTCGTCGGTGGTAACGGAGTTAAAGAGCTTTGATGATGAGGAAGAGAGCAAGGGAATCTTTGGATTTTTTAAGAAGACTTCGGACCGCCTGACTTCGATGCGCGCAAAATATGCGAAGGCAGAGACCAATGTCAACCGGATTACGCAGATTCTGGAGGAGCATCAGGTGCAGCTGTTAAAGGATGTAGCAATGCTTGACAAGATGTATGAGCTGAACAAGACCTATTTCAAGGAATTGTCCATGTACATTCTGGCTGGTAAGAAGAAGCTGGCACAGATTCAGACCGAGGAGCTGCCGAAGCTGGTGCAGAAGGCGGCAGAGACCGGTTTGCCGGAAGATGCGCAGGCAGCAAATGATTTGTCCTCCATGTGCAACCGTTTTGAAAAGAAGATTCATGATTTGGAGCTGACGAGAATGATTTCGATTCAGACGGCTCCGCAGATTCGTCTGGTACAGAGCAGTGATACGCTGATGTCCGAAAAGATTCAGTCCACCATCGTAAATACCATTCCGCTTTGGAAGAGTCAGATGGTGTTAGCACTGGGCGTAAGCCATTCTGAGCAGGCGGCAAAGGCGCAGCGCGAGGTTACCGATATGACGAACGAGCTGCTTCGTAAGAATGCGGCGACCTTAAAGATGGCGACGATTGAGTCGGCAAAGGAATCTGAGCGCGGTATCGTAGATATTGAAACCTTGAAGATGACCAATGAATCCCTGATTACTACTTTAGATGAAGTAATGCGGATTCAGACCGAGGGTCATCAGAAGCGTCAGGAGGCAGAGGCAGAGCTGAACCGCATCGAGGGCGAGTTAAAGGCGAAGCTGCTGCAGCTGAGGGGCTAGTATAAAAAAACACGCGATTAGCGAAAAATAGCAAAGAATGAAAAAATTTTTATTGACAAGGATTTCATTCTGGTATATGCTAATTGCACTGATAATGAATGAACTCTTATTCAGAGTGATGGAGAGTAAAGACTCTGTGAAGTCACGGCAACCCCCGAAGTGGAAGGTGCCAAGTTGAGCGAGCAATCGAACAATAAGAGGATTTGAACTTACAAACCAAGTCCGCTTATTTTAGGCGGACTTTTTTGACTTTGAAGTCAAAAAAGTCGGAGAGTGCGCACTCGCGCGGGAGGAAGAGGTCACTTTGTGACCGCGCTCGGCGCGAAAAAGTTGCGAGCAACTTTTTATTTTACCGATTTTAGAAATGGAGGAATAACGATGAGCGAGAAGAGATTATTTACATCGGAGTCTGTAACCGAAGGACATCCGGACAAAATCTGCGACCAGATTTCGGACGCAGTGTTAGACGCATTGATGGAGCAGGATCCAATGAGCCGTGTTGCTTGTGAGACCGCAATTACGACCGGTTTGGTTCTGGTTATGGGTGAGATTACTACGACCGGCTATGTGGACATTCAGAAGACCGTTCGTGATACAATTCGTGAGATTGGCTATGACCGCGCAAAGTATGGTTTTGACTGCGATACCTGTGGTGTTATCGTAGCATTGGACGAGCAGTCCAAGGACATTGCCATGGGTGTAGACAAGGCACTTGAGGCAAAGGAAAACAAGATGTCCGAGGAAGATATCGAGGCAATTGGTGCGGGCGACCAGGGTATGATGTTTGGTTACGCATCCAACGAGACCGAGGAATATATGCCGTATCCGATTTCCTTGGCACACAAGCTGACAAAGCAGTTGACCAAGGTGCGTAAGGAGGGTACTTTGACTTACCTGCGTCCGGACGGAAAGTCTCAGGTTACGGTAGAGTATGATGAGAATGACAATCCGGTTCACTTAAATGCAGTTGTACTTTCGACCCAGCATGACCCGGAGGTGACACAGGAGCAGCTGCGCGCAGACATCCGTAAGTATGTCCTTGATCCGGTATTACCGAAGGAATTAGTAGATGAGAACACCAAGTTCTTTATCAATCCGACCGGTCGTTTTGTTATCGGCGGACCAAATGGTGACAGTGGTCTGACCGGACGTAAGATTATCGTAGATACCTATGGCGGTTATGCACGTCACGGCGGCGGTGCATTCTCCGGTAAGGATTGTACGAAGGTAGACCGTTCCGCATGCTATGCAGCACGTTATGTAGCAAAGAATCTGGTAGCAGCAGGCCTTTGTGACAAGTGTGAGATTCAGTTGTCCTATGCAATCGGTGTAGCACAGCCGACCTCCGTAAATATCGATACCTTTGGTACAGGTAAGAAGTCCAATGAAGAATTGATTGCAATTATTCGTGAGAACTTTGATTTGCGTCCGGCAGGCATCATCCGTATGCTGAACCTGCGCAGACCGATTTACAAGCAGACCGCTTCCTACGGACATTTCGGAAGAAATGATTTGAACCTGCCTTGGGAGCAGTTGGATAAGGTAGAGGACTTGAAGAAGTACCTGTAATTATGAAATAGAGAAATTGAAACACCCGCGTTCATGCACATACTGTCAAAAGACGGCGAACTGTGTATAATGCGGGTGTTCTATTTCTAAAAAAAGCAGGAAAACATCTAAAAAAAAGAAAAACCACAACAAAAAGCCAGGAAATCGTGTTATAATTTTTGTGACCGCGCGACGGCGCAGGAGTTTGCGGTGCAAACTCTTTTTTATAAAACCAAGCAGGTAAAATAAGTAAAAGGCTGGAGTGGAGCGGATGGCGCTAAAGGAACGATTAAAAATCGCATTTATCATCATTATTATAGTACCAATCATTATGATGTGCCTCAGTGGTAAGGTAATTATTGAATATATGAGTATGTCGCTGCAGCAGACCTATGGTGTAGAGGCAGATACGATGCAGGTCATCACAAATCCGCTGCATATTTTGAACCGGGTGACGCAGGGGGTTTATAATCAGCTGAAGCTGTGCGCGATTCGCAATTCGGAAAAGTTGGAGGATACCGGGTATCTGCAGGAATTAAACGAGGAGCTTTTGGAAAAATATTCATATCTGGTTTTGCGGAAGGAGGATACGGTTTATTATGCCGGTGCCGAAGATGCGAGCCGCGTGTTTTCGATTTTGCCGGAGTTCGGCAATTCTAATACGGATATGGATGGCGGCATCTATGTCGGAGATAAGCATCCCGTACTGATTAAGCAGCAGGATTTTTATTTTCAGGACGGAAGCGAGGGCAGTGCATTTATTGTCACGAATGTAAATGTTTTGGTGCCGCAGCTGAAGGATTCGATGATTCAGATTATTATCTGTATTGTCGTGATTATCAATTTGACCGCGGTTGTGCTGATTCTATGGTTGTATCGGGGAATTATCCGACCGCTGAATAAGCTGAAAAAAGCGACCAATGAGCTGACGGTCGGCAATCTGAATTATTCGATTTCCGGCGACCCGGAGGATGAAATCGGCCAGCTGTGTGAGGATTTTGAAAATATGAGAATCCATATGAAGGAGCTGATTGAAGAGCGGCTGCAATACGAGGAGGATTCGAAGGAGCTGATTAGTAATATTTCGCACGATTTGAAGACACCGCTGACGGCGATTAAGGGATATGCAGAGGGCTTGATTGACGGCATTGCGGATACGCCGGAAAAGATGGAGAAGTATGTGAAAACCATCTATACCAAGGCGAATGATATGTCGGTGCTGGTAGATGAGCTGGCATTTTTCTCAAAGATTGACAGCAATACCGTGCCTTACAATTTTACAAAGCTGGATGCCAATGATTATTTCTCGGATTGCATTGATGAGCTGAGTCTGGATATGGAGGTAAAGCAGATTGCGCTGGAGTATGAAAATGAGATTCCGGCAGGTACCAGGATTTCCGCAGATGCGGAGCAGTTAAAACGGGTGGTTGGTAATATTATCAGCAACTCGGTAAAATATCTGGACAAGGAAAAGGGACATTTTTCGGTACGCTTAAAGGATGCGGGTGATTTTATCCGGATGGAGCTAGAAGACAACGGAAGCGGTATCGCAGCCAAGGATTTGCCGTATATCTTTGACCGGTTTTACCGGGCAGATGCGTCGCGTAACTCGAAGAAGGGTGGTACCGGACTGGGACTGGCGATTGCAAAGAAGATTATCGAGGAGCATGGTGGTCGTATTTGGGCAGAAAGTCAGGTAGGTATCGGTACAAAGATTTGCTTTACGCTGCCGAAGTATGGTGTGCAGCCAAAGAAGGAAGTGGCAAGCGAGCCGCAGGAGAAAGAAAAAAAGCATCATAAAGGAGGAAAAGGATGAGCCGAATATTGATTATAGAGGATGAGGTAGCAATCGCAGAGCTGGAGAAGGATTATCTGGAGCTGTCCGGCTTTGAAGTAACGATGGAGCACAGTGGTGATACGGGACTTGAGCTGGCATTGAGAGAGGATTTTAATCTGGTAATTTTGGATTTGATGCTGCCAAAGGTGGACGGCTTTGAGATTTGCCGTCAGATTCGGGAAGCCAAGAATATTCCGGTCATTATGGTGTCGGCGAAGAAGGACGATATTGACAAAATCCGCGGTCTGGGTCTGGGTGCGGACGACTACATGACCAAGCCGTTTAGTCCGAGTGAGCTGGTGGCAAGAGTAAAAGCACACTTGGCGCGCTATGAGCGGTTGATAGGTTCGAATGCGAAGGAGAACGAGATTATAGAGATTCGTGGTATCCGCATTGATAAAACGGCGCGGCGTGTTTATATCAACGGAGAAGAAAAGACCTTTACCACGAAGGAATTTGATTTGCTGACCTTCCTTGCGGAAAATCCGAATCATGTCTTTACCAAGGAAGAGCTGTTCCAGAAAATCTGGGATATGGAGTCGATTGGAGATATTGCAACCGTAACCGTGCATATCAAGAAAATTCGTGAGAAGGTGGAAGTAAATACCTCAAAGCCTCAGTATATCGAAACGATTTGGGGAGTAGGGTATCGTTTTAAGGTATAGAGATACCCAAATCGTTTTACGATTTAGGGAAACTATTTTTTCTTGACAAAGCCTGCATGAGTCTGCTATTCTATACCTTGATAAAAGGGAGTAGTTGGCACCGCAAGGTGTTTGCGAAATCGTCAGTACGATTATAATAATCCGGTTCGTGACCAAGCAACGAGACTTTTGTCGTGATTTATTCCGGCAGAAGTCCGTTTTTTTGTGTTATAACCTTGGGATACAAAGAAATGGACTCGCTGAAAATACGGTAAGCTGCATCTGCAGCAGAATGGAGGAAATATGGACATATTGTTACAGTTGGTATTAGTTGTGGTTGGATTCGTGATGCTGGTCAAGGGCGCAGACTGGTTCGTAGACGGAGCAGCAGGAATCGCAGAGCGCTTTGGTATTCCGCAGCTGGTAATTGGTCTGACCATTGTTGCGATGGGAACGAGCGCACCGGAGGCAGCAGTAAGTATTTCAGCAGCATTTAAAGGAACGGCAGATATTACCGTAGGAAATGTTGTCGGTAGCAACATTCTCAATATATTGATTATTCTGGGTCTGACGGCAGTGATTGTGGCAGTGCCGGTACAGGTATCGACGGTGCGTTATGAGATTCCGTTTATGATATTGATTACGGGAGTACTTTTGGTGCTGGGTCTGACCGGAAACGAGATTGGACGAGTAGAAGGCGGCATTTTCTGGGTGTTGTTTATCCTGTATCTGTTATATCTGCTGCGTATGACGAAGAATCAGAAGACACAGGAAGCAGAGGAAGAAAAGAAGAGCGAGAAGGGTAATGTCGGAAGTCTGTTACTTTTGTTGATTATTGGTATTGTACTGGTTGTACTGGGCAGTGATGTGGCGGTAGATGCCGCAACGGAGCTTGCGAAGATTGTAGGATTGAGTGAGAAGTTTATCGGTCTGACCGTGATTGCACTGGGTACCTCTCTGCCGGAGCTGGTAACCTCCGTAGCTGCAGCGCGTAAGGGCAAAGCAGATATTGCAATCGGAAATATTGTTGGTAGTAACATCGTAAATATTTTGTTTGTTGTTGGTACGACGGCATTGATTACACCGGTACCGTTTGCGGCGGATTTTACAAATTGGACCGGTTTCAGTGTAGATATGCTTGTGGCAATCGTGGCAGCAGTGCTGTTGTTGATTTGTGTATTAAAAAAGAAGAAGCTGGTGCGTTCCCATGGTGTAATTATGCTACTGGTGTATGCTGCATACTTTGTATATTTGTTGATTGGGAAATAAGTTTGAAATAAAAGGCTGAAGTGGAAAAACGTCCGAATTTACGCGAGTAGGTTCGGGCGTTGCTTATTCTTCCCGTTGAAAATCGTGTTGTGATATGATACACTTGTGAATGTAAAATCGTAGCAGGTAATGCAGAGAGTAGCGGTATTAAGGTCGCTTTCTCATGACCAGATGTTTAGAAATGAAGGAATCGTATGAATGATTTAGAACAGATTATGAGAAAAATTCACGTACTGTTTGCAAAATGCGAAACATACGGTGAGAAGAAGGATAATAAAATTATTGTACCGAAAAAGGAGCTTTTTCACTTGCTGGAGCAGATGAACTATGCGGTGGCGGCGTTGCAGGATAAGTATGAAAGCACGACGGAGAGCAGAGAGCGCGGTATCAAGGAGTTTGCACGCAAGGGTGAGAAAATGATTGAAACAGCGCGCAAGGGAGCGGATGACGTTTATGCAGCTTCCCTAGTCTATACGGACAATATGATATATGAGCTGGCAGACCTGATGACGGCAGCCAGACAAGGACTGCGGGACGATTACGCGCGGTTTGTGAAGTGCATCGAGGAGCAGGAAAGAGTGCTGGCAGAAAACCAGAATGAAATCAGAGAGCAGCTGCGTGCGATGGCAGAGGGCGAGAAATATCTGCGTCTGATTCGTAAGGAGAACGCACGGCTCGCGCGTAAGGAAGCATTGCGGAATGCGTTCTTTGAAGAGGGCGAAGAATTAGAAGACGAGTTAGAGGATGCCGATTGGGAAGAATATGAGGATGACGAGGACTTGGAGGAGGCAGAGGAAGACGCGGTAGAAGCGGTAGAAGCTGCAGAGGAGTCGGAGAGCGAAAAAGCAGAAAGCACGGCAGAGGCTTCCGAGCAAGCGCCTGCGCCAAAGCCGGCGGCAAAGAAGAAACGCCGGAGACCGCGTCCTGAGCCGGAGGATGCTGATTGGGAAGAGGAACCAAGAAAGGTACGCAATATCGGTTCCGCGGTATATCAGGAGGTAGGAGAAGCATATGATACTCCGGTAAAAAAGGTTACCTATGAGGTACGGGTAAATCAGGCATATTTTGACCAGCTGGAGGCAAATGTAGACCTTGATGCGGAATATTTTCAGTGGCAGGAGGAAGAGGAAGCCGCAAAGAATGGCGAAGCGATGTCTGAAAAGGCTGCTGCAAAAGAAACCTCAGCGAAAGAAGAAAAGCAGGGAAAGAACCGACGTAAGTTTGGAAAAAGAAAAAAATAGAGAAACGGAGAAAAAAGATGAAGTTGCGTAAGAAGAGATGGCTTGCAGGCTTGTTGGGAGTGATAATGATGCTCGGGGTGTTGACCGGCTGTGGTCAGGCAAAGGAAAATAATGCGGGAGCAACGAAGACTCCGGGAGAAAAGCTGGAGATAAATGTAGCTGCGTTAAAGGGACCGACCGCAATCGGTATGGTTCAGTTGATGGAGGATGCCGAGGCAGGCAAGACTGCCAATCATTATGATTTTACGATTGCCGGAGCAGCCGATGAGATTACTGCCAATATTATTAAAGGGGAATTTCAGATAGCGGCAGTACCTTGCAATCTCGCAAGCGTGCTTTACAACAAGACACAGGGCGGCGTGCAGGTTGCAGCGATTAATGTGACCAGTGTGCTTTATATCGTAGAGACCGGAAATACCATTCAGTCGGTAGAGGACTTGAAGGGCAAAACCATTTATTCAACCGGCAAGGGAACGACACCGGAATATACCTTGAATTACCTGCTGGAAACAGCGGGTATTGACCCGGCAAAGGATGTTACGATTGAATTTAAGTCGGAAGCAACCGAGGTAGCAGCTATGCTGGCGGAAAGCACCGATGCGATTGCGATGCTGCCACAGCCGTATGTAACGGTAGCTATGACGCAGAATGAGAACATTCGCATTGCCTTGGATATTGCGGCAGAGTGGGAGAAGTATACCGGAGACGGCAGCAGCGTAGTGACCGGTGTGGTACTGGTCAACAAAGCGTTTGCGGAGGAACATCCGGATGCGGTAAAGGCATTTTTGGAAGAATACAAGGCTTCGACCGAATATGTAACAGCAAATGCAGAAGCTGCGGCAACACTCGTAGAGAAGCGGGATATTGTAAAGGCGGCGGTAGCGAAGAAGGCAATTCCTTACTGCAATATTGTATTCCTGACCGGAGAGGATATGAAGACAAAGGTATCGGCATATCTGAATGTTTTGTATGAGCAGGCACCGAACAGTGTGGGAGGCAGCCTGCCGGGCGATGATTTTTATTATGGAATTGAAAAGAGGTAAAAGGTGTGGGATTTGGAGAATTTATAACACTGTTTGTATTAGCGGTCGGCTTGTCGATGGATGCCTTTGCGGTGGCAGTCTGTAAGGGGCTGGCGATGAAAAAAATGTCCTGGAAGAGTGCAGTCATCGTCGGCTTATGGTTTGGAGGCTTCCAGGCATTGATGCCGACCATCGGTTATCTGCTGGGTGTGCGTTTTAAGGATAAGATTACAGCGATTGACCATTGGATTGCGTTTGTATTGCTTGGTCTGATTGGTATCAATATGATTCGTGAGGCGTTTTCGGGCGAAGAGGAGGAAGCGAGTGCATCGCTGGATGTAAAAACGATGTTTGTCATGGCAGTGGCAACCAGTATCGACGCATTGGCAGTAGGCGTGACCTTTGCGTTCTTAAATCAAAATATGCCGGTCGCAGCGAGTCTGATTGGTGTGACAACCTTTGTATTATCTGCCATCGGAGTACGGGTCGGCAATGTGTTTGGTGCAAAATATAAGTCCAAGGCAGAGCTTGCAGGCGGTGTGATTCTGATTTGTCTTGGGACAAAGATATTGCTGGAGCACTTAGGAGTGCTGGGGTAAGATAATACATGGACATTCTTTCTTTGTCGCGCTAAAATAAAGGAAGAACAATGCGTATGTAAGGCATACGAAGAATATAGTATGGAGAATTACGGAGGTATGGGGATGAGCACAAAATTATGGTACGAGCAGCCGACCTGGGACTGGAATGAGGCGTTGCCGATTGGTAACGGACGACTTGGCGGCATGATTTTTGGCGGAGTGCAGGAAGAGCATGTACAGGTCAATGAGGATAGTGTCTGGTATGGTGGTCCGATGGACCGTAACAATCCGGATGCATTGAAGAACTTACCGAAGATTCGTGAATATATCAAGAACGGTCAGATTCCGGAGGCGGAGGATTTGATTGTCAATGCCTTGTCCGGTACGCCGCAGGGACAGCGTCCGTATCAGACGCTGGGCGATGTGCATTTGTATTTTGGACGTTTGAATGGAGAGGTAACCGAGTATAAGAGAGAGTTGGAGCTGGCAAATGCATTACATACGGTAACCTTCAAGCACAATGGTTACCAGCACAAGCGTGAGATTTTTGCAAGTGGTGCCGATGACTGTATTATTATGCATTTTGTGACAGAGGACCCATCCGGTATGGATATGGCTCCGCTTCTGATGCGCCATAAGTTTTATGATTATGCCGGCAAATACAGCGACGATACGATTGTGCTTGGTGCGAAGCTGGGCGGCGATGGTATGGATGTGTGTATGATGTTAAAGGGTGCGGTTGTGGGCGGCACCTGTGAGGTCATCGGAGAGCGTCTGGTCATTCGTGGCGCGAAGGAGATTACGCTGTATTTTACGGCGGGCACGACCTTCCGTTATGAGAATTTAAAGGAAACGGTATATGAGAAGCTTGTGGCAGCGGCAGCACATTCCTACGAGGAGTTAAAGAAGCGTCATATTGCGGACTATTGCAGTCTGTTTGACCGTGTAAAGTTAGACTTGGCAGCGGATACGCGCTTTGATGAGATACCGACGAATGAGCGTTTAAAGAAGCTTGACCGTAAGGATTTGGGGCTGACTGAGATGTATTTTAATTTCGGCAGATACCTGTTGATTGCGTGCAGCCGACCGGGTACATTGCCGGCGACGCTGCAGGGCATCTGGAACAAGGATATGCTGGGGCCGTGGGATTGCAAATATACGATTAATATCAATACGCAGATGAATTACTGGCTGGCAGAGAATTGCAATCTGTCAGAGTGCCATCTGCCGTTATTCGAGCTGATGAAGAGGATGCTGCCAAACGGTCAGGTAACGGCGCAGAAGATGTATGGCTGCCGCGGCTTTGTGGCGCATCACAATACGGATATCTGGGGTGATACGGCGGTACAGGATCTTTGGGTACCGGGCTCCTATTGGGTAATGGGTGCTGCATGGCTTTGTACGCATCAGTGGACACATTATGAATATACGAAGGATTTGGATTTCCTTAGAGAAAATTATCCGATTATGAAGGAAGCTGCGCTGTTTTTCCTGGATTTCCTGATTGAGCATGAGGGTTATTTGAAGACCTGTCCGTCGGTTTCGCCGGAGAATACCTACATCCTGCCGAGCGGTGTGCATGGCTCGAATGGTATGGGTGTGACGATGGACAATCAGATTTTGAGAGATTTGTTTACACAGTGCATCGAAGCAGCAAAGCTGCTTGGAGAAGAGGATGAGCTGACGGAGCAGTTTGCGGCAGCGAGAGAGCGTCTGGTGCCGACACAGATTGGAAGCAAGGGGCAGATATTGGAATGGGACAAGGAATACGGCGAGGCAGAGCCGGGACACCGTCACATTTCTCATTTGTATGGCCTGCATCCGTCCAGTCAGATTACGATGGACGGCACACCGGAGTTGGCTAAGGCGGCCAGAGTAACGCTCGAGGGCAGATTGTCTCACGGTGGCGGACACACCGGCTGGAGCCGTGCATGGATTATCAATCATTATGCAAAGCTGTGGGATGGCGATACAGCATACGAGAACCTTTTGGCATTGTATGAGCGTTCCACCCTGCCAAATATGTTTGACAATCATCCACCGTTCCAGATTGACGGAAACTTTGGTGCGGCAGCCGGTATCGCAGAGATGCTGGTACAGAGTACCGCAGAGCGTATTGTATTGCTTCCGGCGCTTCCGGCAGAGTGGAGTGAGGGCAGTGTCAAGGGCTTATGTGTACGCGGCGGCGCAGAGCTTGACTTGTCGTGGAAGGACGGCAAGCTGACGAAATGTGTCATTCGTGCAAAGAGTGATTTGAAGACAAAGCTGCTTTACAATGGAGCAGTAGAAGAGATTGAGTTGAAGGCCGGTTCGGAGTGTGAGCTGGGCTAGGGAGAGGTATCTATGAAAAAAGTAATGATTACCCCGGACTTGGGGAAGCAGCTGGGACGTATTTTGTACCGTGATGGTATTTGTTATTTGGGCTATTCCGCTTCGGAGATTGGTATTTTATATTCGGGAAATCGGATTATTGCAGATATTCTGACGGATGATTTTCGTAAGGAGGAGCGCCTGCAGGGCTGGATTGGCGTGATGGTTGGCGAGGATAGCGAGCCGTGGAAGCGTATTCCGTTGGAGGCGGAGGAAGCAGAGTATCTGTTGTTTGACCGTGAGGAATATGCGCGCTACAAGGGTGTAGCGGCAGAGAGTTTGCCGGACAAGCTTGCGGTACGCATCATCAAGTATTCGGAGGTTGCTTTTGGTGTAGCGGGGATCCGATATCTTCTGGTTGACGAGAATGCGACGATGGAGGCACTGCCAAGGAAAGCCAAGAGATTGGAGTTTATCGGTGACTCGATTACCTGTGGTTATGGTATCGAGGGTGTTTGGAATGTGGATGAGTTTTGTACCGCGCAGGAAAATCCGATGAAGGATTATGCGGTGCGCACCGCCAATGCATTGGATGCGGATTATCAGCTGGTATCGTGGAGCGGTATCGGACTGATTAGTGACTGGATTCCGCCAGAGGTGGATGAGCCGGATACGACGGTATTGATGCCGATGCTCTATCCGTATACGAACCGGATGTTCTGTGAACGTCAGGGAATGGAGCAGGAGGCATGGGATTTTGGCAAGTTCCTGCCGGATGCGGTAGTCATTCATTTGGGAACAAATGATGCAAGCTATACGAGAGAAAAGCCGGAGCGAGAGGCACTGTATGTCGAGGCGTACCGCAAGCTGTATGCGGATGTGCGTTCCCGTTATGGCAAGGAAATCCCGGTAGTGTGCTGTCTGGGCATTATGGACCGTACGCTTTGTCCGGTCATTGACAAGATGGTGCAGGAGCTGCATGCGGAAGGTGAGAACGTGCACTATGTCGAGTTTGCAGGACAGCGCGAGGAGGATGGTATTGCATCCGACTGGCATCCGAGCGAGAAGACACACATTATCGCGGCAGAGGTGCTGACGAAGAAGCTGCGAGAGTTGATATAGCATGTGAGCAGGTAAAGCTATTGCCGGAGGTGAGACAAAGCTATATGACATGGGAAGACAAGATATATTTCGAGCGAAAGGATGCCAAAGAAGAAGGGCGATTAGAGGGCGAATGGAAAAAACTAATAGAGTTGGTTTGTAAAAAGCTACGCAGAGGTAAATCGCCGGAGCAAATTGCAGAGGAACTGGAAGAAGAGGAAGCTGTGATTGCAAAGATTTGTGAATTAGCAGCGTTGGATGCGCCGGAGTATGATGGAGACGCAGTATTTGAACGTTGGCAAGAAAAGATGGAAGAGGAATAAGTAAATTTGAAATGTGTATGAATAAACCGGAGACTGGCGGATGCTAGTCTCCGGTTTGTCACTTCATTATCCCTGCCAACCGCTCAATCGCCTCCGGTATTCTATCATTTTCTACACCGGAATAATTGAGAATAAAGGTATGCTGTCTGCGGGTGTCGTCGGTCTGGTAATACTTTGACAGACAAGTGATTTTGATGCCGCAACGGGCGGCAGATGCGATTAATTCATCGTCTGTGAAATCCGTTTGCAGCTCCAGCAGAAAGTGCAGACCGGAGTTTTCCTCGTGGATGCGGGCAACGGGAGCCAGCGGACTGTTCTTTAATGCCTGAATGACCAGATTTCGTTTGGTCTTGTAGGCGTTGCGCATACGATTGATATGCTGCTCGTAGTAACCGCGGCTGATGAAGGCAGCGAGAGTATATTGCTCAAAGCCGGATACAGTGCAGGAATAAAAGCTCAGGCTTTTATGGAAACGCTTGACCAGAGTCCAAGGCAGCACCATATAGCTGATACGGATGGACGGGGTCAGACTTTTGGAAAAAGTATTGATATAAATGACCCGGTCGTTGGTATCGATGCTTTGCAGTGGTTGAATCGGGCGTCCCTGAAATCGGAATTCACTGTCGTAATCATCCTCAATGATGTAGCGGTTTTCTTGTTTGTATGCCCAGTCAAGAAGCTCCTGACGGCGGCGAATCGGCATGATGATACCGGTCGGGAAATGGTGCGCCGGAGAAATATGCACGACGGAAGCAGTGCTTTCGGCCAGTGCCTTGCAGGAAAGCCCATAAGCATCCAGAGGAATGTGTTCGCAATGGACACCATTGCTGGTCAAAATCTCAGCTACCTTGCGGTGACCGGGATCTTCGACCGCATAGACCAGGTCTCTGCCAATGAGCTGTACCAGCAGACTGTACAGATATTCCGTACCGGCACCGATAAAGATCTGCTCCGGAACGACCTGCATACCGCGAAACCGGTAGAGATATTCGCTAATGGCTTCGCGCAGTCTGGCAGAGCCGTTGCTCGGCTGAGCCTTTAAAAGCTCCGGCTCCTTGTCAGAGAGTACTTCACGACTAAGACGGGACCAGACGGAGAAAGGGAAGGAATCGTCCGCAATTCTGTTGGTTTGAAAATCCGCGAAGTAGTGCTGTGTAGGGGCATCGGAGAGTGTGCCTGCACTGCCGGAAGCGAGGTATGCTCCGGCAGTGTTACAAAAATGGTTGTGTTTGCCGTTTGGTGCAGAGACGGTCTGACCGGTTGTAAATGCGGAAAGACTGCTGATAGTTGTGCCGACCGGCAGGCTCATTTCACGAATATCCGACACAAAAAAGCCGCTTTTTTCCTTGGAATAGATATAACCCTCGATTTGCAGCTGGGCATAGGCGGTTTCAATCGTGACAACGCTGATATCCAAGTGTTTTGCAAAGCTGCGCTTGGAGGGAAGTTTTTCGTCCTTTTTTAAATGACCGTTCAGGATGTCCTGACGGATGCATTGATACAAATATTCATAGAGCGGCAGAGTGCCGCGGTCTTCTAAGTGATAGGTCAGCATAGAAATCTCCCTGAAAAGTTTCACAAATTCCTTACGATATATAGCTTACCGGCTTATTGTAGCATCTTTGCAAATGGATTTCAATCAACAAAAACCCGCGTATCAAAAGATACGCGGGTGGAATATTTGTATTGGCTTTGATTAGTTGAGTGCGTCAACCAGCTTCTTAACAGCCTCAAGTGCCTCATCAGGAAGCTTATCGTAACCAGCCTTCTTGGTAGCGAAGTCTTCAACAGCCTTCACACGATTCTCCATAGCGCCCTTTAATGCAGCTACGTACTCAGGATCGTTTAAGTTTGGAGTGAAGTCTGCGGTCTTACCGGACCAGTCATTCATGATCTCGATATCATCGAAGTTGCCCCACTTCTCGAAGTTAGCCTTGCCCTCTACGATGGTCTCTAAGATACCAAGGGTATCAGCAGGCTTAACCTTGGTGCCCATGAAGTCACCGGTGTTAACGATGTAGCAGTCTACGTTCTTCTCTTCTACTAACTTCTTGAACTTCTCATAGTCATTTACCAGAGGATAGGTTCTGAATGGGTTAGCATAAGGAACGATACGAAGTGCGTTCATATCAGTACCGGCAGCTACACGCTCTGCGGTAGAAGTCTTGGTAGCCAGAGTAGCACCCATTACGGAAGCTAAAGCAGCACCCTTTAACTTAACTACCGGAGGAATGGTAGGATCCTTCATAATCCAGAAGATAGCGTTAACCGGAGCGTCAATCTTATCTACGCGGTTTGGAGACCACAGCTTAGACTTGATTGCACGGCCGTTACCGTTACGGATATCCTCGGTAACCAGCTGAATCTTGCCGTTCTCATCCAAAGTACAGGAGCAGTTCTGAGCGGAAAGCAGATAATCATTATCTGGGCATCCGGTTGGGTAATCTGCAGTCTTATCAAAGTAGGTAGGCTCCAATGCAACGGATGCACAGGTATCGGTGTTGATGATGAAAGCGTCATCATGAAGAACCTTGATACCGCCGAATGCATCGTACTTGCCGTTATGCTTAGCGTGGGTTAAGGTGGACTTACCGGATCCGGACAGACCGTATACGGAAGCTACGAACTTCTTTCCACCCTCTAAGGAGTACTCCTTCTGTCCGCCGTGGCAGGAAGCATAACCGTTACGGTTAGCCATAGCCCAAGCCATGGTCAGAGTACCCTTCTTGTGCTCACCAAAGTACTTCATACCAAGGATAGCAGCACAGTTCTGGTTTGTATCGAAGTAGCACAGAGTAAGCGGATCGCTTAAGCAGCTGTAATCTACGTCAGGACGATTGCCCGGTACCCACTGTGGGTCGGAGAAGATGTAGATGTCAGGCTCATTGCCATCGCCTACCGGCTTGGAATTCTTATACATCTTTACATACTCGTCGGACATATACTGGAAGTTAATCATCCAGTTGTACAGTAAGTTCTCTTCGCCTTCCGGAATCAGAAGATGAGCCTTTACCATGAATTCAGGATCAAGACCTACGAAGCACTCTGCATGATACATCGTCTTCCAACGGGTCTCGTAAATCGCATCCATAATTACCTTATCAAGCTTAGCATCATCTACGCCAGGCTCGCCCTTGATACGGCGTGCAGCAGCGTAACGACCGGTAACAGCACCGTCGTTGAATAACAGAACCTTAGCGTCCTTCTCAAGACCGAACTCTTCGCCTCTTAAGATAGGCATATCGGTAACGATGGTTCCTGGGGAATTCTTTGCTAATTCATAAGCCTCTTTTAAGGTATTTACCTTAACTACGTTGTTGCCGTAGAAGGCTGCTTCGATGATGGAACGGGTCTTGGAAAAACCAACCTTGCCAGCACCGATTTCGTCATGCTTGTAATAAGCCTTTGTTGACATAATCAAATCCTCCTGTTGTGTTTTGTGTATTCCATTTACTCTCCGTAGGAGAGTAAAAGTGGTTCATAGCAATTCTATCCACACTCTAAGTATAATTATTCGAGTTGTAAATGTCAATATCCGATAAAGTGAAAAAAATGTAGAATATCATAAAATTTCTATTATTTTTGCGACAAATTCGATTTCGTAGTATGTTGCCCCTCCATCCAGTCCTCCATCCGGTCTTCGATGACCTCAAATGGTGCCGGTCCGATGTCTAACAGGAAGGTGTGGAACTCCAAAATGGAGAATTCTTCATCAAGCGTATCTTCCGCTTCGTCGCGCAGATTCATAAACTCTACATAACCGAGGCAGTATGGCAGATAACTGGCCGGTTCTGCGACCAGAGAAAGATAAATTTCAGCGGCGATATCCGAAGGAATACCGTAGCCTGCCCAGAATTCGATGGTATCGGCTTCGTCCCAGCCCTCAGCATGGATACCGATTTCGGAAAGTCCGTACAGACAAAGGATGGCAGCCTGATTGTCCTGCAGGAAGGAGGCGAGGGCATCGTCCAGTCCGGCAAGCTCGTAACCGTAAAGCTCGGCGTAGGTTCCCCAGCCCTCCGTATAACCGCTGGTACGCAGAATGTGACGGAGCGGGTGCGGGTCGGTCGAAAGAAAATAAACATTCTGGTACAGATGTCCCGGATAGCCCTCATGTGCCAGTGTGGTGAACAGACTGCTGTCCGCATATTCCGGATTCGGATTGATAAAAATGCGGTTGTTGTTGCAATCGTCAAACGGCGGCACCAGATACATGGCAGGACTTAAATACTCCTGCAGGGATTCGTGCAGGTACTGTACGGTATAGTCCACGGATTCCAATGCCGGAAAATCCTCAGCGATAGCTAACTTTAAGTATTCCAGATTATCCGCAGGCTCACCCTCAGGGTAGGTTACGGCCAGATAGCGGTCGTAAATCGTCGGGTCGGTAAGCTGTGCCGCACTTAAACGAAGCATGGCAGCGTTGACCGTGCGTTCCAGCGCCTTTTTGATTTGCTTGATGCTCATGGAAGAGCCGGTAGAGGATTGTACCAGCAGCTCAAAATAGGTTTTGCCATCTTCAAAGCCGCAGATACCAAGCTCGTTTTTGGCGGTGCCCTTGAGCTCGGTCAGTGTTTCAATCAGCAGCTCATACGCAGGAATTACGCTGTTCATTACCGCCTCGCGGTTCTGCTCCTTATACAGAATGATTTCGTCGGTGGACAGACCGTCAAAGTTTTCCACCACATTGTTGAAATGCTCAATCAGCAGATTTTCTTCCGGATTGGCAATGAAATTTTCGCATTGGGAGATGATTTCATCCACGACATCATCGTTCATAAACAGTCCGGCAGCGGATTTTTCGCGCTCATACTGTGCCACATCCTCAAAATAGTCCAAAGTGCAGTTTAGCAGCTCCAAATAAGTAGCGATATCCTCTTTGTTGTAAAAAGCATATTCGGCAAGCAGAATGGGAAGCTGCGCCTGCAAGCCGGTGGTCGGTCCGAGCGGCTCGGAATAATACTCATAGGCATTGAGCGCAGCGGTTTTTTCTAAAATAAACTGCAAGCAGTCATAAATCAGCTGTTCCTCCTCGGACAGGGTCTCATAATCATAGCTGTTCAGCTGTGTTATCAGTGCCTCTAATTCCGGTGCGGCTTCGGTAATTTCCTGCTGGGAGAGACTGCCCATCGTAATTTCATCCATTACAATGTCGTATGCCTCCGGGTTAGTCAGGCAATAATGCAGCGTCAGGGTGTCGCAGCTGACCTCTTCGCGGTAAATGCGGTCGATAAACTGTTCAAAGGTCTCTGCCGTGGTCGATTCCTGCTGTTTTTCTTCGTTTTTTCCGGCACAGCCCGGCAGGCTGATGGTCAGACCGAATACAAGCAGACAGGAAAGCAGTTGTTTTTTCAAGCGTTTCATACTCATTCCTCATATCCTTTCCTTTTATAAAATCGTATGCAGCAGTGGTGCGCATTACGAATTTTTTTGCAGGTTCTTTTGGTTGTTACCTACTCCATATTAGCAGAGTAAAGCACGAAATACAATGAGAGAAATATTAAGTTTTTTTAATAATTTGCCGATATTATGCTTGAAGTGTCGAACAACTCATGCAGAATGGGGGAAATACGCAATGATAATTGATCATGTAAATTCTAATCGTATAAATCAATATCATAATACAGGTGTGCAGGAGCGTGAAAGCGCTGCAAGCGTGTTTACGGAGGGTCAGATTATTACCGGTACGGTAGCGAAGGTATCGGAGCAGGTAACGATGGACTTTTCGGGCAAAAAGGTAGACTTTCCGACAAGCTCCGTAAAGGACGCCAAGGAAGGTCAGATTCGCCGTTTTCAGGTGCTGCGTGCGGATGCCAACGGAGTGACGCTGAAGGAGGTCGGCGCTAAGGACGAGGCAAAGTCGGCAGGAGTAAGCTTTACGCAGGTGGACGCAAGTGCCGGAGCGGTGGTAAAGGAGCATACGGAGACAGAAGAGACGACGGAGGAGGAAGAAAATCCGGAGGAAATCGCGGAACGCATGACGACGGAGGATTACCGCGAGCTGGCGGCAGAGGGCTTTACGCTGGAGGGTTACAATTTGGAACGTCTGGCGAGAGCATTGGAGCGTATCAAGACCGGCAGAGCGCAGAAGAAGGTAGAATTGACACAGCAGGTAGAAAAGCAGGCAAGGGTCAGAGAAGAGATAAAAAAGATTGCGGAGCAGAATGCGCTCGGAACCAATGCACTGACCGAATATCTGGCGGAGCTTTTTGTGAAGGCAGACATTCCGGTAACGGAGGAAAAGATAGAGGAAGCCTTGCAGGCAGTAAAGCTGGGACAGGGACTCGGCGCAATTGGAGAGGGTGCCAAGGCATATTTGATTCGGAACGAGCTGGCACCGGACATTCAGAACCTGTACCGGGCAGTACATAGCGGCGCAAGAGAGAGCGCACGGCCGATGCCGGAGGCGGATTGGCAGCAGCTGCAGCCGGCGGTGGAGCAGGTATTGCAGCAGGCAGACAGAGCAGTGGATGCGGACGGCTTGGCGGATGCCAGATGGCTGTTAGAGCGGGAGCTTCCGCTGACACCGGAAAATCTGGCATACAAGCAGGAATTGGACGAATTTTCCGGAGAGCTTAGTACCGAGGAGATATTAGAGCAGGTAGCAAAATCCTGGCAGAAGGGACAGGCGGCAGAGCAGGCGGTATTCGGCAATACGCCGCAGGAGCTGAAGGTGCAGGCGCAGGTGCGTATGTACCGGCGGGAGTTTGCAGAGATTCGTATGGAGACCGTGGATGCGGCAGTGCAGTCGCTGCAGTCGCAGGGAGGAACCGGAGAGCTTTCATTGGCTTATCTGAAGCGGGTGCAGGAGCAGTTAGGGGATACGACCACCATTCAGGATGTCACGGCACGCAGACAGCTGGCAGAGATTCAGTTAAAGCTCACGGCAGAGTCGGGAGCAAAGCTTCTTGAGCGTGGTATCCGGCTGGATACTGATGGACTGACCCGTATCGTCGAAGGCCTGCGCAATCTAGAACAGGAATATTATGAGAATTTATATCGTGAGGCAGGCGGTGTAGTAAGTGAGGCGACCAGAGGCGATATCGAGCTGCTGGCGCGGACACAGAGCGCGGTAAATGAAGTAAAGACCGCACCGGCATATCTGCTTGGCGCGACCTTTACGGCACGCAATATACAGACATTAGATACTCTTGCCGAAAGCGGCAGAACGATGTCCGCAGAATTTGCGCGTGCAGAGCAGACCTACGAGGCAGTTATGACCAAGCCGAGAGCGGATATGGGTGATTCGATTCGCACCGCATTCCGCAATATGGACAGTCTGATGCAGGAAATGGGCTTAGAGCAGACGGAGGCGAATCGTCGTGCCATCCGCATTTTGTCCTATAATCAATTAGAATTGAGCGAAGAGAACATACAGGAAATGAAGCTGTACGATGCAAAGGTACAGCAGCTTCTCGATGGCATGAATCCGGCGGCTACCGTCCGTCTGATTCGGGAAAACATCAATCCGCTGGAAATGCCGATTGATGAGCTGAATGCAGTATTGCAGCAGCTGCAGGCAGAGGGAGCGACCACCGGAGAAAAGTACAGCAGCTATTTGGTCAAGCTGGACCAAAAGAAGGAGCTGACGCAGGAGGAAAGAGACTCCTATATCGGTATTTACCGTCTGTTGCATCAGGTAACCAAGAGTGACGGAGCAGCGCTCGGAGCCGTAGTTAATGCAGGCAGAGAGGTTACTCTGGCAAATCTCTTATCCGCGGTGCGGACGGAGCGCAGGGGCGGCATCGACGCGGATGTAAATGATGCATTTGGTGGTTTGGAGCAGCTGACGCTGCGCGGAACCGATATCTTATCACAGGCAGGAACGGCATTTTCTTACCAGCATATGCTGGCAGAAAATATTTTAGCAAAGCTGACACCGGAAAAGCTTGCGGGCATTCGGGAGAGCGGTCAGAATCCGGAGCAGATGTCGCTGGAGCGTCTGAACGAGGTGATGGCAGCGGTAGACAATACTGCCGAGGAAGAGCAGTATGCGGCGTGGAAGCTGGAGCAGCTGAATGCAGCAGCACAGGAAAGTGCAGAGGAAATGGCATTCCTTTCCGGCTTTGGTCAGGAAAAGAGCATTGCCATGCTGCAATCCGCCAAGGATTTGTTGTCGGCAGAAAGTACCAGAGGGCGCTTAAATAAGCTGGCAGAAAAGTACAATGCAGAGCCGTTGGAGGCTTCGGCAGAGGAAGATATCGAGGAGATTTCCGCAGAAAATGCAGAAAATATGCAAAAGCTGGTTGAGAAATGGAACAAATCTGCCGATAAAGTGATTGATGAGTTATTTGGAAGGTCTTCCTTGAGCGGCGAGGACAGCACCGCATTATTGCGGTTGCGAAATACCATTCGCTTATCGGGAGGTCTGGCAGAGAGAGAGTTTTACGAGATTCCGCTCCGCAGTGAAAGCGGCTTTGTGAAGATGAATCTGACCGTGCTTCATTCGGCAAGTCAGAGCGGCAAGGTATCCATCCACTTAAAGCAGGAGGATGGTACGGATGTAGCAGTAGAGCTTTCGGTCGAGGAGCGCAGCATACAGGGTTATGTGACGACTTCCTCCAGAGAAGGACTTTCAAAATTACAGCAAAAAGAAACACAATTGAAGGAAAGCCTGGTAGAGCAGGGCTTTGCAATATCCCAGTGGAATTATGGGTTAAAGACCAGGTCAACAGACTCCTATATATACAAGGATGGAAGCATTTACCGCAGAAGCAGTGTGGAAGCGGCAGATGCACAGGAGTCGGGAGTGACAAGGACGGACGATTTGTACCTGGCGGCAAAAACAATTATTAAGACAGTTTCTGCAAATTAAGACAGCAGGCAGAAGAAAGGGACAGGTGCAGGTAAATGAGAATTAATCACAATATTGCAGCGTTAAAGGCAAATAATATGCTGGGCAAGACCAACAGTGCATTGGATAAGAGCTTGGAGAGATTATCCTCCGGTTACAAGATTAACCGTGCGGCAGATGATGCAGCAGGTATGGCGATTGCGCAGAAGATGAAGACACAGATAGAGGGTTTGGATCAGGCGAGCAGAAATGCCTCGGATGGTATTTCGGTAATTCAGACGGCAGAGGGTGCATTGCAGGAGGTAAGCGCCATGCTGCAGCGTATGCGTGAGCTTTCGGTGCAGGCAGCAAACGGTACCAATACCGCAGATGACCGTGCAGCCATCCAGAGAGAAATTAATCAGCTGAATGACGAAATTGACCGTATTTCGGAGACCACAGAGTTCAATACCAAGACTCTGTTGGATGGAAATGTAGACTGTCAGTCCTATTCCAGCAACAGCTCGGTATCCTTGATTTCTCTGTCGGATACGGTAGATGTCGGAGATTACTCCCTGACGATTGAGCAGGATGCAAGACAGGCGGTTATGGCAGGTCTGCAGATTGGCTCAGAGGATGAGGAGATTGATGTAGCCGGTACGATTAACATCAATGGTGCAGAGATACCGGTTGGAATCGGCGATACGATGGGTGAGGTATACGAAAGAATCCGTAATACCTGTGATACCATGAATATCAAGGCATTTGTCGGCACCGCAGGCGGCGGTCTGCCGGAGAATGCAGGCTATACTCTGGAGGATGCTTCGGTGGGCGGTGAGCTGATTCTGGTAACAGAAGCATACGGCTCGGAGGAAAGAATCGAAGTATTGTGTGATAATGAAGAGTTAAGAGATTTGTTCGGTATCGGTGAAGAAGGTGCCGTAGCAGTCGGTGTGGATGCAGTTGCATCGCTTGGTGAAGAAGGCTTTAATACCACTGCAACGGTTTCTGCGAAGGGTAACATCGTTACCGTAACCGATTACGGCAGCTTTGAAGTAAAGTTCGAAGTAAAGCCGGGTGCGGCAGGTACGGACTTTACAGATGCAACCGCAGACGGCGGTACGGAGGCTTCTATTGGCGGAAGTACGGAAACCGAGGTTTTGGTAACCGTATTATCGGCGGGACCGATGGATTTGCAGATTGGTGCAAACGAGGGTCAGACGATGGAGGTAAGAATTCCTTGTATCAATACAGAGACGCTTGGCGTTCATGTAGTAAATGTATGTACGGATGATGGTGCACAGAGAGCGATTACACTGTGTAATGAAGCAGTAATGCAGGTGTCTGCAATCCGTGCGAAGCTGGGTGCATACCAGAACCGTCTGGACCATGCGATTGCAAATCTGGATGTTTCCTCGGAGAACATTACAGAGGCATTGTCCAGAATCGAAGATACCGATATGGCAGAGGAAATGACCACCTATACGCAGAAGAATGTATTGGCACAGGCAGGTACAGCGATGCTGGCGCAGGCAAATGAGCGTCCGCAGACGATTCTGTCTCTGTTACAGGGCTAAAATACGTCTCCGGTCAGGGAGAGCAATGAAGAATAAAAAAGTGAGTTGCTTGTGCTGAAAAGCACTCCGATAGAAAGGAGAGCGTATGGAAAAGGAAAAGCTGCAGGAGTTTACCTTTCGGGTGACGCAGGCGTCCCGGAGTGAACTGATTGTCATTATGTATGATATTATTCTGACCGATACCCAGACCGCAAGAGCAATGCTTGCGGAGGGGAAAATCGCAGAATATGAAAAGGAATTAAAGCATGCGGCTCGTTTTATGAATGAGCTGATGGGAGCATTGGATTATCGCTATGCGATTTCCTATGAGCTGTTAAGCTTATACTCCTTTGCAAATAAGGCATTGATTCGTGCGCAGATGCAGCGCAAGGCAGAGCCGTTAGATGATGTGGATATGGTGCTGAACAAATTACGCGAGGCATTTCGTGTAGTAAGTGAGCAGGATATCTCCGGACCGGTTATGCAGAATACGGAGCAGGTGTATGCGGGACTGACCTACGGCAGGAACAGTCTGAACGAATCCTTGCTGGATGCCGGTTCGAAACGAGGCTTTACTGCATAGAATTTTGTGGTAAAAAGGAATGAACGGTTGAATTTTGCAATACTTCGTGCTACAATGTAGAACGCAATAAACAAAAGCGAATGCGGAAACATTGGAGCGTAAAGAAGATGCAGACAGAAAATAAACAGAATCAAAAGAAAACGCGACGAAATCAGGAAGCATTGCCGATATTAATGCTTATCCTGCTTTCGTCGCTTCTTGTTTTAGCGATAGTAATCGGAATATACTATAAGGTACAGCCGAATATGACGGCAAGTGCAGACACCAAAGAGAACTACGCGGAAAAGAATGAATCAGAAGAAATATTGCGGGTAGTGACCAAAGCTCCAACCAAGGCACCGACCGCAATTCCGGAGCCAACGACAACGAAGGCACCAAGCCCGACGGAGGCACCGACACCGACAGAAACACCAAGTCCAACAGTAACACCGACAGAGGCGGTAACACCAAGTCCGACCCCGACGAAGGCGCCAAGTCCGACTGCGACGCCGGAGCCGACAGAGGCGGAGATACCAAGCCCAACCGCGACGCCGGAACCGACAGAGGCGGCAACACCAACTCCGACGGCAACACCAACACCGACGGTAGCACCGGAACCAACCGAGGTACCAACTCCGACCCCGGTCAAGGACTTTACCGCGGACCCGGAAAAGCCGATGGTGGCGTTTACCTTTGACGATGGTCCGTATACCCCGGTAACCGGACGCATTCTGGATGTGCTCAAGGAGTATGATTCCCATGCGACATTTTTTATCGTAGGAAATAGGATTTCATCCTATACAGACACTCTGAAACGCATTTATGAAGAGGGACATCAGGTGGCGAGCCATACCTGGTCTCACAAGAATCTGAAGGAGCTGGATGCCACTGGCATTCTGGAGCAGATAAACAAGACGGAAAAGAAACTGAATCAATATGTTCCGGTAGGAAGTGTCATGCTGCGACCGCCATATGGCGCCACCAACGCCACCGTTCGCGCGACCGTGCCGGTACCGATGATACACTGGTCGGTAGATTCGCTGGACTGGCAGAGCCGCAATACCGATGCGATTATTGAGCAGGTATTAAAGGATGTAAGTGACGGTGATATTATACTAATGCATGACCTCTATGATACCACGGCAGCAGCGGTGGAATATCTAGTGCCGGAGCTGGTAGAGAGAGGATATCAGCTGGTTACGGTAGAGGAGATGTTTGCAGTAAGAGGACAGGAATTAACTGCAGGAAAGGTGTATTATCAGGCAATTCCAAAGCGCTAATGCCGCCAAAGCAAAAAAACAGCGAAAAAACCTGCGGAAATGCACGAAATACCTTGACAAATGCAGTCAATCAGTTTATAAATAGATTTGTAGGTAAAATTCAGTTCTATTGTTTGGATATGGGGGATTTTATTTATTCCCGGCTGAGGCTGTTCAGACGGGGTCAAAATAGTAATCATAAGATTATGTATTATTTTCCAGAGGAGGAACATTTCATGAACAAAGCAGAATTAGTTGCAGCAATTGCAGAGAAGACCGAATTATCCAAGAAGGATTCCGAGAAGGCATTAAAGGCATTCATCGATGTCGTAACCGAGGAATTAGTTAAGGGTGAGAAGGTTCAGTTAGTTGGTTTCGGTACTTTCGAAGTAGCTGAGAGACCAGCAAGAACCGGTAGAAATCCTCAGACTAAGACAACCATCGAGATTCCGGCTTCCAAGGCTCCTAAGTTCAAGGCTGGTAAGGCTTTAAAGGATGTTGTTAACAAGTAATTCTTGAATAGATGGATATTCGGCTGCTTTGAGAAATTTCAAAGCAGCCTTTTTGATTCATGCGGTTTGCAGCGCAAACTCATTATTATTACGGAGGTAAGGTATTTATGCGTTTAGACAAATATTTGAAGGTATCGCGTCTGATAAAGCGCCGCACGGTGGCAAACGATGCCTGTGACGCGGGCAGAGTCATGATTAATGACAAGCCGGCAAAGGCATCGACCAATGTGAAGGTCGGCGATATTATCGAAATCGGCTTTGGCGGCAAGGCAGTGCGTGTAGAGGTGCTGGATGTAGCAGAGACTACAAAGAAGGACGAAGCCAAAGAGCTGTACCGTTATTTATAAACCGAAGAATCTCACGAGGGAATCTGCTTGTGAGATTCTTTTTTTGTGTCTCGGAGCATATGCTGAAAGAACGGAGGATACTTTTGGAATGGAGGAGTCGGATGGAGGAGAGAAAACCGAAGCATCACAGCTTTTTTATGAACGACAGGAAAGAGCTGCAGTTAAGCGGCGTAGTAGATGTAAAATCCTTTGACGAGCAGGAGATTGTCTTGGAAACCGAGCTTGGTACGCTGTTGCTGCGGGGAAGCGGTTTACATATCGGCAGACTGACCTTGGAAAACGGAGAGCTTGATATCAGCGGCAGGGTGGACAGTGCCATCTATACGGAGCGCAAGGGTGGCAAGGGTGGAGAATCCTTTTGGGCGAGATTATTGCGATAATGGAGGTGGCGCATGAATGAGGCTGTGCTTCCGGAGCTTTTGCTGCTTGGAGTATCGTTGCTTGCCGGAGTGCTCTGTCTGCTGGGCTACGACCTGCTCTGTTTGCTGCGTATCCTGTCTGGTATCCCGGTATGGTTAGAAAAGCTGACCGATGTCGTGTACTGGTGCGCAGCGGCAATCCGGGTATTCATCATGATTCACGACTACAATAGCGGAGTATTGCGTGCGTATTCCCTGCTGGCAATTCTCGGAGGAATGCTGGGATACCGGGCGGTCATGCGTGGACGCTTGTGTGCAATGGGTGGAAAAATCAAGAAAGAATTGCAAAAGAAGCGGAAACAGGGTAAAATAAAAAGAAGGAACAAGAAACAGAGGAAATCGGAAGATTCCGGAGATGAGGATAGAGATGAGCAAAAAGCGTGAAAAGAAGCATACAGGTTTGGGACTGCTGGTGGTTCTGGTAGTGATATTATGTGTGGTAGTGTCGTCAGCATCGGCATCCCTGCGCAAGGAGCGTGATGAGAAGCTGCGGATACAGGCGGAGCTGGAGGCACAGATTGCAGAGCAGCAGCAGGAGTCGGCGAAGTTAGAAGCACGCCAAAACTACACGGGTACGCGAAAGTTTATCGAAGAAATGGCGCGTCAGGTGTTGGGACTGGTATACCCGGACGAGATATTGTTTGAGGAAGAAGAGTAGGGAAGGGCGATATTAATACATCAGGAGAAATGAAAATGCGCAGGCAGCGTAGCGTAGAACGCGTTGCTTGCGCTTTTGTTTTGTTTTCGAAAAGTAAATATATGTTGATAATAGGAGGGAATCGTGCTAGTATAATAAAAGATTAAGAAACGGGAGAAAAGGGGAAATGAGAAAATACGATGTGGAATGGTGTACGCCGGATATTTATGCATTACTATATAGAGAAGCAAAAAGAATCGCAGGAGACTATGCAGAAGATATTGTGCAAACAGTGTTGTGTAACGTGCTTGGACGAGAGGAAGTACTGACGAAGCTGTCTGCAGAAGAACAGAAAGCATATTTGTTAGTAGCTGTACGGAATCAGGCAATTGACAAAAAGAGATGCATGCAGAGAGAACAGGTATGCGATTGGACAGAACAGGTTGTGTTACCGGCTTCGTCAGAGGAAAATCCGGAGGAGCTGGTATTGCAGCAGGAGCGGAAAAAAGGACTCTGGCAATTGGTGGATGAATTGCCGGTTCGCTATCGTCAGGTTATTCGACTTTGCTATCAGGAGCAGCAAAAACCGATAGAAATTGCACAGAAATTGGATTTGAAGCGGAATACGGTAGATGTGCGCCTAAAGCGTGGTTTAGCTATGCTGAGAGAAATGATGCCGGGCAAGCAGTTGCTTGGTGTGATTATTTTAATATGCAGTTTGACATGCATCACAACCTGTGTCATTCAGGCAGTAGAGAATCACTTTTATCTTTTGAGTCATGAAACGACGTATGGAGATGGTTATGTGGAGGTAAATAGCTACGAGTCAGGTGTGGAGACAGTAGCAGGTGTTCATCTGACCGAGTTTACCTATTTGCCGGAAGGGTATACGCTGGAATATGAGGAGCGGCATGAGGTATTGGGATTTTTTTTGGCATACCGTAGACAGGATGGTAAAGTGTTGACTGTGGATACCTTACCGCTCAACGGCAGTATGGGAAGTATCATAGATACGGATTACCGAACAATAGAGCATTGTCAGATAAGCGGACGGCAGATTGATATCATGGAGGACTTGGATGGTTCTGCAATATGGATGTGGGAAGAAAACGGTTATTTGTATTTCTTGCACGCAGTAGAAGACAGAGAGACCATACAGCGGATTGTAGAGGGCATGAAAATAATTAAAAAATAATTTAGTAAAAATGTAGCGCATTTTGTCAGAAAAGCAACCCCTTTTTCGTTTATAAAGTGAGTGCTGTAAAAAGCATGAAAAAACGAAAGGGGGGGAGATAGAATGCGAAAGAGGAAAAAGCGTATTGTGATAGTATTTCTGTTCGTTGCTGCATTCCTTGCGGGACAACCTTGTGTAAGCACGTTTGCATCGGATGCACAAGCATATCTGTTGCAATCTGATGCATTAAGAACGAAGCTGGTTGTGGAAGGAGGTCAGGTATGTTGCGTTGCTAGAGTGCGAGGACAAGACGGAACGACCGAGATTTACATGACGATGTATCTGAAGGGTGTGTCAGATAAGGGAAAAGTTATTGTAGATGAGACTTGGTCCGGCATACGGACAACGAAAGAATACTTGAATGCAATCAAAAGCTGTGCAGTAAAAGAAAACTGTACTTATACACTGATGGTAGTAGCCACCGTAGTATCTAATGGTGTTAGTGAGACCATTAGTCAAAGATGTCAACTTACAACGTAACACAGTACAGACAGACGAAATGAGGCGGTCTGTACTGGCAGACCTCTTATTTTGTCTGTTCCCAAAAGACAGTGAAAAACAGGAGGTTATAATGAAAAAATATAAGAGACTTTTATCCGGTGCTTTGGTGTTTGCAATGACAACATCTCTCGCAACACCTGCTGCAAAGGCTTTGGCAGAGGATACGGAGGTAAAGAATTACTTGGTTGTGATGCGTGAGGATGCAGCCGGAGCTGCTACCTATTCTGCGGCATCGTATGCTTTGGCAAGGACATCGGAGACGGAAGCAAGTACCGAGCCGGAGCGTGGTTATCTGGTGTTGCCGATGACGGCAGCCGAGGCAGCAGAGCTTGCGCAGGATGAACAGGTAGTATCTGTGGAAGAGGATATTATCGTTACTGCAATGGCGAGAAAGGGTCACGGACACGACCACGATTATGACTATGATTATGTTTATGATGACGATATCATTGTGAATCTGGAGGATTTGACCAAGCCGGAAGCGGAGGAAGAGAAGACCTATGAATGGAATCTGACGGCGGTAAATGCAACGCCGGAGGATTTGGCAGCATATCCGACGGATGAGAGTCAGGTGCGTGTGGCAGTGCTTGATTCGGGTACCAGTGTCTGTGAGGATTTGGATGTAGCGGAGTACATCAATCTGGTTGCAGAGGAGCAGGATATTATCACGTTCGATGAGGATGGTACCGGTCACGGTACAGCGGTAGCAGGTGTGCTGGCGGCGAACGACGACAATGAAGGTATCGTGGGTGTCGCACCGGATGTTACGATGTATTCGGTCAAGGTGTTTGACTACTCGAACACTGCACCAATCAGCCGCATCATCGAGGGTATCTATTGGGCGATTGATAACGATATCCATATCCTCAATATGAGCTTTGGTACGACGGTTAATTCCTATGCGCTGCATCAGGCAATTCAGGCAGCAGAAGAAGCAGGCATCCTGATGGTGGCGGCAGCCGGTAACAGCGGTGTGGTAGAATATCCGGCAGCATATCCGGAGGTTATCGCAGTAGGTGCTACGGATTATCAGGGCAACCGCGCAGAGTTTTCTGCAACCGGAGCTACGTTAGAGTTAATGGCACCGGGCGAATGTGTATTGTCAGACAGTTTTTATGGTGGTACAATGGCGGTGAGCGGCACCAGTGTAGCGGCACCGCACGTCGCAGGAGCAGCAGCGCTGCTCTGGGCAAAGGATATGACGAAGAGCAGTGATTTCATCCGCCAGCTGCTGAATGCCTCTGCAAACCGCAGGCTGAGTACCTCGACTGGGGAGTACGGAAACGGTCTGCTGGATGTACAGCACGCCTTTGAAATCTATGAGGAATTTGAGGCAGAGTATGTACCGGGGGTATCCGAGTATGCAGGAATCGTGGAGAATACCGAGGAGTATGTCGTAGGCGAGGAACCGGGATATGTGGAGGGATTATGGTCGGATGATGGTCATGACTCGTCGATTGATCAAGGAAAGGAGGTTTCACCAACGGTATATCCAACCAAATATCTTACGTTAATGAAGAAAGTATCAAAATATGTGGATACTAATGCTAATTTTAAATCAGGACCAGAATTTGCGAATTTACATTCTGGAAGAAATTATGGTAGTAGAACAGAAAGGCATATGGATAATTATGTAAACGATTTGATTTTCTTGTATAAGGTTGCGGTTGCATTGAAAAATATGCCGGATGCAGATGTGGAAAAACAGCAAGAAAAGGTAAGCGCTATTGCTGAGGTAATGAAAAAAAATAATTCCGTAGAGATTACCGATACTTTCGTGAGCAGAACAAAGAAGTTGCTTGAACTGTCAGTAGGAAAGGTGTCAGGAATTACTGATCAAACAACAGCAGAAGCAAATGCATATAAAATACTTGGAGCGGCGCTTCATTTAGCTGGAGATGTATATGCGCATCGCTCTGTATTGCCAAGAAATGCTACTGACAAGGTGGTGTCAAAAGAAATAGAAAGTGCAATTACAGATAATTATTTTAATTCTAATCATTTTTCAAATGGAATTGCATGCTCCCTTAGTAAAGTGGCAGAAAAAGCATATAATAGAATAACATTAGCAGAAGATTCGGAAACAGGAAATCCTAATGCAGGAAAATCATCCAAAGCATGTACGCATAGATGTTGGGAATGTTTTGTGGTGGGGGTTGAAAATGGAGTGGTAGAATTTAGAGATATCCGCTGGTGGGCCGATGCATCGTATGCTGACAAGTATGAAGATAATGCGAATTTTTATAAAAGTAGATGTAGTATAGGTACAAATTATACAGTTAAATATATTTTGAAAAAGTACAAAGATGATATTGCACTACAAAATGAAAGCGATATTGCTAATTTAGATAAAGATATTGTGATAACCTTAGATGAAGAGATTTTTTTGCCAGGAAAAAATGGATATAGCAGTTATGCAATTCGTTTAAATGCACTAAAAATGATGTATCAAGAAATTGGTTTTAGGTGGGAGGATGATTGGGATAAATATACTACAACAATAGTTCGATAAGCGAAGATTTGTTTTTTTCTGGAAATAATTTACAGCTTTGTAATTGTCTGTTGAATTAGTCAAGGGATGTGAAATCAAATGATACTTTTATCTGTTAGGGGAACAAACTAATATATGAAGCAATTATTACTAGGGAAGCGCTGATTAATTCAGTACTTTCCTAGAAGCCCTTGGCGGACTACACGAATTTGCAGAAAATTTGTAGCTTTATTACGCAAATTTGGCATGGAACTAGCTAAGCCTATTGAACAGTATGTAACTAAAAAATATTTATTGTACGAGGGAGATATATGCGGAATTTTTTCAAAAAGATAGTGGTGTTAATTCTTTGTTTTGTATTATTTTTAATGCAAAATAGTATTTTGGCAGAGGCAGCTTTTTACTTAAATGAAGAAGATGAGGATAGTGTTTTAATAAGTGCAGAGACAATAACGAAAGACGAGACCATTGTTTATTGGTTAAATAGTTCTATGAAGCCATATACGCTGATTGCTAATAAAGTAAATGAATTATGGGTGGGCGAGCAGCATCGTTTTACTGTTGCAGCAAATCAGCGAAAAGAGGTTTCGATTATGTGGAGTTCTTCGAATATGGAAGTAGCGTCCATTGATAAGATAACAGGGGAGTTGGTTGCGCATACGCCGGGAACTACTCGAATTACAATGAGGGACAAAAGAAATCATACCAAAAGTAGTTATATACTAACAGTTGTTCCAGAACCAATTTTGCCAAGAATTCCAGAGAAATGGTACACTTGGGAAGATACGGAAATATGGAATGGAGACTATTCCGGAGTTGAGTTGATTTTTAATATGGATTATGCAACTTTGTTTGAAAAGTGCAGTATGCTTTGGTTTCCGGATGAGCTGGATGGGAAATCTATTATAGATATTAGGACATCGACAGAACAGGATTTTATGAGTGCATTTCCAAATTTAAAATTGTTACGTTTGCCGGAACACGAGTGCTGGTATAGCTGGAATTCATCTAACAATAAGAAAGTAGAAGTTATTTGTCCACAAAATTGTACCAGGATATGGAGAATAGGTGCTCATATAGCACATATTCCAGAAGCGGTGGAAGTGGTTTCGGATTTGATTTTTAATAATCGTGACCAGATAAGAATTCCGAGTGGTGTTAAGGTGATAGGTGATGAAATTTCTTTTGATGAGTATTACGAAGGAATAGATAGAGGTGTTTTGGAATTTTGTGTAGATGGAAATAATACAAATTATTATAGTATTTTTGGAGTGCTTTTTTCTTATCCATTGTATGATGCGAGAGATATGGAACGGAAACATATTTATTATCACGACGATATGTATGGAGATTATTATGTTGAAGGTGGGAAAAATATTTTGGTTGCCTATCCTTCAAAAAAAGAAGGTTCTGCTTACCGCATCCCATATGGAGTTGAACGTATTGGTGAATATGCATTTTCAGGATGCAAATTAAAGAAGATAGTTCTTTCAGATTCTGTGAAAGAAATTGGTGGTGGCGCATTTACGAACTGCGAGTTGCTAACAGAGATTGTAATACCGTCTACAGTTAAGATAATTGAAGATAATTTTTATACAGATACAATAGAAGATTGTACGGGCAGATTAATGATTATTACACCGAAAGGCTCTGCCGCGGAAGCTTACGCCATCGAGCATGGGATTAGATATCGGAACGAATAAGAAGCAAAATAATCAATAAACAATGAAAATGGAAGAAGTAAGGGAGTGGAAGGTGTTTATGAAGCTATTGCAAAAAGAAATGGGGAAAGTGAAGATAAGGAGAATCGTAGGATTATTATGTCTGTCGTTGGTTACTATGTTAGGGGCTGTTCCGGTTCAAGCAGCAGAATATCAATTAGATGACGAGGTGGTGTTAACGGATGGTTGCATCCCACCGGAGGATGCAACCATTATCCACTATCTGAACAGTGCTTCAAAGCCGTATACGAAAATCGCCAATCGCATCGAAGATTTGTGGGTGGGGGAGCATCACCGTTTTACGGTAGCGCTTAATCAGCGGACAAAGGCGAAAATCAG
>JAFTQM010000010.1 GCA_017462755.1 Lachnospiraceae bacterium | reverse complement strand
GTCTCAGTGAACACCTTGGCAAAGAGGTTGTATTTGCTGCTGATGATTGTGTTGTAGGTTAGAACGCAAAGGCTGCTGTTGCAAAGATGAATGACGGTGATGTTTTTCTTCTCCAGAATACAAGATACAGAAAAGAAGAAACAAAGAATGAAGAAAATTTCAGCAAAGAGCTTGCTGAGCTTGCTGATTTGTTTGTTAACGACGCATTCGGCAGTGCGCACCGTGCACACTGCTCAACTGTGGGTGTTACAGAATACGTTGAAGAGTCTGTTGCAGGTTACCTCATGGGTAAGGAGCTTCAGTTCCTCGGCAATGCAGTAAACAATCCTGTTCGTCCGCTGGTTGCAATCCTTGGCGGTAGTAAGGTTTCAAGTAAAATCAGTGTTATTGACAATCTTCTTGACAAGGTTGACAAGCTCATTATCGGCGGCGGTATGGCATACACATTCATGGCTGCAAAGGGTCAGGAAGTTGGAGATTCTCTCCTTGAAGAGGATTACATTGAGTATGCAAAGGAAATGATGGCAAAGGCTGAGAAGAACGGCGTGAAGCTGTTGACTCCTATCGATACCGTTGTTTCCAAGGAATTCTCCAATGATGCTCCATATCATACCGTAGAGCTTGGCGGTATTGCAGACGATGAAGAGGGTCTGGATATCGGTGCTAAGACCTGCGAGCTGTACGCAGATGCGATCAAGTCCGCTAAGACGGTAGTTTGGAATGGACCGATGGGCGTATTCGAAATGTCCAACTTTGCAAAGGGTACCATCGCAGTAGCAGAGGCTCTTGCAAACATCGAGGCTACTACCATTATCGGTGGTGGTGACTCCGCAGCAGCTGTAAATCAGTTAGGCTATGGTGACAAGATGTCCCACATCTCTACCGGTGGCGGTGCTTCCTTAGAGTTCCTTGAGGGTAAGGAATTACCGGGCGTGGCAGCAGCAAACGACAAGTAAAATATAATGAGGTAAAAATCATGGCAAGAAAGAAGATTATTGCAGGCAACTGGAAGATGAACAAGACTCCAAGTGAGACTGTAAAATTGATTGAAGAATTAAAGCCGTTGGTAAAGAATGAGGAGGCAGACGTAGTATTCTGCGTTCCTGCAATTTCTTTGACAACTGCAATCGAGGCTGCAAAGGGCAGCAACATCGAAATCGGTGCAGAGAATATGTTCTACGAGGAAAGCGGTGCTTACACCGGCGAGATTGCTCCGAATATGTTAACTGACATCGGTGTAAAGTATGTTATCATCGGACATTCTGAGAGAAGAGAGTACTTCGCTGAGACAGATGAGACCGTAAACAAGAAGGTATTAAAGGCATTCGAGCACGGTATTACTCCAATCATCTGCTGTGGTGAGTCCCTGACTAAGAGAAAGCAGGGAATATAAATTGATTGGATTCGTATGCAGATTAAGATTGCATTCCAGAACGTTACCTCAGAGCAGGCAAAGAAGGCAGTTATCGCTTATGAGCCAATTTGGGCAATCGGTACCGGCGAGACCGCTACCTCCGAGCAGGCAGAAGAGGTTTGTGGTGCTATCCGTGCATGCATCGCAGAGGTGTATGATCAGGCTACCGCTGATGAGATTCGTATTCAGTACGGTGGTTCGGTAAATGCAGGAAATGCAGCAGAGCTGTTCTCAAAGCCAAATATCGACGGCGGTCTGGTAGGCGGAGCTTCCCTGAAGCCGGATTTTGGTAAGATTGTTTGTTATAAGTAGGAAGTACGAGATACCCATGGACGAAAAAATTCGTTCATGGGTATTTTTTTGCTTTTCATGTAAAAGTTAATGTGTTATACTGATATACAGGAAAGTGTGCTGTTTGACAAACAGAAGCGAAAATGATAGCAAGGAGATGGGGAGAACATGAAGCATATTCTGATAGTGGATGATGATTCAATGAGCAGCTTGGTAACGAAATCGGCAGTTTGCAAGGAGTACCGGGTAACGGAGGTAAGCTCGGGCGAGGCGGCGCTGGCATTTTTGGAAAATGAGATTCCGGATTTGATTTTGATGGATATTGAAATGCCCGGAATGAATGGAAAGGCAGTAGCAAGCCGGCTGAAAGAAAATGAGAAATGGGCAAAGATACCGATTATCTTTTTGACGGCGGATGCAGACCCGACAACGGAAGCAGAGTGCCTGCAATGCGGAGCGGATGATTTTATTACGAAGCCGTTTGCGGGAATTGTGGTAAGCAGTCGTGTAAGCAGAATCTTAGAATTGCAGGAATTTCGTAAAAATCTGGAGTTGGAGTTAGAAAAGCAGACACAGCAGATGAAGATGGCGACCTTAAAATCGTTGACGGATGCATTGACCGGTCTGCACAATCGTGATTATCTGGAAAAGAGTGTGCAGGAGCGATTGAAGAATGGACATTCCGGTGCATTGTTTATGCTGGATTTGGATAATTTTAAGGCAATCAATGATACCTTTGGCCATATTGTGGGAGATAAAACGCTGCAGCATTTTGCTGAGGTTTTGAAAAAGCACGCGCGTGAGAGTGATATTGTATGTCGTCTGGCAGGAGATGAATTTGTGATTTTCTGTACGGATTTGGAGGATAAGAAAACTGCAGCAAAGAAGGCAGAAGGAATTATTCGGACGTTTTCGGATAAAATGGGAGCACTGGGCTATGGCGGAATCGTATCCGTATCCATCGGTATCGTAATGGCGCGGGGCGGTGCAGAATACCAGAGCTTGTACAGCAAGGCGGATAAGTCCTTGTATTTTGTAAAGAATAACGGAAAGAATGCTTATCATTTTTATGATGAGAGTAAGCGTGATTTGGAAGAAATCAGTACGGTCATTGACCTGGAGTATATTCAGCAGATGATGCAGGAGGGCTTGGAGATTCCAAAGGGTGCCTTTCATCTTGCATACGACGAATTCAAAAAGCTTTATGATTTTGTACAGCGCTGTGTAGAACGCAAAAAGCAGCTGGTACAGACGGTGCTTTTTACGTTGGACTATGTAGATGATAGTAAAGAACAGGTGCCGTTGGAGGCACTGATGGGACTTTTGGAGGAATCGGTGGTAGAATCCCTGCGTGCCGTAGATGCCGGAACAAGATACAGTAACAGTCAGTATATCGTACTTCTTTTGGATACGGATATTACAAACGGCAGAATGGTAGCGGAGCGAGTTATGCGGAAGTTTAGGGAAAATGTACAGGAGATTACGTCGAATGTAAAGATTTCCTATGATATTCAGCCGATGGAGCCGAAGGTAGCAGGAAACTAGGGCAGGAAAGATTATTTCGATTGCAGGATTTTTTGCTTGCCAATTTCCGAAAAGTATGATACAAATAAATGTGGTGTGTTTTCCCATGGATGAGGAAAGGAAAACAAGGTATATTCCACGCAGAAATGTTAAAATGTAAAAATCATAAGATGTATGATTTTTCTCGGAATGGAGGATAATATGGCAAAGAAACCTACAGTATTGATGATTTTGGATGGTTATGGCTTGAATGAAAAGCAGGAAGCAAATGCAGTAGCACTTGCAAAGACTCCTGTTATGGATAAGTTGATGAAGGAATACCCTTTTGTACAGGGTAATGCTTCCGGTATGGCAGTAGGTCTGCCGGAGGGTAAGATGGGTAACTCTGAGGTAGGACACCTGAACATGGGCGCAGGCCGCATCGTATATCAGGAGCTGACCAGAATTACAAAGGAAATTCAGGATGGTACCTTCTTTGAGAATGAAGAGCTGTTAAGAGCAGTAGAGAACTGCAAGAAGAACAATTCTGCACTGCATTTCTACGGTCTGCTTTCCGATGGTGGTGTACACAGCCACAATACCCATCTTTACGGTTTGTTAGAGCTGGCAAAGAGAGCAGGACTTGAGAAGGTTTATGTACATGCATTCTTAGACGGTCGTGATACTGCGCCGACCTCCGGTAAGGGCTTCTTGAAGGAATTGATGGACAAGATGAGCGAAATCGGTGTTGGTGAAGTAGCAACTGTTATGGGACGTTACTATGTCATGGATCGTGATAACCGTTGGGACAGAGTAGAGAAGGCTTACGCCGCTATGGTATATGGCGAGGGCGAGAAGGCAGCTTGCCCGATGTGTGCAATGAAGGCTTCCTACGAGGCAGATGTAACAGATGAGTTCGTAGTACCGACCGTTATGGAAAAGGATGGCAAGCCGGTAGCTACCATTCAGTCCGGTGACTCCGTTGTATTCTTCAACTTCCGTCCGGACCGTGCAAGAGAGATTACCCGTGCAATGTGCAGCGATGATTTTGACGGTTTCGAGAGAAAGGGCGGCAGACCGGAGGTTACTTATGTATGCTTCTCCGAGTATGATGTGACGATTCCGAACAAGACCGTAGCATTCAAGAAGATTTCGATTACAAACACCTTTGGTGAATTCCTTGCAGCAAACGGCAAGACTCAGGCAAGAATTGCTGAGACAGAGAAGTATGCACATGTTACCTTCTTCTTCAATGGTGGCGTAGAGGCTCCAAACGAGGGCGAGGACAGAATCCTTGTAAACTCTCCGAAGGTAGCAACTTACGATTTGCAGCCGGAGATGAGTGCATATCAGGTGGCAGATAAGTTAGTAGAGGCAATCAAGTCCTTAAAGTATGATGTTATCATCATTAACTTTGCAAATCCGGACATGGTTGGTCATACCGGTATTGAAGCGGCTGCGGTAAAGGCAGTAGAAGCAGTGGATGAGTGTGTAGGTAAGGCAGTGGATGCATTGCTTTCCGTAGACGGTCAGATGTTCATTTGTGCAGACCACGGTAATGCAGAGCAGCTGCTTGATTATGAGAACGGTGCACCATTTACCGCTCATACGACCAATCCGGTACCATTTATTCTGGTAAACTACGATCCGGCTTACACCTTAAAGGATGGCGGTTGTCTGGCTGATATCATCCCGACGATGATTGAGATGATGGGCATGACCAAGCCGGTAGAAATGACCGGAAATTCTCTGTTGGTAAGAAAATAAAGAAATGCTTGCAATACCGGACTGGTTGTGGTATGATAAAGCATATGGCTTTTAGAAATACCTGGTAGTCAGTTCCGGGTAGTACAAGAAAGGAATTAAGAAAATGGAAGTTTTAAAGGGAATTGTAACAGTATTGTATGTTCTTATTTGTATAGCATTAGTAGTAGTTGTGTTGATGCAGGAAGGTAAGTCTGCAGGTCTTTCGGGTGCGCTCAGTGGTTCCGCAGACACATATTGGAGCAAGAATAAGGGTCGTTCCATGGAAGGTGCTTTGGAGAAGATTACAAAGATTCTTGCAGTATTATTTGTTGTACTTTCTGTAGTATTAAATTTGAGCTGGTAGGATTCACGTTTCGCGTGGATGTTACAAGATAGGACAAAAGACACACTGCTTGCAGCGTGTCTTTTGTTGCGTTGTACAGGAAATGAGGGAAAATGAGAGAAAGAGAAGAAAATAAGCAGATGCTTGCGGCATTGCTTGGGGAAAAAGAATATCGACCGATGAAATTGAAGGAAATGGCAGCGTTTTTGGGAGTTCCGAAGGATGAACGATTGGAGCTTAAGCTGACGCTGGATGAATTGATTCATGAGGGAAAGGCAGCGCTGGATATCAGGGGACGCTATGTGGCGGCAGATGCCAACATCAAGACCGGGCTGTATCACGGAACGAGCCGGGGCTTTGGTTTTGTTACCGTGGAGGGTGAAACGGAGGATATTTTTATTCCGGAGCACGAGGTTAATGGAGCGCTGGATCAGGATACCGTAAAAATTGCGATTCGCGAGGAGCGCACCGGAAAAAGACGTGAGGGAGCAGTAATCGATATTGTTGAGCGGGGAACCACGGAGTTGGTCGGAACCTTTCAAAAGGGCAAGAGCTTTGGCTTTGTGGTAACGGACAATCAGAAGTTTGATTGTGATGTGTTTATTCCGAAGGAAAAGACGATGGGAGCAGTAACCGGACATAAGGTCGTGGTGCGACTGACGGATTATGGTACGGCAACGAAGAATCCGGAGGGTGAGGTGCTCAAGATTTTAGGGCATGCCAATGACCCGGGCGTGGATGTGGCATCCGTAATTTATGCCTATGGGATTCCGATGCAGTATCCGGAGGAGGTTATGCAGCAGGTAAAGCAGATGCCGGAGCAGGTGGAGTCAAAGGACATTGCCGGCAGATTGGATTTGCGCGACTTACCTACGGTAACGATTGACGGCGAGGATGCGAAGGATTTAGATGATGCGGTTACGTTAAGCTATGAGAATGGAGTTTATCATTTAGGCGTGCACATCGCGGATGTCAGTCATTATGTGACGGAGGGCTCACCGCTGGATAAAGAAGCGTTAAAGCGCGGTACGAGTGTTTATCTGGTGGACCGGGTCATTCCGATGCTTCCACATGCGTTGTCCAATGGGATTTGCTCGCTGAATGCGGGCTGTGACCGCCTGGCACTGAGCTGTCTGATGGATATTGATGAAAAGGGAACGGTATTAGGACATCGAATCGCAGAAACGGTGCTGCGTGTGGATAAACGCATGACCTATACCTCGGTTAAGAAAATTATCGAGGATCATGACCCGGCAGAGATGGAAGCGTATCGAGAGCTTGTGCCGATGTTTGAGCAGATGAATGAGCTTGCGGGAATTTTGCGGGAAAAGAGACGGAAGCGCGGCTCGATTGATTTTGATTTTTCGGAGTGCAAGATTATTGTGGACGAGAAGGGCAAGCCGTTGGATATTCGTCCGTATGAGCGGAATCAGGCAACGAAGCTCATTGAGGATTTCATGCTGATTGCGAACGAAACGGTTGCGGAGGACTTTTTCTGGCAGGAGCTTCCGTTTGTGTACCGAAGCCATGAAAATCCGGATAACGAAAAGATTACAAAGCTTGGTATCTTTATCAACAATTTTGGCTATAGCATTCATATCGGACAGGATGAGATTCATCCGAAGGAGCTGCAGAAGCTGCTTCGCAAGATAGAAGGAACGCCGGAGGAGGCGGTCATCAGCCGACTTTGTCTGCGCTCAATGAAGCAGGCGAAATATACAACCTTTTGTGACGGGCATTTTGGTCTGGCGACCCGGTATTATTGTCATTTTACTTCTCCGATTCGCAGATACCCGGATTTGCAGATTCACCGGATTATTAAGGAAAATCTGCGTGGCGGCTTGTCAGAAAAGCGTATTCGGCATTATGAGCAATGCTTGCCGGAGGTGGCAGCGAACAGCAGTCGTACCGAGCGTCGTGCGGAAGAAGCGGAGCGTGATGTAGAAAAGCTGAAGAAAATCGAGTATATGGCCGATAAAATAGGTGAGGTTTATGAAGGGGTAATTTCCGGCGTGACCTCCTGGGGTATGTATGTCGAGCTACCGGATACGGTAGAGGGTATGGTACGGCTGGCAGATTTACAGGATGATTATTATATTTTTGATGAGGCTCACATGCAGCTTGTGGGAGAGCATCGGAAAAAGACGTACAAGCTGGGGCAGAGATTGCAGGTGGAAATTGTGGCAGCGGATAAGATGTTAAAGGTGATTGAGATGCTGCCGGTATAAAAATAATTTGGAGGAAGAGTATGCCAAAAGCATCCAAAGAAAATATAAAAATGATTGCCAATAACAAGAAGGCAAGGTTTGATTACTTTATTGAGGACACCTATGAAGCGGGAATTGCGCTGCACGGAACCGAGGTAAAGTCACTGCGTATGGGAAAATGCAGTGTAAAGGAAGCGTTTATCCGTATTGAGCATGGAGAGGTGTATGTTTATAATATGCATATCAGCCCATATGAGAAGGGGAACATCTTTAACAAGGACCCTTTGCGGGTAAAGAAGCTGCTCCTGCATAAGTACGAGATTAATAAGCTGGTAGGCAAGATGAAGGAAAAGGGCTATACGCTGGTACCGCTGCAGGTATATTTTAAAGGCAGTCTGGTCAAAGTAGAGGTCGGTGTAGCGCGTGGTAAGAAGCTGTATGATAAGCGTCAGGACATTGCGAAGAAGGATCAGCGACGAGAGGCAGAGAAGGATTTTAAGGTGAAGAATCTGTATTAGGCGTGGTTGAGAGAAAGGTGGCAGTAATATGATGACACAGAACAGACGAGTAATTGTGGTAGGACATAAAAATCCGGATACCGATTCGATTTGCTCCGCGATTGCATATGCGCATTTGAAGCGTGCGATGACCGGCAGGGATTATGTGCCGATGCGGGCAGGACAGCTGAACAAAGAGACGCAATATGTGCTGGAGCGTTTTGGGCTGGAGGCACCGGAATTTATCAATGATGTAGCGACGCAGGTAAAGGATATCGAGATTCGCAAGACCGAAGGAGTTAGCAGTCTGATTTCGTTGAAAAAAGCGTGGAAGCTGATGCGAGACCAGAATGTTGTTACCCTGCCGATTACCGATAAGCGAAAATTGAAGGGATTAATTACAATTAGCGATATTGCGACCTCTTATATGGAGGTTTATGACAGCAAGATTCTGGCGGAGGCGAAAACACCGTATGCGAATATTTTGGAAACATTAGACGGTACGATGATTGTCGGAAATCCGGAGGAGAGCTATACACAGGGTAAGGTGTTGATTGCGGCAGCGAACCCGGACTTGATGGAGAATTATATCGAGGAGCATGATTTGGTGATTCTGGGAAATCGTTACGAATCCCAGCTGTGCGCAATCGAAATGAAGGCAGGCTGTATTATTGTCTGTGAGGGAGCGAAGGTTTCACGAACGATACAGATGTTGGCGCAGGAGCATGGCTGTACGGTAATCAGTACACCGCATGATACTTATACGGTAGCACGTCTGATTAATCAGAGTATGCCGATTGAGCATTTTATGGTAAGGGATAATTTGATTACCTTTCAGACCGAAGCATATGTAGAAGAAATCAAGAATGTGATGGCACAGCGCAGAAATCGTGATTTTCCGGTATTGGACGGCAAGGGGAATTATTGCGGTATGATTTCAAGAAGAAATCTTCTCAATATGCGCAGGAAACAAGTGATTTTGGTGGATCACAACGAAAGAAGTCAGGCGGTAGACGGAGTTGAGGAAGCGGAAATTTTGGAAATCATCGACCATCATCGCTTGGGGACGATTGAGACGATGTCACCGGTTTATTTTCGCAATCAGCCGGTAGGCTGTACGGCTACCATTGTTTATCAGATGTATCGGGAAAGCGGTGCAGCGTTGGATGAGACGATGGCGGGACTGCTTTGTGCGGCGATTATTTCGGATACCCTGATGTACCGTTCGCCAACCTGTACGGCAGAGGATAAGGCAGCAGCGGAGGCGCTGGCAATGATTGCGAAGCTGGATACCACGGAGCTGGCGGGAGAGATGTTTGAGGCCGGCAGTGATTTGAAGATGAAATCCACAGAAGAGATTTTTTATCAGGATTTTAAGAAGTTTTCTTCCGGTGACCTTTCCTTTGGTGTGGGACAGATTACCTCGGTGAATGCATTAGGATTGGCGGAGCTCAAGGAGCGACTGCTTCCGTATATGGAAAAAGCATCGGAGGAGCAGGATGTAGACATGATATTCTTTATGCTGACCAATATTATTCGGGAATCCACAGAGGTGCTTTATCAGGGGGCCGGAGCGGAGGAGCTTTTGGAAAATGCGTTCCATGGCAAGAGTAAGGAGCGGGGCTTTAAGCTGGATGGTGTGGTTTCGCGGAAGAAGCAGCTGATTCCGGCAATCATGTCGGTAACCTCGCAATAGCGATGTTTTTCGAGCTTTGTTTTGTGAAAGAATTGTGAAAAAGCAGTTGATTGCGAAATCGCAGTTGACACAACACAAAAAATCGGATATACTAAGAATGCGAAGAACGTTTGTTTTGTTCGCGTGCAATTTCAGCGCCAAACCGGGCTTGTACTGGTTTCGACGGGGGTTTTGAAATTGCGGAAGCCATCCGTGGGCGGGACCACGTTAAAACCTGACAATAAATATAAACGCTGAAGATAATTTAGCATTCGCTGCCTAATGGCAGCTGTCAGACTTAGCGCACCTACACGTTAAGACCCTGGCATCGACTATGTAGGAAACGATGCATCCAAAGCTTTGAGGGTGCAGGCGTAGTATGAAGCTACTGAAATCCGGCGCGTGTCTGCTTGCGACGGATGGAGGGAATGGCCGTAAGGCAAAATAACAGACTGTGATGGGAGATGCTGCAATGGATGGGCTTTCGGACAGGGGTTCAACTCCCCTCAGGTCCACTCTTAGGACATTTGTAAATTCAAATGCAATTAAGCAGGGTAGAAGAGAGTGTTCTCGTCTACCCTGCTTTGCGTATACGAAGTAGTTACCATACCTTTCGAACGGCTCAAATAGAGAAAGATATAACTGCAGAAATGGAGAATATGCATGGCAAGAAGGAGACGAAGACGGCGGAATAACGGTCTGTGGTTTGTGGTGCCTGTGTTTGCTGCGTTTATGGCAGTGGTGTTGCCGAAGGGACTTGCGCTTGAGGAGTTCGGAGTGGCAAGCGAAGATAAAAAAGAGGCGCAGGAGAAACAGGAGGATACCGGGCAGGCCGGTGTGATAAGCGAGGCACTGCAGAAGGAAGAGGGAGTGCTTACAATAACCTATCTTGACGTGGGACAGGCGGATTGTACGATTCTGCAATGGCAGGAATATGCGATGCTGATAGATGCAGGAAACGATGCAGATGCAGCGTTGGTTCTGACGACTTTGGAGCGGCTTGGGATTGAACAGTTAGACTATGTCATTGCGACACATAGTCACGAGGATCATATCGGAGCGATGGATGAGGTTTTGTGGAAGATACCGACAGAATGCCTGATTTATCCGGAGGAAACATCGGAAATGGCAGTTTATTTGGATTTTTTGGAAGCGGCAGAACGGGTAGAGAAGCGGTTGGTTCCGCATCCGGGCGAGGTGTATGAGCTTGGTGCATTGCAGATTCAAGTTTTGGCACCGCATGAGGGTTTTCGGGATAACCCGAACAATGCATCGGTGGCAGTGCGACTGGTGTATGGAGAGAACAGCTTTGTGTTTACCGGAGATGCGGAGGCAGAAAGTGAGATGTGTATGCTGGAGTTTGGCATGGAGCTGGAATCCGATGTGCTTCAGGCAGGGCACCACGGCAGCAGTACCTCCAATACAGAAGCGTTTTTAGAAGCAGTAGACCCGGTGTATGTGATAATCAGCTGTGAGAAGGACAATGCTTACGGTCATCCGCACAGCGAGGTATTGGCGCGGTTGGAGGAGATGGATGTACAGGTTTATCGCACCGATACGATGGGAACAATTACACTGGTGTCCGACGGAAAAAATATAAAAATTTCAACAGAATAAGAAAAGAGCCGTCTACAGATACTATACCGGAAGATATTGTTTATGAATTCGGATTGTATGGAGGCGGACAGATGAAGACAATTAGTTTTTTTGATACAAAGCCGTATGATAAGATTTTTTTTGAACAAAAGAAAGAAGCATACGGATTTCAAATCAATTATTACAAGGATAAGCTAAATGGCAGGAATGCCAGACTGGCAGAGGAAAGCGATGCAGTAGTAGCGTTTGTAAATGATACCGTTGACCGGGCTGCGATAGATAAGCTGTATGCACTTGGCATCCGGGTATTGGCGATGCGCTGTGCCGGCTATGATAATGTAGATTTGGAGGCGACCAAGGGAAAACTGAAGGTAGTAAGGGTGCCGGCGTATTCCCCTTATGCGGTGGCAGAGCACGCTATGGGACTTGCGCTGCTGTTGAATCGGAAGCTTCATCGTGCCTATAATCGGACCCGTGAATATAATTTCAGTCTGCATGGCTTGACGGGCTTCGATTTTCGTGGTAAAACAGTGGGTGTAATCGGTACAGGTAAAATCGGTCAGGCATTTATTGATTTGTGTCTGGGCTTTGGTATGAAGGTGCTGGCATATGACCCTTATCCGGTAGCAAGAGAAGGTGTTACTTATGCGGATTTTGATACCATTTGCCGGGAGGCGAAGCTGATTTCGCTGCATTGCCCGTTGACTAAGGACAATGAGTATATGATTAATGCGGATTCGATTGCAAAGATGCAGGATGGAGTGATTATCATCAATACCTCCAGAGGTGCGTTGATTCAGAGCGAGGCGTTGTTGGAGGGGATTAAGCAGCATAAAATCGGAGCGGCAGGTTTGGATGTCTATGAAGAGGAAACCGATTTCTTTTATGAGGACCGTTCCAATCGCATCATGCAGGACGATGTGCTGGCGCGGTTGATATCCATGCCGAATGTGGTGGTTACCTCGCATCAGGCGTTTTTGACCGAAGAGGCATTGGAAAATATTGCTGAGGTAACTCTGCGAAATTTGAGAGATTTTTTTGATGGGAAACCATTGCAGAATGAAGTAAAATAAAAGGAGAGCGCAAGGCGCGGAAATGAGGATAAGTATGAGAAACAAGAAATGGATGACAAAAGTAATGGCAGCAGGAATGGTGCTTGCTCTTGCAATGACAGGTTGTGGTTCGAAGGAAACAGAAGGTACAAAGCAGGATACGACTACGACGACGAAAGCACCGACCAAGGCGCCAACAAAGGCACCGACTGAAGCACCGGTAACAGAGGATGAGGCAAAGGAGCCGACACAGACAGCCGAGGCAAAGAAGTTAAAGCAGTTTGCGGATATTGCAGAGGGTGAGACCTATGCCAAAATAAATATTAAGGATTATGGTACGATTACCGTAAAGTTTTTTGAAGAGGAAGCACCAAAGGCAGTGGAGAATTTTGTGACTCATGCAAAGGAAGGATACTATGACGGACTGACCTTCCACCGTATTTTTGATGATTTTATGATTCAGGGCGGCGATCCGGAGGGAAACGGTACCGGTGGTGAGAGTATTTGGGGTGAAGAGTTTGAGGACGAATTTGATGAGGATTTGCATCCGTATCGCGGAGCGCTGTGTATGGCGAATGCGGGAGCGAATACCAACGGAAGTCAGTTTTTTATTGTACAGGCGGATGTGAATTATGTTGCAGACCTGGAGAAGATGCTGAAGGACCAGTATAATGTGGGATTGCAGCAATACGTTGAGCTTGCTTACGGTACGGTGTTGACGGAGGAGCAGACGAAGAATTATGGATTGTATGGTGGTACTCCGTGGTTGTTTGAGCGCCATACGGTTTTTGGTCAGGTAATGGATGGATATAATGTGCTGGATGCGGTTGCAGGTGTGACGGTGAACAGCAGCGGCGTGCCGGAGACTCCGGTTGTAATTGATTCGATTGAGGTAATCGAAAACTAAGAAGACAGAATAGGAGCTGTGTATGGGGGAACGATTTGTAATCGGAGAGTATGCATTTGAAACAAAAGCGGAATGGGAAGCGGCAAAGAAGGAAGAGGAGTCCATTTCCTATATTCGTGCCAAGATGGATTTGACCAGCAGGGATGCAGTGGAAAAGCTTTATCGGAAGCTCATTGAGAAGAGAAATTTTATCACACCGATTGGAATTGATTTTCTGAAGGAGCAGAGGAGCTTTTTGCTGCGCTCCGGTTATACGGAGGAGCAGCTTCCTGCCATTTACATAAGTCTGCCGCGCAAAAAAAGTGCGCTGACGGAGGAATTGACAGCGGGAGAAAAGCAGAAATATAAGCGGCTTGCAGAGTATTATCAGGGGAAGCTTAGGAATACCCGTATTGTTGCTGTATTTTTGGTTGCGGTTGTAATAGCGATGTTTTTGATTACCATGTTTGGTCCGAACACTCCGCTTGCAGATGCACAGGAACGGGTGGAGAACCGTTATGCGTCATGGGCGGAGGAATTGACAAAGCGTGAACAGAATATTAGAGAGCGGGAAAAAGAGCTTGGTATTACGTCAGACATAATAAATTAAAAAAGTTTTCACAGATTTTACATGGTTTTAGCGCAAAATAGAAGAAAAAGAGCGAATCATAGGAATGGAGTGGAGGCACAGATGGAACGCGTAAAAATACTTGTAGTAGATGATGAGAGCCGGATGCGTAAGCTGGTCAAGGATTTTTTGGTAAAGAGCAATTTTGAGGTGTTGGAAGCGGAAAACGGAGAAGAAGCAGTGGATATGTTTTTTGCGCAAAAGGATATCGCATTGCTGATTTTGGATGTCATGATGCCGAAGATGGACGGATGGCAGGTATGCCGTGAAATTCGTCAATATTCTAAGGTGCCGATTATCATGCTGACGGCAAAGAGTGATGAGCGGGACGAGCTTTTGGGCTTTGAACTGGGAGTGGATGAATATATTTCCAAGCCGTTCAGTCCGAAGATTCTGGTGGCGCGTGTGGAGGCGATTCTGCGTCGCACAAACCAGCAGGAGGAAGTGAGCCTCGAAATCGGAGGAATTGTCATAGATAAAACAGCGCATCAGGTCAAAATCGATGGTCAGAGTATTGATTTGAGCGTGAAAGAATTTGAGCTGCTCAGTTATTTTGTGGAGAACAAGGGAGTGGCACTTTCTCGCGAAAAGATATTGAATAATGTCTGGAATTATGATTATTTTGGTGATGCCCGTACCATTGATACGCATGTGAAAAAGCTGCGCAGTAAGATGGGCGAAAAGGGAGAATACATTAAGACGATTTGGGGAATGGGATATAAGTTTGAGGTACAGGCATGAAGCATTCCTTGCGTTTTAAAATTACATTTGTACTGATGCTTTCTATGGTTATGTTTATTTTTCTTTGTTTGGGAGTAAACCGCTTTTTTTTGCCGGAGTACTATCAGAGAACGAAGTTAGAGATGTTGGGCGACAGCTTTGAGGAAATTAGTGCGCTGTTTTCGGAGGAGGCTGATTATACGGCAACAGAGCTGACGGAAACACAGATAGAGAAGATCAATACGGTATGTTCGAGTCATAATCTGGATATGTATATCATTGCAAAAAATATTGTATATGGAACCAATAGCTCGCGTGTGGCAAAGGAACGGATGGATTATTCTCGATTTTCCTATGCATTGGGAAATTTGCCGATGTATGAGATTGCCAATATCCGGTTACTGTATTCCAATGGTGCATATGATATTTATTTTCAGAGTGATAAACGGCAGGCGGCGGATTATATTGACTTATACGGGGTACTGGACAATCGGGTAGAGCTGTTTATCCGTACCAATTATGAGAGTATTCAGGAGAGTGCAGCAATTGCAAGTCGATTCTTGGCATATGTCGGAGGGCTTATCATTATTTTGGGCTCAGTTATCATGTATTTTATCAGTCGGAATTTTACCAAGCCGATTTTGGAGCTGGCGGGAATTTCGGCAAAAATGGCAGAATTGAACTTTGAGGCTAAGTATGAGGTGCGTACCAAGGACGAGATTGCGGTACTGGGAAACAGCATCAATGAGCTTTCGAAACGCTTGAAGCAGACAATTTCCGAGTTGAAAAGCGCGAACAATGAGCTGCAGTCCGATATTCAGAATAAAATTCAGATTGATGAAATGCGTAAGGAATTTTTGTCAAATGTGACGCATGAATTGAAGACTCCGATTGCATTGATTCAGGGCTATGCAGAAGGGCTGCAGGACAATATCAGCGAGGATGCGGAAAGCAGAGAGTTTTATTGTGAGGTCATTATTGACGAAGCGCAAAAAATGAATAAGATGGTAAAGAAGCTTCTGACTCTGAATCAGTTGGAATTTGGGAAAAATCAGGTGGAGATGGAGCGGTTTGATATTGTGGCGTTGATTCGCTCGGTATTGAATTCGGTTGACATTCTGATCAAGCAAAAGGAAGTACATCTGATTTTTGAGGAAACGGAGCCGGTTTATGTCTGGGCTGATGAATATATGGTAGAAGAGGTAATTACGAATTATATCAGCAATGCATTGAATCATGTAGCGGGAAGAAGAGTAATCGAGGTCAAACTGATTCGATTTGCAGAGGTGATTCGAGTTGCCGTATTCAATACCGGCGAGAGGATTCCGGCGGAAGACTTGGATAAGGTATGGATAAAATTTTATAAAGTAGATAAGGCGAGAACCAGAGAGTATGGCGGCAGCGGAATCGGTCTTTCTATTGTAAAAGCAATTATGACGGCACATAACAGGGAGTGTGGTGTGGTAAATCATGAGACCGGTGTAGAGTTCTGGTGTGAACTGGATGCGGGAATTTAAAAAGACGGAACAAAAAAACATTGCCGAATAAGGGAAAGCGTGGTATGATAGTATTAGTGATTACTGGATACGGAGGAGTGTCAAGTGAAGAAAAAAGTACTATTGGGGATTGTAGCGGCAGGAATGCTGATGACAACAGGTTGTATCGCGCAAACGCATCCCCTGACAGAAGAAGAACAGGATATCATAGCAGAATATGCAGCAGGAGTGCTGTTGAGACATGATGAGAATTATACGGAAGCATTACCGAGTCCTACCCCAACTCCGACTCCGTTGCCGACGGCAACACCTACCCCAACACCGAGTCCTACTCCGACTCCGGTACCGACGGGCGGTGCAGGAGACAGTACAAAGGTACCGACTCCGGGAGCAGGAGAAGAGATACAGGCAAATGCGGATTTGAATCAGGTTATCGGACTGGCTCAGCTGAATGCGGAATATAAAGGTTATACGCTGATGGATAAGTATTCGTTGGAAGGAAACGAAAGCTTTTTGATTCGACCGGATGCGGGGAACACGTTGCTCGTGCTTGATTTTGTATTGGAGAACAAAGCCAGCATTCCGCAGTTGTTTGATTTTGGCAAGCAGAAGATAACATATCAGTTGGATTGTAATGAGGAGAATTTCTTAAAACCGATGATAACGGTTTTGGATCATGATCTTCTTTATATGAAGGCGGAGATCGCAGCAGCCGGAAGGAAGGAATGTGTATTGATATTCCAGATTCCGAAGGATGCGGATATGACGGATGTTAATTTGATTGTATCCAGAGAGGATTATACTGAAATTATTTCACTGGATGAGTGATACAAATGTAATTTCGGGTATAAAAATACAAAAGGAAGTCAAGAGTGAGGGAGAATATGGCGGTAAATAGTTATCAGTATGTAGAGTCACGAAGAACGAAGTTTTTGGCATTGCCTTTATACTTTACAAAATATTCAATCGGAGCGGAAAAGTTGAATATTCGCAGAGGCTTTTTGAATATTACCGAGGATGATACTTATATGTATAAGGTGCAGGATGTTCGTTTGAGCCGTTCTTTGATGGAACGCATATTTGGACTTGGTACAATCATCTGTTACACCGGTGATACGACAGATCCGAAGTTAGAGCTTAAAAGCGTGAAGCATTCCGGAGAGATTAAGGAGTATCTGATTCAGGCATCGGAGGAAGCACGTTTAAGACGCAGAACACGTTATAATCTCGAAGTTGGCGGTGAGGCGATGGACGACGAGGATTATGACATGGACGCAGAAGAATCGTAATAGATTTTGGACGACAATTATGATTTAAAACGACGAGCGGAAGGATAGAAATCCGGTATGTGGATTTTCTGTCTTTCCGCTCAAGGTTTTTTACCGTGATGGTTTGAAAGGACAGATATTGCTGATTAGGAGGAGAAGTGGGCATGGCTTCGTGGATGGTTCATTTTAGAATTACGGATTTAATATTAGAACAGTTACCTGAGTTGGAGCCGGTTGCATTTGTTTTTGGAAACATTGCACCGGACAGCGGAGTTCCAAACGAAGATTGGTCTGTTTTTACACCAAGTAAGAATATTTCGCATTTTTGGGTGACGGGGGATGACGGAGAGACGGATATTTCGTTGGAGTCTTATTTGAGTTCGTATTTACGAGAGGAGCAGCTGGCGCGATACACATCCGTGGAAAAGTCCTTTTATCTGGGATATCTGAGCCATTTGCTTTCGGATATTGAATGGGGAGAGAGGATTTGGCGTCCGTGTAAGAAAAAGTACCACACATGGTATGAAGAAAATGCGAATGAATTTATTTGGACAATAAAGAAGGATTGGTATGACCTGGACTTTTTATATCTAAGGAAGCATCCGGATTTTCGGGCATTTTGTATATATGAAAAGAAGATAGATTTTCAGAATAAGTTTATGGATTTTTTTGCAGCAGATGCCTTTGAGAATCGACGGGCTTATATTACTGACTTTTACCGGGCGGGAAGAGAGGGACTTGAAAGGGAGTATGTTTATCTTACGGAGCAAGCCATGGATTCGTTTGTAGAAACAACTGCAGAATGTGTGTTAAAAGTGTTGAAAAAATATATTTAAAATAAAATGAAAAAAGTTGTTGACAAACGAGGTTAAGTGTGATATTCTAACAAAGCTGTCGAAAATAAGTTGTTTTTGATGTCGGAACATTTTGAAAAATAAAATAAAAAAGTGCTTGACAAGAGAAACAAAACATGATAAGATAGCAGAGCTGTCACGGAAGCGACAGTGGTCGACAAAAAACTTTTGAAAAAATAAAAAAAGTAGTTGACAAAAGCAAAACAGTATGATATACTGTACAAGCTGACTCGCTAAGAGGCAGTACAGAGTTCAAAAGAACAAAGCAAGAACCTTGATAACTGAACAATGAAACAACCTTGAAATTCTTAAATAAAGTTTCAAAGAACGTGTGATTTAATCACACACCCTAAATTTCAGTAAACTGTCGAAAGACAGAGGATACGAACATGAAGCGTTTCTTAAAGAAAAGCCAATGTTCATCCGAATGAGATTAAACACTTAATATGAGAGTTTGATCCTG
>JAFTQM010000009.1 GCA_017462755.1 Lachnospiraceae bacterium | reverse complement strand
GCGGAGGAAGAGATACCTGCAACTGGACACACGGCGGGAACCCCGGAGGAAGATACGGCGGCAACGTGTACAACAGTAGGCAAGCAGGTCACGAAATGTACGGTCTGTGGGGATACGGTCTTGGAGGAAGAGATACCTGCAACTGGACACACGGAGGGAACGCCGGAGGAAGATACGGCAGCAACGTGTACAGTGGCAGGCAAGCAGGTCACGAAATGTACGGTCTGTGGAGATACGGTATTGGAGGAAGAGATCCCAGCAACGGGACATACGGCGGGAACACCGGAGGAAGAAACGGCAGCGACCTGTACCGTGGCAGGCAAAATGGTCACGAAATGTACGGTCTGTGGAGATACGGTATTGGAGGAAGAAATCCCAGCAACCGGACACACGGAGGGAACGCCGGAGGAAGATACGGCGGCAACCTGTACCGTGGCGGGTAAAATGATCACAAAATGTACGGTTTGCGGAGATACGGTAGCAGAGGAAGAGATACCGGCGACAGGTCACACAGAAGGAACGCCGGTCTATACCATTCCGGTAACTTGTACTACGGATGGGTATCGAGTCATTGATTGTACGGTCTGCGGAGCTAATATAGTATCCGAGCGAGTCGATGCAACCGGTCATACGGTAGAAACCACAATACAGGATGCGACCTGTATCGCAGAGGGAAAAGAAATCAAATCCTGTACTGTATGCAGTATGGTAATTTCTGAGACGGCGATTCCAAAGATTGGTCATGTAAAGGCAGAGGAAATTCCGGCAACCACCTGTTCCGGCTGTGGTACGCTGATGATTGATTTTACCAGTGATAATTTCCCGGATAGTGCATTTTTAAGTAAGCTGCAAGCGGAATGGATAGATACAGATTATGATGGTATATTGATAGGAACAGAGCTGCAAAATGTTTCTATGGTGGATTGCAGTGATAGTGGCGTTACGGATTTGACAGGTTTGCAGTATTTCACAAATCTGCGGCAGCTTTATTTGACCAACTGTTCGGTAAGCACGATTCCGTGGGATAATTTAATGGAGTTGCAGGTAATTATTGCAGATGGAACCTCCATAACCTCGGTACCGGCAAGCAACTTCTCGAATTTAGAGAGGTTGTATGTCAGCGGTACAAACATAAGCAGCATTGATGTAAGCGGATGTCCGAACCTGACTGATTTGTATGTAGGTGGTACTTCTATTTCAAGTATTGATGTAAGTAATAATCCGAACCTGCAGTCACTTGATTTGACAAGTTGTAGTAATATTACCTCGGTTGATTTGAGTAACAATACGTCCTTGAGCAATCTTCAGGTGAATGGAACTTCGATAACAGATATTACGCTGGACGGACTTTCAGGATTAAGGACACTAAACATTTCAATCGGAACGCTTGTTTCGGCTTCGATTACCAATTGTTCGAATCTGACAGACTTAACGCTTCCGACAATCGGCAATGTTACGGTGGTATTGGAGTCGTTGGATGTTAGCGGATGTACTTCATTGCCGCTGCAAAGTATATATTGGGATAGTATTCGTTATTCCATCAAGAGCATTACCGCAAATCACTGTTATAATATAAACGGTGTGCTGGATTTCTCTAATTTTACGAGCTTGACGACGTTGAGTCTGTACGGTAGTACAGTAACAGGCTTGAATGTCAGTGGCTGTAGTTCGCTGACCGATTTGTTTGCAGGTAACGGACCACTTGCTTATGTAGAAGCGACCGGTTGTACGATGCTCATTGGAATGAGCGTGATTGATGTCAACTATGAGGTGGCAGCGGGAACTGCGACGGTGGATCTTACATCGATGAGCGGCTTTGATGCAACGGCAGTGTCAAATGTATCAGGAGGTACTTATAGTGCAGGAGTATTTACCTTTGACACAGGAAGCACAGAGATTACCTACAGTTATGATTGCGGTAATGGAATGACCAGGGACTTTAAGATTTCAAAACCAAGCTAAGCAGTAAAAAAGGCATTTGTAAAGCTTGAAATCATTTCGTGCAATGATTGACAAGCTTTGCAGATGCCGGAAAGAAAAAATATGAGGGAGGAAAAGAAAGTGACCAAGGATACGGTAAATGAACTCAGAAAAATATCTACTCCAAAACAATTTGAGAAGGATGAATACATCTGTCACGAAGGACAGCCGGGGGAGGAAATGTATATTATCCTCAAGGGTGCCATTGGAGTATACCTTACGAGTGCTATCGGAACACTTACCGAAGTAGCACGCTTAGAACAGGGAGATTTCTTCGGAGAGATGGCACTTTTTGATCATCTTCCGCGTAGTGCATCCTGTATTGCGTTGGAGGACAGCGTGTGCGTGGCAATCAACAAAAGCAATTTGTCGGGCTTTTTGGCAAATTGCCCGGATATGACGGAAAAAATTCTGGAGAATCTGAGTGCCAGAATCCGTAAGCTTAATAATGATTTGTATAAGCTGCCGAACAAGAACCGCGAACGCAGCATTGCCACGTTTGCAATTCCGGTAGAATATGGATTTAGTCATGTGGTAAAGGAGCCGTATCAGGATCCGAAGGTAGTGACACAGTATGCTCAAAGATGTCCGGTTTGTGGTCAAACCATCCGAGTTGTTGATTTGAAACGAAATATCATGAAGGTAAAAAAGATGGACCCGGATTGCCGAATTGAGTATTTTATGTGTGAACCGCTTTGGTATGATGTCATTTCCTGTCCGCACTGCTATTATACCAATCACCATCTTAGCTTCTTTAAGATAAATCCGATGGACAGAGAACGTACCAGAAAATTATTAAAGGAGCAGCACGCGCCGGTTGTGGAGCGGAAGGAAGTCAAGCGTACACCGTTTGATGTGTTGATTATGCAATATTTTCAGGCAATTCACATCAATGAGTATCTCAATGCAGACGATAATGCAATGCTTGGTACGCTTTGGTTGAATTTGTACTGGCTTGGCAAGGATTCCGGAGATGATAAATTTACGAATTACTGTGCGGAGAATGCGTTGGAGAAGCTGCAGGCAGCGATGGAAAGCGGCGAGATAACCGAAAAGGTAAGTGCAGGCTCGATTGCATTGTCCTTGGCGAATTTATTGCTTCTAAAGGGACAGAAGAAGGAGGCTTCGCATTACTGTGCGCTTGCTTTGAATTGTCCGGATGAGCGGGTAGCCGAGCAGGCATTAGGACTAAGAGCGAAGTTCACAGAGTGAAAATTTGCTTGACAAAGACAAATGCGCAGGCGTATAATGCCAGTGTAACTGTTGGAAAATCGTTCAAAGGAGGTATGTGCTATGACGAAATTAAATAATACACTTAATTTGAGATTGCATATGAGTACCTCTGTTTGGAAAAGATAAACGGTCTTTTTATGATATGATTTTTTGCCGTGATATCCTTTTGAGGTATCACGGCTTTTTTGTGTAAAAGGAAAGAGTTGCTAAAGCGACCGCGCTCGGCGCGCGAGTTTGCTATGAAACTCGTTTCGATATATATTCTTAAGGTTTCGGTCTCTGTGCAATCTGTAATCCATTATTCCAAGAAACAAATAATATGCAAAAAAAGAGGAGAAAAAATTATTGAAAAATTTGAATGGTAAAGAAAAGAGAACCGCAAAGGTAATGGCGGTACACAGAGAGCGATATGAATTACGTTTTGGAGAGGAAAATTTGTATGCACGTTTGAAAAAAGCAGATTTTTATGATGTGGAGGGTGTGGTAGATTTTCCGACGGTGGGGGATGAGGTCGGAATCATCAAAAACCCAAGCGGAGACAGTCTGATTGTGGAAATAAGCCCTCGAAAATCGGTATTCTCACGGTTGAATCCGACCCCGGGAATGCCGGATTTGGCGGTTGCGGCAAATTTTGATTTTGTTTTTCTTACGATGTCACTGAACCGGGATTTTCATCTGTCGAAGCTGGAGCGATATGTGACGGCAGCATGGCAGAGTGGCGGAACACCGGTCATTTTGTTGACGAAGGTAGATTTGTGTAGCAATCCGGAGGAATATTTGTCTCAGGTAGAGCGTGTAGCGCCCGGAGTGGCAGTGCATTGTATCAGCTCGGTTACCGGAGAAGGCATTGCAGGGCTTGCAACGTATTTGGCAACCGGAAAAACCGTTGTTTTGTTAGGAGCATCGGGAGTCGGAAAGTCCTCTTTGATTAATCTGCTGCTGGGAAAAGAACAGATGAAAACAGGAGCTATCCGAGAGGCAGATTCGCAAGGACGGCATACCACGACATATAAGCAGTGTATGTTTTTGCCGGAAAAGATTACATTGCCGGATGGAAATGTGGTGTCCGGAGGCGGCTGTATCATTGATACGCCGGGAATCCGCACGCTGGCAGCAGCGGGAGAAACGGAAGTGGGCGTGCAGGAATTGTTTGCGGAGGTAGAAGTGCTGGCAGGAAAATGCCGATTTGCAGACTGCCGTCACCGGGCGGAACCGGGATGCGCAGTATTGGAAGCGATTGCAGAGGGGAAGCTTTCCGAACGACGTTTTCGCTCCTGGCTGACGCTACAAAGAGAGGAGCATTTTGCGCAGGCAAAGCATGCAAGTGTACAAAGAAGATTTGAAAAAAATGCAAGAAAAAGAAAAGAAAGCGGAAGGAGAAAAAAGTATGAGTTTTAAGATTGTACCATTACCAAAGGATCAATGGGCAGGAACACCGATACCAATGGGCTATACGACAAAGGAATATTATGATGTGGTAATCACAAGACAGGAAAACGGGTTTACCATGACCATGGAGAAAAAGCGGTTTGATACGCCGGTTACACATACACCGGAGGAATATGATTTTCCGGACAAACTGTATGAGGAGCATTGGACGGGAGCCTATGCGTGGGGCGTGATTGAAAATGGTGAATTGATTGCGACAATCGAGACCGACCCGGAGAATTGGTCGAATCGTTTGCGGGTAACCGAGCTGTGGGTCGCACCGGAGTATCAGAAGCAGGGGCTTGGACATGCGCTGATGGAAATAGCCAAGGAGCAGGCACGAATCGAGAATCGCCGCGCAATCATTCTGGAAACGCAGTCCTGCAATGTGAATGCGATAGGGTTTTATCTGCATGAGGGCTTTACACTGATTGGTTTTGACAGCTGCTGCTACGCATCGAATGATTTGGAACGCAAGGAGGTGCGGATAGAGCTGGGGTATTTCTTGAGCTAGTGGAATTAACGGTGTGATAACGCACGAAAAAAATCAGTTCTTGACAGCGGTTCGGTCTTATGGTAAGATTTCGAAGTAAAAAAATAAGATGCTGAAACGACACACGTAGTGCCAGGGGCACGTAAATCTGATTACGGAACATCTTGCGGAGTAATCGGTTTGCACTCACTGGAGCTGCGTGTGTTTTTGCGTTGTCAAAAGACCTGTTTTAGCATTGAGAAAAAGAAAAAGGAGAAAAACTATGCCAAGAAACCAATTTCAGAGAATGATTTTTGCCCTGATTACGGTCATTATTACGGTGCACGCATATGTATTTTACAGCCTGTATGTAGTCAATGGAAGTATTCTGATGGAAATTAATCAGGCAAGCGGAGTCATCGAAGCTATCAATAAGCAGGGAGGAGTATATATGTGCGGACGCTATGTGCCGATTTGGGCTGTGGTTCTGCTCGAATTTGTACTGGCTTATCTGCTGGAGAATATTATGGGAAGTCCGGCTTCCTTTAAGCTGGCTTGTCGGGTGTTTGACCCGAAGACGACGCATCCGGTGTTGTTTGAGAGTGCAATTATCTGCGCAACCGTAGGCTTGATGTGTCCGGCAATGAGCTTTATTGCTGCATTTTTGTATTATCCATATTATGCAGGCTTTGATACTGTGACACTGCTTGCGAATTTCTTAAAGCTGGTATGCTACAACTTCCCGTTTGCATTCTTTACGCAGTTGTTCTTTATTCAGCCGCTGGTGCGTACAATTTTTAAGTTCCTGTTCCGCAAGGATATTGCAAAGCGTCAGGCTGCGTAAATCTTTTTACATAGCTAATAAAATACAGTGGATAAGATAGAAATTTCTATTTTATCCACTGTATTTTTTTGTTACACTGAATGTAACAGCAGTTGCTTATGAAATGCTAAAATATATTTGCACTCCTTTGGAGAGAAGGGAAATGAGGTACAGAGAGGGGAAAGCATATGATTAAGATTGTAGAACTGAGAGCGCAGAATTTGTATAATCCAATAGGGATTCAGACAACACAACCGGTATTGAGCTGGAAAATAGAAACAGACGAAAGAAATTTGAAGCAGAGGGCATATCGGATTGTGGCAGCATCAACAAAAGCAGAGTTAGGTGCCGGAATTTATAATTGTTGGGATTCCGGAAGAGTAGAGAGTGTGCGTCATTACGGAATCGAATACGAGGGCAATGAGCTTTGCTCCATGCAGCGGGTATATTGGAGTGTGCAGGTATGGTTTGAAGACGGAAGGTGTGAGGAAGCTACAACAGAGAACTTTTGGGAGACGGGCTTGCTGCGCGAGGAAGACTGGCAGGCGAAGTGGATTACGACACAAGGAAATGCTGCTCCGATTTTTGCAAAGACATTTTCTGTTCCAACAGAGAAAAAGGTACGCTTTGCGCGATTGTATATCAGCGGACTCGGTATGTACGAAGCGTATATGAATGGAATGCCATTAGCAGAAGGAATCTTTTTTGCTCCGGGCGAGAGTGATGTTCGGGATACGATATATTACGATACCTATGATTTGCTTCCGTATTTTGATAAAAGTACCGTGCCGGGAAAGCATACGGTTGCATTTTTGCTTGGTAAGGGACAATATGAGAATTATCGGTTTCATCGTCAGTCTGGCAGATATTACAAGGTAGATGATGCAAGAACGCCGGAAGAAGTGCGGGGAATGTTCGGGACGGTAAAGGGTATTGCACAGATTGTTATTTGTTATGAAGATGGTAGCAGGGAAATCATCGGAACAGATGAACACTGGAGCTGTACGGCAAGTCCGATTTTGGAAAACAGCTGGTATGGCGGAGAGGATTACGACGCGACGAAGGAGATTTGTGGCTGGAATCAGCCGGATGCGGAGCAATCCGGTGCGAAATGGCAGAGCGCGTCCTTGGTATCAAACGAGGAATTGCCGATGGGCAGCCTGTTTGGGCGTGAATTTGAACCGGTTGGGATTGATTGGGCAGAGAGTATAAGGGCAGAACAGATTACAGTATCCTTTGTAAAAGCAAAAGAAGAACAAAAAACCTGTGTCTATTTGGTGGATTTCGGACGAAATGGTGCAGGTGTACCGGAATTGCGATTAAAAAATCCGAAAAGGGGCTGGAGAATTGTAATGTATCCGGCGGAGACAAATCGCTTTGACGGCTATGAAGGACATATTAATCAGGCAAGCTGTACGCAGAGTGCCAGCGACCACGGAGAGTTGATTTATGATACCTACATTGCGAAGGGAGCCGAAGAGGAATGCTGGCATCCGCGCTTTTGTTATCACGGCTACCGTTATCTGGAGGTTGAGGTACCGAAGGAGCTTAAGCTGACGGCAGAGAATTTCGGAGGCTATTTCCTGCGGGCGAAAAATGCAAAACGAGGGCAGTTTGCATGTTCCGATTCTGTGTTGAATCAGATTAATGTGCTGACAGAACGTTCGATTGAGAGCAATATGTATTTTACCTTTACTGATTGTCCGCAGATTGAAAAGCTGGGCTGGCTGGAAACGCCGAGTCTGATGTTTTATTCCATGTCACACACTTATGATATTCGTGCCTGGATACCGAAGCTGTTGCGGGACATGGCGGATGCACAGTATGAAAACGGAAGGATTGCAGCAATTGCACCTGAGTATTTCAGAATCGGAGGTCTGTCGGAGGATGTCAACTGGAATGGTTCCATGATACTTACGGCATGGCAGTATTATGAAGCATATGGAGATAGCAGCATTTTTTCGGAACAAAATTATCAGGTAATGAACCGATATATGCAGTATTTGGAGAGTGTTTCCGAACAAGATATGATTCTTCGCGGAGAGATGGGCGAATGGGGCGAAATGACGCAGTACGGCAGAACGCCGACAGAGCTGGTAGAAACAACAGCGTATTACCAGCTGGCATGTGCGATGAGCAAAATAGCAGCATTGTGCGGAGATGAGGAGAGGCAACGTCATTATTGTGAGCTGGCAGAAAAAATCCGTACTGCATTTCATGCATATGCTCTGTGTCACAATCAAGACTATATTTACGGAAACGGAACACAATCGGGGTATGGTTGTGTATTATACAGTGGGATAGTAAAGGAAGAATTGCGTGAGCAGGTAGTGGAGCGCCTAACGGAAACCGTAAAACAATCCGGTTATCATCTTACTTCGGGGGAAGTAGGCTTGAAGCAAGTCTTTCATGCATTAGCAGAGAACGGACGAAGCGATATCGTATATCAGATGGTAAGAAACGATACGATGCCAAGCTATAAGTATTTTGTAGATAAGGGGCTGACGACGCTGCCGGAATACTGGAATTTTGAGGAGCTATGGTATTCGATGGCACGTTCCGGAAATCATGCTATGATGGGGCATGTCAAGGAATGGTTTACAACTTATCTAGCAGGAATCCGCAGAATCGGGATTGCGTATACGGAAGTAGAAATTCGCCCGGCGGTATTACGACAGCTTGCGTGGGTGGATGGCAGTGTTGATACGGTACACGGAATATTGCGGGTTTGCTGGCAGAAGAAAGAGGGACATTTTTTTATGCGTGTGCAAATCCCGTGTGGAATTCAGGCGACAATTTATATTCCTCGGAATGAAAAAATGCAGAGCATATACTGTGACGGGAATCAGGTGGACAGTGAAAGGACACCGTGCGGAAGCTATCAGTGCATTGTTGGCTGCTACGGTTCGGGAAGCTATGAGTTCCTTGCGGAATAAAAGATAAGTGAAAGAAGTAAGTAAAAAAATAGGATGACTTCCAAAAGCGAAGTCATCCTATTTTTAAATGGAAATTTTGTGTTCTACTTCCGGTCGTAAATCTTATAATGTCTTGCAGACAAAACCTTACGACCCTGATTCAATGCGTCTTCATCGTAAAACTCGACGCGCAGGACACCCTGTTCGAACTCACGGTTGTGAATGATTCCCATGTTTTTGATGCTGATACCGTTGCTGCCGAACAAGATGGCGATGGTAGCGATGGCACCGACCTCGTCGGTAATATCTACATATAATTCATAAATACGATTCATCATGCCCTTAAAATTCGGGATACCGCTGCGATAGTCATTTGCAGTATCGAACATTTCATACAGATAAGCAGAATCACCGCGTTCGATTGCATCGGAGACCTTGGTCAGTGCTGCAATATAGGTATCCAGTGTTGCTTTAATGCTGTCCGCATTGGTCAGACAGATGTTCTGCCACATTTCCGGGGAAGAGGAGGCAATGCGGGTAATATCCTTAAAGCCGCCGGCGGCGAGTAAGCGCATTCGCTCGGAAGGGTCATCCGAAAGGCGTACCAGATTTACCAGCTCTGCGGCAATGATATGCGGTACATGGCTGATGGCAGCTGTGATATTGTCGTGCTCCTTGGCATTCAGCAAAATCGGAAGTGCGCGGAAGCTGCGAATCAGTGCCACCATATAGTCTGTTACCTCCTGTGGCGTAGCAGGGGTCGGGGTAAGGATATAATACGCATTTTCCAAAAGCATAGTGCTGGAGTTGGCGTAGCCGGTCAGCTCAGAGCCTGCCATCGGATGGCCGCCGATAAACTGCGCGTCCATACCAAGCTCATGTGCAGCGGTGTGGATATTGCCCTTGACGCTGCCGACATCGGTCAGAATGCAGTCCGGACGAACGATATTCTTTAATTTGGTTAAATAGTCAATATTTTTTAATACCGGTGCGCACAAAAAGACAAGGTCAGCGTCCGAAAAGCAGGATAAATCATGCTCAATCCGGCTTAAGGTGCCGTCTGCAAGAGCAGCAACCATGCCGGGATTACATCGGTCGGTATGATGGTCATATGCAAAAATATCGTAGGTTTTGGATTGCTCGCGTAAGAGTCTGGCGACCGAGCCGCCGATAAGTCCAAAGCCAATAAATCCTATCGTTTGAATTGTTTTCATAATATATCGTCACACTTTCTGAATTGTTTTCCTTGAGTATGTGCAGTGCGCATACATATTTTATTTTAATTCAGCGCGTTCTGTTTGTCAATCTGTTAGCGCGTTAAATTGTTACACTTTAACGTGGGCGTGGTTGGCTTCATCGATAAAAGGTGAGAAAGACTTTGATTTTGTGTTAGAACAAATAAAAGATAAAAAAACGAAAATTAAAACAATTTCAGAAAATTCAAATTTTAGTTGCAAATTACGCAAAAATTTAGTAGAATAGAATCAAGTAGTTTGGAGATAGCTTTGGGCTACAAAATATGAATGTATCGGAGGACTTGGAGTATGGAGACGTATAAGTATGAAAAAATTCGTAACGTTGCAATTATGGGACATGGCGGAGCCGGTAAGACGACTCTGGTTGAGGCAATGGCATATACAACCGGGATTACGACACGTCAGGGTAAGGTAGAAGAGGGGAATACCATTAGTGATTATGACAAGGAAGAAACCAAGCGTCAGTTTTCGATTCACACTGCCGTGGTACCGGTTATTTGGGAAGATACGAAGATAAATCTTTTGGATACTCCGGGTTATTTTGATTTTGTTGGCGAGGTAGAGGAAGCAGTCAGTGCCTGCGATGCAGCGGTTATCGTAGTATCCGGCAAGAAGGGTGTGGAAGTAGGCACCAGAAAAGCATGGGATATGTGTGAGAAATACAAGATTCCGCGTATGTTTTTTGTAACGGATATGGATGATGATAATGCGAGCTTCCGTGCGGTTATCGACCGTCTGACGGAGTTGTATGGCAAGCGTATTGCGCCGTTCCATTCGCCGATTCGTGAGAACGAAAAGTTTGTCGGCTTCGTAAATGTCGTAAAGATGGCCGGCAGAAAGTTTACAAAGCTGAGTGATTATGAAGAATGTGCGATTCCGGATTATTCGATGGAATATGTAAATAAATACAGAGAAGTACTGATGGATGCGGTAGCAGAGACCAGTGAGGAATTGATGGAGAAGTACTTTGAGGGCGAGGAATTTACGGTTCAGGAGATTTCGACGGCACTTCGAAGCAGTGTTATTGATTGCAGCATTGTACCGGTACTGATGGGCTCGGGTCTGAATGCACAGGGTAACAATATGCTGTTACAGGCAATCGAGAAGTATTTCCCATCACCAAACAAGTGTGTCATTACCGGTATCAATGCAAAGACCGGTGCAACCTTTGCGGCGGATTATGATGCGAATAAGCAGATGACTGCCAAGGTATTCAAGACGATTGCAGATCCGTTTATCGGTAAGTTCTCACTGATTAAGGTTTGCTCCGGTGTGTTAAAGGCAGACGATACGATTTACAATGTACAGCAGGAGACAGAAGAAAAGCTCTCCAGACTGTATGTGCTGCGCGGTAAGGAGCAGATTGAAGTCAAAGAGCTGTATGCAGGTGATATCGGTGCCATCGGAAAGCTGGCAAATACACAGACCGGTGATACGCTGGCAACGAAGGCAAATCCGGTAACCTTTGACCCGCCAAAGACTTCGGAGCCTTATGAGTACAAGGCATATCAGGCAAAGAACAAGGGGGATGATGATAAGGTTTCTCAGGCATTGGCTAAGCTGATGGAAGAGGATAAGACATTAAAGGTAGTCAACGATGTAGAAAATCACCAGACTCTGTTGTACGGTATTGGTGAGCAGCATCTTGAAATTGCAGTAAGCAAGGTATTGCAGCGTTATAAGGCAGAGATTGAACTGAAGGAGCCTAGAGTTGCATATCGCGAGACCATTCGCAAGAAGGCGACTTCCGAATATAAGTATAAGAAGCAGTCCGGCGGTCATGGTCAGTATGGTCATGTTATCATTGATTTTGAGCCGTCCGGTGATTTGGAAACACCTTATGTATTTGCAGAGAATGTATTCGGCGGTGCAGTACCGAAGAATTTCTTCCCGGCAGTAGAAAAGGGTATTGCAGACAGTGTAGAGGCTGGTCCGTTGGCAGGTTATCCGGTGGTTGGAATTAAGGCAACGCTGACCGGTGGTTCCTATCACGATGTAGACTCCTCGGAAATGGCGTTTAAGACGGCTACGGTGCAGGCATTCAAACAGGGCGTAATGGATGCAACTCCGATTCTTTTAGAGCCGATTGCCACGATTCGTGTCGTAGCACCGGAACGCTTTACCGGTGATATTATGGGCGATTTGAACAAGCGTCGCGGTCGTGTGCTTGGTATGAGTTCGTTGCATAATCGTAAGCAGGAAATTGTAGCGGAGATTCCGATGTCTGCACTTCCGGGTTATTCGACCGACCTGCGTGCAATGACCGTGGGTATTGGCGAGTACTCCTATGAGTTCGATCGTTATGAGCCGGCACCATCCGATGTACAGGCGAAGGTAGCGGCAGCGAACGAAGGAAAGTAAATTTGACGAGATAAAAGAATGAAATAAAGGACGATAAAAAAGCGGGAGATAGAGATGTCTCCCGCTTTTTTATTAGTAATCAAAGAGAACTTAATCGCTGACAATGATTTTGCTGTCGGAATCGGTTCCGAAGAAGGTCTTGTGTTTTGGACGTTTTGGCTCAAGGTCAATATCGATGGTATTTCTGAGAGCTTCCAGTTTTTCTTCTTTTTGCGTTGTGTCGGAGCCGCGCAGTGCATCGAGGGTGATTTCTGACTTCAAAACGTTTTCGGTATGTTCTTTCTGCTGAACGGCGCTTTCCTGAATGCGAGTCTGCTGCAATCGGGAAGAAGCAACGAGAAGCTTATGGACATTTACGGCAGAAATCTCAATCGGCTCCGGAGCAGTGTCCTGTTCTTGTAAGGCGGAATCTTCATTTCGAGCTTCTTTTTGGGAAGAACGTTCGGTGGCGTTTTCCAAAAGCTCCATTTTTTGTTCCTGTTCTTTTTTGGCTTTTTCGGCCTCTTCTTCCTTTTCCATGCGAAGCAGCTTCAGCTTGCGGTTCAATTCGGCAATCTGCTGTTCGAGCTCCTGACGCTCTTTGGCTTTTTTCTCAGAACTCAGCTCGGAATCGGAAGAAATGCGGTTGAGGTGCTGCTGCTTCTGCGCGAGCTGGGTTTGAAGCGTTTTGCTTTCGGTGTCTGCGGTTGATACAGGAGCGGAAGATATGCTTGGAAGATTGTTGTTTAGAGTTATGTTGCTTATTGACATAATACATTCCTCCTTTAACTTATGTACTCACGTTTACTATTAATTTGATTATAGGCTATTTAGGACAAAAAAGCAATGATTTCCTTTGTAAACAACAAAGCAAACAACAAAGCACCCTAATTTGTCCTGTTGATATAAAGGGAGTTGTGATAGAATGGTAATATACCGTGCCGTTGGAACGACTATTTGAATTTATTGGTAGAGAGCAGAAGAGAAAACGTGGAGAAGTGACAGAAACGTTGGGAGCGCAGACACTTCGCCGAATTTATCGTTATGCGGATGTATTGCATTGTGAACCGATTGCAAAAGTGGCGGATGAATATATCAATATGTGTGGTATCGAAACCGGCGGCTTTGATAATGTGGCAAAGTGCAAATATGAGGTGCCGGATTATTGGGCAATTGGCGCAGTATATGCACGCTTGGTGGAAGACGTGATGACAGAGGAGCCGATTGCTGCGTTAATGAAGATATATCAATCTTGGATTAGTGATAGCATTTCGAATTATAACTCGGATTTTTTCTACCAGCCGAGAGATTATATCAAAGAGTGTTATTTGGCGGGAGAGGTACTGTAGATTAAAAGAGAATATGAGAAAGGAAAGACTTCCGACCTTGTTGTGTCAGAGCGAAGCAATAGCTTTGAATAACAAAGGGCGGAAGTCTTTTTGGGGTAGAGAGATTATTCCTTATATAAATCTCGTCTTATTTGATTGCGTTTCATAGCTTTGATTAAGCTTAGTAAAGCGGAAATTTCTTCTTCGGATAAGCCGGATAAATCAATATCCTGCTTGCGCTCAATGCCAAGCAAATAATCAGTACTTACGTTAAAGAGTTTTGCAATATGAATTAAAATATCATAGGACGGTAAACGTAATCCGTTTTCATATGCGCTGATTACGGATTTTGTTACACCTAGTTTTTGAGCGAGAGTAGCTTGTGTCATTGCATCTCTTAAACGAAGAGTTTTTAGCGTGTTGCCAAAGTCAACCATAAGAAAATTTGGTATTATGGTAACCATAGCTAAGATTTGCTTAGTTATAGCAGTGATACTTGCATCTTTTGCGATTATTATGAAAATATTTAATTGGGAATAAGAAAGAATAGATTTGAGAGTTAAAGCTTAAAAACATCTGCTTCTCAAGGAAAAATAATACTGGATTTTTACCTCTCCCTATGGTATAATAATACCTTAGTGGAGACGTTTGCCGAGACTTCTGAAAAGTCCGTCTGCCAAGGCGGATTTTTTAGTTGTTTCGGAGGCTCCACCAATAAAAAGAAAAAGGAGACAAAAGAATGTACAAGAGTTTTTCAATGGAACTGGCTGGCAGAACCCTGACCGTAGATATCGGCAGAGTATCCGCGCAGGCAAATGCAGCTGCATTTATGCATTACGGTGATACGACTGTATTATCGACGATTACCGCATCGAAGGAGCCAAGAGATGGCATTGATTTCTTCCCACTCAGCGTAGAGTACGAGGAGAAGCTGTATGCGGTAGGTAAGATTCCGGGTGGATTTAATAAGAGAGAGGGTAAGGCAAGCGAGAATGCGATTCTGACCTCCCGTGTTATTGACCGTCCGATGCGTCCGTTGTTCCCGAAGGATTATCGCAATGACGTTACATTAAACAATATGGTTATGTCCGTTGACCCTGAGTGTCGTCCGGAGTTGACTGCAATGCTTGGTTCTGCAATCGCAGCATCCCTTTCGGATGTACCATTCGATGGTCCATGTGCTACGACCCAGATTGGTCTGGTAGATGGTGAGTTCGTAGTGAACCCATCTCAGGAGCAGTGGAAGAATGGTGACCTGCAGCTGACCGTAGCATCGACGAAGCAGAAGGTTATTATGATTGAGGCCGGTGCAAATGAAGTACCGGAGGACAAGATGTTAGAGGCAATTTACATGGCTCACGACATCAATCAGACCATTATCGCATTCATCGACCAGATGGTAGCTGAGTGCGGCAAGCCGAAGCATGAGTATCAGAGCTGTGCAGTACCTGCAGAGTTGTTTGAGGCTATGAAGGCTATCGTAACTCCGGAGGAGATGGAGGTTGCTGTATTCTCGGATGACAAGCAGACGAGAGAAGAGAATATCCGTCAGGTAACGGAGAAGTTGAAGGAAGCATTTGCTGACAATGAAGAGTGGTTAGCTATTCTTGGCGAGGCTGTGTACCAGTATCAGAAGAAGACCGTTCGTAAGATGATTTTAAAGGATCAGAAGCGTCCGGATGGTCGTGCAATTGACCAGATTCGTCCGTTGGCAGCAGAGATTGATATCGTTCCTAGAGTACATGGTTCCGGTATGTTTACCCGTGGACAGACTCAGATTTGTACGATTACGACGCTGGCTCCGTTGGCAGAGGCTCAGAGAATTGATGGTCTCGATGAGAACGAGGTTAGCAAGAGATATATGCATCACTACAATTTCCCGGCTTACTCCGTAGGTGAGACCAAGGTTTCGAGAGGTCCGGGACGTCGTGAAATCGGTCACGGTGCATTGGCAGAGAAGGCTCTGATGCCGGTATTGCCTAGTCCGGAGGAGTTCCCATATGCAATCCGTACCGTATCCGAGACCTTCGAGTCCAACGGTTCTACCTCTCAGGCTTCCGTATGTGCATCGACTCTGTCCCTGATGGCAGCAGGTGTACCGATTAAGAAGCAGGTAGCAGGTATTTCCTGTGGTCTGGTAACCGGCGATACCGACGATGATTACATCGTATTAACCGATATCCAGGGTCTTGAGGATTTCTTTGGCGATATGGACTTTAAGGTAGCAGGTACTCATGATGGTATCACTGCCATCCAGATGGATATCAAGATTCACGGTCTGACCCGTCCAATCGTAGAGGAAGCATTCCGCAAGACGAAGGCAGCAAGAGAGCACATCATCAACAACATTCTGACTCCATGTATCGCAGAGCCACGTCCGGAGGTTGGACCATATGCTCCGAAGATTATTCAGATTCAGATTGACCCTGCAAAGATTGGTGAGGTTGTAGGTCAGAGAGGTAAGACCATCAACGCTATCATCGAGCAGACCGGCGTAAAGATTGACATTACCGATGAGGGTGCAGTATCCGTATGCGGTACTGACGCAAAGGCAATGGACAAGGCTGTGAAGCTGATTCAGACCATCGTAACGGATTTCGAAGAGGGTCAGGTATTCGAGGGTAAGGTTATCAGCATTAAGGAGTTTGGTGCATTCCTTGAGTTCGCACCGGGCAAGGAAGGCTTAGTTCACATCTCTAAGATTTCCAAGGAAAGAGTAGAGCATGTAGAGGACGTTCTGACACTTGGCGACGTGGTTAAGGTAGTATGCCTTGGCAAGGACAAGATGGGCAGAGTAAGCTTCTCGATTAAGGATTACAAGCCGGGTATGGAGGCGTAAGCCGTTATAACGGTTTGGATGTAAATCGAATAAAAGCAATGGCAGGCAGCTCCGAAAGGGGCTGCCTGTTTTGTTGCTTATGGTCAGATTTAAGTCCACAGATAAATAAAAAAATGATTTGCGGCACCTCGATTGCATAATTTTCCGTCAAATTGGAAAAAGTAAGCGCAAGGCATACGGCATGAGCCGATGTCTGGAATATGGAGGAAGAAGGCAAATGGGCTTGGATGATTTTTCGGCTATTGAAATTGGAATTATGGTATTTATATTACTGGCGTTTCTGGGATTTTTTACTATGTTTCTGCTGCTTCGGAAAAGACAGCGGGACGGAAAGCTGCAGAGCTTTATCAAGAAGCAAAGGCAGATGGAGGAAGCGGTAGTGTTAGTGGAGGAACGGAAGATTTCTCATCGCAGAGACCAGCTGAAGCGGGCAGAGGAGCGAGTGAGTGAAATGGTTTAAAGGATGGGGACAAATCGGCAGAGAAAATCTCTGTCGGTTGTTTTTTCGGAGAAGATTTGTTATAATCGAACCGTGAAGAATGTGCAGGAGTATAGAAAGGTCTAAGAGAGTATGTTTCATAGATATCGGCTGGATAATGGAATTGAGATAATTTCGGAGCCGATGGAGAACCGGAGAACGGTATCCATTGGTGCATTTGTCAAGGTAGGTTCCTCGCATGAGACGAGAGAAGAGAACGGTATTTGTCATTTGATTGAGCATATGCTGTTCAAGGGAACGCATAAGCATACGGCGAAGGAAATTGCGGATATTACGGTGCGTATGGGGGATGATGTGAATGCGTTTACCAGTAAGGAATGCACTGCGCTGTACGGAATGACCATTACCGAGAATTTGCCGGAAATGATTGCGTTGTTAGGAGATATGCTTTCCGGTACCAAAATGGATGCGAAGGAGCTCGCGAAGGAAAAGCGTGTGGTCATGGATGAGATTGATATGTACGCAGATTCGCCGGAGGACTTGGTGCATGAGCTGCTGCAGAAGCGTGTCTGGCGTGAGGATGCGTTGGGCTTTTTGATTTCCGGTACGAAGACGACGGTGCGAAGCTTTGATAAGGAACAGCTTTTGGCATTTCAGAAGCAGAATTATTATGGTGAAAATATGCTGATTTCGGTTGCAGGCGGCTATGAGGAAAAGGAGATGCTTGCCTGTCTGGCAAAAAGCTTCGGGCGAATCCGACCGAAGCCGTTTTCTCCACAGCTTGCAGCACAGGCACTGAAGGCAGAGAAAAAGTCTGAGCTGGCACTAGAGCCGTATTTTGCGGTTTATCCGGAGGAAAGGTCGCAGAATAACAAATTACATAGTGAGCGGGCGACCGGAACAATAACGGCACCGGAGTATTTTTGCAGCTTTGTAACGGAGCATAAGGATATCGAGCAGCTGCATATGAATCTGGCGTTTCCGGGCTTGGTGCTGGGAGATGAAAGACGGTTTATGTATTCGATTTTTAATTCGGTGTTCGGTGGCAGCAACAATTCCCGTTTGTTTCAGCGAATCCGGGAAGAAGAGGGATTGGCATATTCGGTATATTCTTATAGCAGCGCCTATCAGAAGGCGGGGCTGTTTCATATTGATATTACGGTACAGCCGGGGCTTGCAGAGCAGGTGCTGCGGGAAACGATAGAGATTATCAGGGAGTTTACGGAGCATGGGCTGACTCCGGAGGAGCTGACGATGCACAAGCAGCAGGTAAAGACAGAGTTGATTATGAATGCAGAAAGCCCAAAGACACGAATGGATTCCAATGCGAAGTTTGCACTGGCGGATGCAAGACTTTATACCTTAGAGGAAAAGCTTGAAAGGATTGAAGCAGTTACCTGTGAGGAAATCAGGCAACTGGCGAAGGAATGTCTGAATTTGAGCTGTTGCAGCATTTGCGTGGTAGGAAATCGTGAAAATGGTAATTGGAATGCACTGCGGCGCATCTGGAAGGAGCTGACGGCGCAGGCAGTGTAACGAGCATAGAAAATAAAAGCAGGAATAAAACACACTCCGTTGCAGATACTATAAAAAATGACAGGAGTGTGTTTTTTATGGTGGATGAGAAAGAAGAGAAGAAGCAGGATAAGGAAGAACAGAGAGACCAGAAGATATCGGAGTATGGTCAGGTAACGTTGGATGAGAATGCGGCAAGACACCGGATTCATTTGCTGAGTATTATCGGGGAAATCGAGGGACATGAGTGTCTGGCGTCCTCGCAAAAGACGACGAAGTACGAGCATGTACTGCCGCAGCTGGCGGCGATTGAGGACAGTACGGAGGTGGATGGGCTTTTGGTGCTGCTGAATACGGTTGGCGGAGATGTGGAGAGTGGTTTAGCGATAGCAGAGATGATTGCGTCGCTTGGCAAACCGAGTGTATCGCTGGTGTTAGGTGGCGGTCATTCCATCGGAGTACCGCTCGCAGTAGCGACGGATTATTCCTTTATTGTGCCGAGCGGAACGATGATTATGCATCCGGTGAGGATGAACGGAACAATCATCGGAGCCAAGCAGACCTATGATTATTTTAAGCGGATTCAGGATCGGATTTTGGATTTTATCACGCTGCATTCTCGGGCGGAAAAAAAGAGTCTGGAGCAGATGATGATGAATACCGGAATGCTCTCGAAGGATTTAGGCACGATTTTGGTCGGGCAGGAGGCAGTGGAGTGTGGTCTGATTGATGAGGTTGGAGGGATTAGAGAGGCAATGGGACGGCTGCACTGCATGATTGAACAGGAGAAGAAAGGGTAAGAAAATTGTCGCATTCTGCAAAAGTTTCGCTTACGGCAGAACTTGTGGAATGCGACGTTTTGTGCTATACTGAATAGAGTATGTCAGATTGGAAACGGAAAGCCTGCAAAGGGCGGGAAAGAGGAATGTATGGATTTTGTGGAATGGTTAAAAGTGGTATTTCTGGGATTGGTGGAAGGAATTACGGAATGGCTTCCAATCAGCAGTACCGGTCATATGATTTTGGTCGATGAGTTTATTAAGCTTCGGGTGTCCGAGGAATTTAAGGCAATGTTCCTTGTGGTGATTCAGTTAGGAGCGATATTGGCGGTAGTGCTGCTGTATTTTAAACAGTTATGGCCGTTTTCGACCAAGGAAAAATACTACATAAAAAAAGATACCTTTTCGATGTGGTTTAAAATATTAACTGCGTGTGTGCCTGCCGGTGTGATAGGCATTTTGTTTGACGATGAAATTGATGCGCTGCTGATGAAGCCGGTGATTGTAGCTGTGATGCTGGTGGTATACGGTGTGCTGTTTATTGTGATAGAGAGACGTTTGAAGGCATCAAATGGTCAGCTGCTTAAGAGCAATGCGCCGATTGCGGATATTTCGCAGATTACTTACAAGACCGCGCTTTGGATTGGTCTGTTTCAGATGCTGGCGCTGATACCGGGAACCTCGCGTTCCGGGGCGACAATCATCGGCGGCATGTTGGTCGGAACCAGCCGGGCGGTAGCAGCGGAGTTTACGTTCTTTCTGGCAGTGCCGGTGATGGCAGGTGCCAGTCTGATTAAGCTGTTAAAGTTTGGGATGGAGACCGGATTTGCATTGTCCGGAGATGAAATCGGAATACTGGTTACCGGTATGCTGGTGGCGTTTTTGGTATCCATCGTTGTAATCCGCTTTTTGATGAGTTACATCAGAAAGCATAATTTTGTGGTATTCGGTTGGTATCGGATTGTATTGGGTATCATTCTTTTAGGATATTTTGTTCTTTAAGCGAACGATAAAAGGAGTTAGTGCATGGCAAATCAAGGTGGAAATAAAACAAGGAGTACTACGACCAAGTCCACGGCAGCAAAGAAGACGACGGGCGGACGGGGCAGCAGTACGGCCGGAAAGACAAAGACAGCCGGAGGCAGTCGGACAACCGGACAAAAGGGTACGACCGGCAGAACGAAGGGAGCTTCGATGACCGGACGGCAGAAGGAACAGGAACCGGCAAAGGAACGGATGTCTGCGTCGATGCGGGATGAGATTATATTGGCAGTAACCCTGTTGGTGTCGATTTTGTTTTTCTTAAGCTATATACATTTGTGCGGTACCGTAGGAGATTGGCTGAATTATGTAGTGTTCGGCTTATTTGGCATTTTTGCATATCTGTTTCCGTTTGCATTGTTTTTGACGGTAGCATTTTCGATTTCAAACAAACACAATCGTCTTGCAAAGCGAAGGATTGTGACGATAGCAGGTTTCTTTATTTGTGTGGCATCGTTGTATGAACTGGCAAACGGGTTTGATCCGGAGGTAAAATGGCACGAGTATTTCAAGCTTTCTGCAGCAAGTCACAATGGCGGCGGTCTGCTTGGAGGTACTCCGGTAAAGCTGTTGTGTCCGTTGTTTGATACGGTAGCAACGGCTGTGATTTTGGTCATTGTTATGCTGATTTGTCTGATGCTGTTGACCGGTAAAGAGCTGTTTGCGTATATTCAAAAGGCAACCGGGGAGAGAATCCGCGAGCATCGTGCCTCCTATGAGGAGCGTGAGGAGCTGCGTTTGCAGCGGGAGCTGGAGGCATACGAAGAGGGAGAGGAGCCGATTCGCAGAGCCAGAGTGATTACCTTCCCGAAGAAGAATGCGGCCAAGGACGAGCAGACGGTACAGGAAACCAAGGCAGAAAAGCCGGAAAAGGAAAAGCCATTATCCTTTGTGGATTCCTTGAAGTGGCGTGGAAAGTTTGAAAATGGAAGCGTAGAAGAAAAAACGGATGTAATGCAAATGGAAGAGAGTGCAGGAGTGTCGGGAAATGGCGAGACTACTGCGGTAGAAAATGAAGCAGTAACGGATACCAAGGAGCGTCATTTTTACAATACAGTTGTAGAAATGCAGGAAATTACGACTTCCGAGATAAAAAGAGCGTCTGACGGAAGAGTTTATGAGGATGAGCTGAGAAGAAAGTTTGGCAATACAGAATCGCAGTCTGAGCAGGTAGAAGCAGTGCAGCCGAAAATTACAATCCATACGGCTGAATGTATCGAAAGAGAAACGACACCACGGATAGAGATTCAGACGGACAGTGTGATAAACGAAGAACCGATGGTACAGAGTGTAGCCGAAGTGTATGAACAACCGGAAGTGGTGCAAGAGTTTACTGCACCGGAGAGGTCTGTGGCACCGGCAGAAAAGGCTGTACCGGACAAGCCTGTCGCAAAGTCTGCAGTTTCTGACAATGGAGAAAACGGAGTGGCTGCCGATATTGCAACACAGATTGAGCAGACAACTGTAGAAAAGAAATACGAGTTTCCGCCATTGAGCTTACTGGCTCCGCCGCCACCGGGTAAGGCGAAGAACGAACAGGCATTGAGGGAAACGGCGATGAAGCTGCAAAGTACGCTGGAAAGCTTTGGTGTGCGTGTAACGGTAACCAATATCAGCTGCGGTCCATCGGTAACACAGTATGAGCTGCAGTTAGAGCAGGGCGTAAAGGTAAGCCAGATTACCAAGCTTTCCGATGATATTAAGTTAAATAGGGCGGCTGCGGATATTCATATTGAAGCACCGATTCCGGGCAAGGCAGCGGTAGGTATCGAGATTCCGAACAAGGAAAATTCGATGGTTGCGTTGCGTGAGCTGTTAGAAAGTACGGAATTTACCGAGCATAAATCGAAGCTGGCATTTGCGGTGGGTAAGAACATCAGCGGTCAGACGATTGTGTCGGATATTGCAAAGATGCCGCATATGCTGATTGCCGGTGCGACCGGTTCCGGTAAATCGGTATGTATTAATACCATTATTATGAGTATTTTGTACAAAGCAGACCCGGCAGATGTCAAGCTGATTATGGTTGACCCGAAGGTCGTAGAGCTGAGCGTATATAACGGTATTCCGCACCTGCTGATTCCGGTCGTGACCGACCCGAAGAAGGCGAGTGCCGCACTGAACTGGGCGGTTGCGGAGATGACCGACCGTTACAACAAATTTGCGCAGCTGGGTGTGCGTGATTTGAAGGGCTACAATGAACGAGTCGAAAAGGCGAAGGCGGAGAATCTAGAGGATCCGAAGTATCCGAAGCTGCCGCAGATAGTAATTATCGTAGACGAGCTTGCGGATTTGATGATGGTAGCCTCCGGTGAGGTCGAGGATGCGATTTGCCGTCTGGCGCAGATGGCGCGTGCAGCAGGCTTGCATCTGATTATCGCAACGCAGCGTCCGTCAGTAAATGTTATTACCGGTCTGATTAAGGCGAATGTACCGTCGCGTATTGCCTTTGCGGTAACCTCGGTGGTAGACTCCCGTACGATTTTGGACGGTGGCGGAGCAGAGAAGCTGCTTGGTAAGGGTGATATGCTCTTTTTCCCATCCGGTTATCCGAAGCCGGTGCGTATTCAGGGTGCCTTTGTATCGGATGCGGAGGTCAGCGCAGTGGTTGATTTCTTAAAGGAACAGGCAGAGGGTGCCGGATACAGCGAGGAAGTAAGCCAGCAGATTACCACGGCAGCAGCGAGCGGAGAGGCTGCTTCGGGCAGTACCGGTGGCAGTGATAAGGACGACTACTTTGTAGAGGCAGGTCGTTTTATTATCGAAAAAGAAAAGGCTTCCATTGGCATGCTGCAGCGTGTCTACAAAATCGGCTTTAACCGTGCCGCGCGTATTATGGATCAGCTGACGGCTGCCGGAGTGGTAGGGCCGGAGGAAGGCACCAAGCCAAGAAAGATTTTGATGACAATGGAAGAATTTGAGCAGTATATAGAACAAAAGGGATGATAAGCAATGAAGCATTATAAATCGTTAAGAGAAGCAGAGCTGGTATTTAAAGCGTTGAGCGCACCGATGCGTGTACGAATTATGGAGCTTTTGTATGAGGACGGCGATTTGAAGATGGATGACATCGCCAGAAAGTTAAAGCTGACAAACAGTGCAATATCCATGCATATGGACAAGCTGTTGGAGGCAGGTCTGATAGATATTCTGACCGTGCCGGGCAAGCGGGGCAATTCCAAGATTTGCAAGCCTCGGTTTGACCATATGCTGATTGATATGCGGCCGGAGGCAGAAAACATTGATTTTTATGAGGATGATATTCCGGTGGGAGCATATCATGACTGTAAAGTATCGCCGACCTGCGGAATTGCGACTCCGTCCGGGATTATCGGAGAATTTGATGCACCGAAATACTTTATGTTTCCGAATCATTATGATGCCGGAGTGTTCTGGTTTGGAGATGGTTTTGTGACCTATCATCTGCCGAACCGGTTAAAGGCAGGAGAGCGGCTGACGAAGTTAGAGCTGTCCTTTGAGATTTCTTCGGAATATCCGGGTTATAACGAGGATTATCCGTCGGATATTTATTTTGAGATTGCCGGAGTGAATGTGGGCAAATGGATTAGTCCGGGAGATTACGGCGCAAGGCGTGGGCATTTTACGCCGGAGTGGTGGCCGGTCAATTGCAATCAGTACGGTTTACTAAAGAGTCTGTCCATAACGGAAGAGGGGACCTTTATTGACGGAGGCAATAAAATCAGTGACGTAACGATTGATGAGCTTGGGATTGATTATACCTCGGTTCTTACCTTCCGGATTTCCGTACCGAAGGATACGGTGAATTGTGGCGGCATGACCTTGTTTGGAAAGGGCTTTGGAGATTACGACCAAGGAATTTTGTGCAGAGAATATTATGCACTGTAAGGAAGAACAGCCGGAGGCAGAGGCGTGAGAAAAGCGGGAAATATCAAAGCAATATTATTATTTGAATTGTTGTATAAGGCAGCATTTCTTTTGATTGCATATTTTTTGCTTCGGATTGTATTTCCATTTTTGCTTCGGGCGACTGGCTATAGTTATTTGACCATTGAAAATTTGGTTGTGTTTTTGAAGCATCCGGTAACGCTTATCGTTATCGTACTGCTGCTTTTGATGGGAGCCTTACTCTATTTGTTGGAGTCCGTAACGCTATTGGTTTATTATCGGGAGTTTTTAAAAAAGAAAAGGGTAAGAGTGGCAGAGGGCTTTTTGGCAGGCGTACAGGAAACGGTACGGTTGCTCAAGCGGGGCGGCAGAGGCTTTTTGCTGCTGTTTGCAGCAGTGAACGGTGTAGTATCCCTGTTTCCGTTGCTGGTTGTTTGTGCAATGCAGATACAGCTGCCGGCCTATTTGGTAGGAACCATGTTAAAGCAGCTTACCGGAATCGGAATTCTTTTCGTTGTCTTGATCGTTGGATTATTGTTTTACTTTTTTGGTTTATACACGTTATATTATTGCGTGCTTGGCGAATATAGTGTAAAGGAAAGCTATCGGCGTAGTGTGGGGCTGGTTTTGAAGCGACCGTTTCGGTTGGTGTTCCGCCTGCTTGGTACGAATCTTACCCTCGCAGCAATCAGTCTGGTGATTTTTTTTGCAGCATTGTTCGTTGGCTGCTATATTTTATATCGAATCAAGCCGGTTGCAATCCAAAATGCAGCTATGCTGACCGCATATAGTCAACTTTTGTTTTATACGGGTATTCTGGTATCGATTGCGGGACAGATTGTAAATTATGTTGCATTAACGATGCATTACTCTATGTATGCGCTGAGACAGCTTCCGGTCAGCAGACTACGAGTCTTACAGCAGCCGGAGACGGAGGAACACTCCAAAAGAGAGTCGATTGCAGTGATTACGGCATTCGTATTGATTGTATTGGCGAATCTTTTTTCGTTGTATCATTCGTTTCGAAATGGTACACTGGCAGAGCGTGAAACACTGTTTGGAACCTATATTACCTCGCACCGCGGGGCATCGGATGCAGCACCGGAAAATACGTTGCCGGCACTGGAGCTTGCGATTGAGAGCATGGCAGATTTTGTAGAAATCGACGTGCAGGAAACGCAGGATGGTGTGGTGGTGCTGATGCACGATACGAATCTGAATCGGACGACCGGAGCGAATGCACTGGTGTCGGAGCTGACCTTTGAGGAAATCCGAGGCTTGGAGGCAGGGAGCTGGTTTTCACCGGACTATACCGGAACGACGGTTCCGACGTTAGCAGAGGTGTTTGAACTCTGCAAGGGACAGATTGCCTTGAATATTGAACTGAAGGTTGCACGAAATGCAGAGGCACGCGAACGTCTGGTAACAAAGGTGGTAGCACTGATTGAAGAATATGATATGGAGAACCAATGCGTTATCAGTGCGGCAAATCTGTCGATGTTAGAGCTGGTGAAGGAACAGAACGAATCCATAAAAACAGGATACATTTTGTCCTTTGCTTATGGAAGCTTTTACGAAAAGGAATATGTGGACTTTTTTAGTATTCGATCGAGCTTTATTACGGAGAGCTTGGTAAAACGGATGCACAGTTATGGTAAAGAGGTGCATGCATGGACGGTAAATACGGAAACTGAGCTGAAACGCATGAAGCAGCTGGGAGTAGACAATATTATTACAGACCGTCCGGTGCTGGCGCGGGAAATCATTCATGGAGAAGAAGTAAGTAGCGGATTTGTTCGCTTGATGAAGCAACTGATTCAGAGAAAATAAAACACGAGGAGAACGCTATGGAACACGGATTTTTACCAATTTGCAAAGAGGATATGGAGAAGCGCGGCTGGGAACAGTGCGATTTTGTATATATTATCGGTGATGCGTATGTAGACCATCCGTCCTTTGCTCCGGCATTGATTAGCCGCTTGCTGGAAAGCGAGGGCTATAAGGTGGGAATTATCTCACAGCCGGACTGGAAGGACGAGGAGAGTATTGAGGTGTTGGGGATTCCGCGCTTGGCGTATCTGGTGTGCGGCGGCAATATGGATACGATGGTCAACCACTATACGGTAGCCAAGAAGCCGCGGACAATGGACTATTACACGCCGGGCGGTGTGATGGGAAAGCGGCCGGATCGTGCGACTACGGTTTATTGTAATCTGATTCGCAAGCGCCACAAAAATATACCGATTATCATCGGTGGTGTCGAGGTATCTTTGCGGCGTCTGGCACATTATGATTATTGGAGTGATAAGGTAAAGCGTTCGATTCTGTTGGATTCTCAGGCGGATTTGTTGATTTATGGTATGGGAGAGCATCCGATTGTGGAGATAGCGGATGCGCTGAACAGTGGAATTGATGTGAAGCATATTACCTTTGTCAATGGTACGGTGTATAAGGCAAGGGATTTGGAATCGGTTTATGATGCGGAGCTTTTGCCAAGCTATGATGAAATTGTGGCAGATAAGAAAACCTTTGCCAAAAGCTTTTATATCCAGTATTGCAATACGGACCCGTTTAGCGGAAAGCGTCTGGTGGAGAAGTATCGGGAAACACAGTATGTGGTGCAGAATCCACCGACAACACCTTTGACACAGGAGGAAATGGATCGGGTGTATGCATTGCCGTATATGCGCACCTGGCATCCGATATATGATGAGGCAGGCGGCATCCCGGCATTGGGCGATTTGCGTTTCTCTCTGACCAGCAATCGTGGCTGCTATGGCGGCTGCAGCTTTTGCGCGCTGACCTTCCATCAGGGCAGAATCATCCAGACCAGAAGTCACGAATCCATTATCAAGGAGGCAGAAGGCTTTGTAAATGAGCCGGATTTCAAGGGCTATATTTATGATGTCGGCGGTCCGACGGCAAATTTTAGAGGACCGGCATGTGACAAACAGCTGACGAAGGGTGTATGTGTGAAGCGTCAGTGCTTGTTCCCAACTCCGTGTAAAAACCTAAAGGTGGATCATAAGGATTACCTGAGTCTGCTTCGTAAGCTTCGAAGCATTCCGAAGGTAAAGAAGGTGTTTATTCGCTCGGGCATTCGGTTCGATTATTTGGTGCATGATAAGGATGATACCTTTTTCAGAGAGCTGTGTGAGCATCATGTCAGCGGTCAGCTCAAGGTAGCACCGGAGCATATCAGTGATACAGTACTGCAGCTGATGGGTAAGCCGGAAAATGCAGTATATGAGAAATTTTTGACGAAATACAAAAAAATCAATGAGCGCTTGGGTAAGGAGCAGTATGTGGTGCCTTATCTGATGTCCTCGCATCCGGGCTCCAATTTGAAGGAAGCGATAGAGCTTGCAGAGTATTTGAGGGATTTGGGATATATGCCGGAGCAGGTGCAGGATTTTTATCCGACACCATCGACGATTTCGACCTGTATGTATTATACAGAGCTGGACCCGCGTACCATGGAGCCGGTTTATGTACCGAAGTCGCCGCATGAGAAGGCAATGCAGCGGGCATTGATTCAGTATCGGAATCCAAAGAATTACGATTTGGTATATGAGGCATTGCATAAGGCAGGAAGAACGGATTTGATTGGCTTTGATGCGAAGTGCCTGATTAAGCCGCGGCGCTTTGCTATGGAGAAAAAGCGTGCAGAGGAAGCGGCGGCAGGCAAGGGCGGAAAAGGTTCTTCAAACAAAGGGAAGACGGCAGCGACAGGAAAGACAGGAAAAAGCAATAAGAATAGTAAAAGTATTTCCGGAAAGCAAGGAAAAGCTGGAAACAGAAAAGCGGCTTCGGAACGTCCGGATAATTTTAAACAGCGTGGAATGGCAGCGAAAAGCAAGCCGGGGAGTGGAAAGGCACCGGCAAAGAGTCGGGGAAAAAGATAATAAAACCGGAGGAGTGTATGGGGAGACCGGTCATAGGGGTTCTGCCGCAGTATGATGCGATACAGAGCCGGATTATGATTGTAGCAGATTATTTTCGTGCGATAAGTGCCGCAGGCGGTGTACCGGTACTGTTGCCGTTGGAGAGTGAGCCGCAGGATCTGCTGCCGATGCTTGATTTGTTTGATGGTTTTTTGTATCCCGGCGGTCCGGATATCAATCCGCTGCGCTATGGCGAGGATGCGGCAGTCGGGTGTGGTATGATTGTGCCGGAGAGAGACCGGTTAGAGCTTGGTTTGCTGGCAGAGCTTCGAATGACCGGAAAGCCGGTGCTTGGCATCTGCCGGGGGATTCAGGTAATGAATGTGGCATTTGGCGGTACACTGGTGCAGGATATCTCATCAGACTTAGCGCATTATCAGAAGGCGGGCGATGAGGTGCAGACACAGCGGGTGCAGGTAAAGAGACATACGCTGTTGCATGATATTGTAAAACGAGATACCCTTTTGGTAAACAGCTTTCATCATCAGGCGTGTGCCAGACTTGGAAGCGAGCTGGTGCAGAATGCGGTAGCGGCAGATGGGACAATAGAGGCAATCGCATTAGAAGGACATCAATTTTTTTTAGGGGTGCAGTGGCATCCGGAGCATTTGTTTTGGCAGGATGAGGCAACGGCGAGGCTTTGGCGGGCATTTGTTTCTGCTGCGAAAAGAGCGTAGAACAGGATGTTGAGTTAAAAATATTTATAAGAGAAGCAAGAGCGCAAAGGAAAGCGCAGAACGGAGGAATAATGGCAGTACATACCTTAGAAAATGAGCAATTAAAGATACAGGTTTCGGATCATGGCGGTGAGCTGTTGTCCATTGTAAAAAAAGCAACCGGACAGGAATATATGTGGAACGGAGATCCAAAGTTTTGGAATCGTCATGCGCCGGTTCTGTTCCCGTTTGTCGGTGGTTTGAAGGATAAGACCTACCGTTACAAGGGACAGGAGTATTCGCTCGGTCAGCATGGTTTTGCAAGAGATATGGAATTTGAACTGGTATCAAAGACGGAGAATGAAATCTGGCATCGTCTGGTGGCAACGGAGGAAACGAAGAAGGTATATCCGTTTGATTTTATTCTGGAAACTGGGTTTCGACTATTTCAGAATCAAGTGATTGTGCTTTGGAGAGTGCAGAATATGTCGGAGGAAAAAATGTATTTTTCCATCGGCGGTCATCCGGCATTTCTTTGCCCGTTGGATGGTGGAAAGCGCGAGGAGTATCAGCTGATGTTTGAGGGCGTTTCCATTGTCAATACCCGTATGCTGGAGAATGGCTTGGCTGCTGCCGGATTGGAGCAGTTGGAATTCGATAAGGTAGAAGAGTATGGCATCAAGAAATATGGTACGATTGCAGTATCGGAGCATTTGTTCGATAGAGATGCTTATATCATCGAGGGGCATCAGTCGCGTGAGGTGGCGCTGGCGAAGCCGAATGGCAGCATCTATCTGTCGGTAAAGTTTGATGCGCCGCTGTTTGGAGTATGGGCACCGAAGGGGGCAGAGGTACCGTTTGTCTGCATCGAGCCGTGGTACGGACGCTGTGATGGTGTGGATTTTGATGGTACGCTGGAAGAAAAGCCTTATATCAATGAGTTGGAGCCAACGGCAATTTTTAGCAAGAATTATCGGATTTGCATCCACTAGTCAGAAAAAACAAAAGAGAGATTACAGAATATACAAGAGCAGGAAACAGAGAAGTAGGAGTGTATCAGTTGTATGAAGAAATTAATAAAAACACCGATGTTGCAAAGATATCTGGTTAAATTTTGCATTCGATTATTTATTTTTATCGGTGTCCTGATTTTTTATCTGGTAGATAAGGAGCAGATGTATCAGCTGATGACACGTTCCATCCGATATGGAATTTCGCCGATTCATGTGCTGTGGCTGATTTTTATGGTCATGATGATAGGACATATTTTTCCGAAGGAAAAGTTTTCTATGGCATTGAGGAAAGCGGAGAAGAAACAGTATGTTCCGCACGGTGAATATTCGGAGTTAGAGCTTTTGAAATTTGTACAAAAACAAAACGTAAGAGCATGGCAGGTAATGTTAGTTTGGCTATGTTTTAATGCGATTTTTGGGATACTCTATCTGAGCGGTGTAATTGTAGAAGCGGATTTGCTGATGCTGACGGTATTTTACTTTCTGAGCGATTACATTTGCATTTTATTTTATTGTCCGTTTCAATCAATTATTATGAAAAATCGTTGTTGTGTGAACTGCCGGATTTTTGATTGGGGGCATTTTATGATGTTCACACCAATGCTCTTTATCAAAAACTTTTTTAGCTGGAGTCTGTTTTTTACCTCCTGCGTGGTGCTGATTAAGTGGGAAATCACCTATGCGAAGCATCCGGAGCGGTTTTGGTATGGGACGAATGATAATTTGCAGTGTGCGAATTGCAAGGAAAAGCTGTGTCAGATAAAAAGAAAGGTAAAGAATAAAATATAAAGATATAAAAAAGGGGTAACAGTGGAACGGCTGGGTGAAGGAAAATGTCAGCCGTTCCACTGTTACCCCTTTTGGGTTATGATTCTTCAGATAAGACGATGCTTCCTTAGCTAGGGAAAATCATTGTAGTCAATGCCTTTCTCTGATGCTCTGCAGGTGGCTGCAGTTTGCCATTCTTTAACAGAGTGGTTATACAGTGGCATAAAAACCAGCCATCGGAATGGAAGACGGACTGAAGCTCGTATGCCTTTACCCGCTGCAGATGCTTTGGAATTGTTTTGAGAACGGCCTCGACATAAGGAGCTTTTAGCTCGTCGAATTCCTTGTGGTATTTTTCTTTGATGCGATTACCGATGGAGAGTAGGCGGTTTTTGATATCGTTATTCTTGAGAATTACGATTTGCCATGCGGTCTGGAAGGACCCGTTAGGGTCACCGGTTGTTTTGATGTATCCGCGCTCTGCCAGCCATGCATATTCTAACGTTGAGATTCCGCCGTTTGGTTCGGCATGGTAGAGTGACATTACCTGCTCATGCTCCTTCATAACATTTCTGTTTGCCAGCGTGGCGCGGTCGGACCATTCGGTATCAATCTGCCACAGGATATGTCTGCCGTTTCCATTCCACATAGGACCGCTCCAATTTTTCATGTAAACATAATCCTCCGGTAAAGTCATATGGTCAGGAATTACGGCAGCGTTAACAATATTATGTCCGCCGTCGGGGCGGATGGTAGCGACCTCTTCAAAGGAAATGCGTTCATCTCGCAGGTGTTCACCGGACCAAGCTGCAATATAAGGAATCAGTGACCACAAAATAAAATTATGGTCGGCTTGGGTAGTATCGGACAGAGGAGCCGAAACATCTGTCTGTCCGCAAAGGATGTCCGGGTCATCGAGGATTCCGCTGCCGGTAAGCTCATCATACAAATCGTTGGCAAACAGCTCGGCAGCCTGTCGATACATATCGTTCTGGAGAGTAAGTAGTTCTGCGGTCGGTTCGCCGATGATAAAGTTGGCGATGTATTTATCCTTTTGAGCCTGCAAAAAGCCGTATTCTTCGAGAAATTCAACTTCGCTCTCGATATACACCGGGGAAACTCCTAAGTCGTCTGCAATTTCATTGATTGTCTTTGCGGTATTGCGGATGCAGTAGCAAATGTTCTGGGGCAACGGCGAACGGAAAAAGGTATCCGGTGTTTTGGTACCGGCAGAACCGTTGATTCCGTAAGAGTGGAACTTAATTGGATGAAATTTTAATTCACTTGTTTTTCTCATAATATTCATACCTCGTTTCAATTCTTTTTTGGCTTCGAATAAATGCCATTTGACTGTGCCGAGAGGAATACTAAGCTCGGAGGAAATATCTGCCTGCTTGCGATTTTCGAAATAGTATGCAATGACAATTTTTCGCTGCAGCTTGGACAGATAAGCAATTTCCTGTTGCAGCTGTCGAATGGATTCGCCGGTGTCATCCGTGTTGATTTCAGAATTTGGGTCCGCAAGCGATTCGGCTACTTCGTCTATCGATATGCCGATAATACCCTTCGCGGTATCACGATAATAATTACTCAGTGCATTGTGCGCAATGGTCCAAATGAATTTATGCACATCCGTAATATCGTCCTTAAGCAGGAGTGTGCGGAATGCCTTTAGCACGATTTCCTGCGACAAATCCTCGGCATCCTGAATACTTTTGCAGCGCTTCAGGGAAAAACCGAAAATAGGCTTTAGATATTCTGCTATAATCTTCTCAGTATCTTGTCTGTTCATATATTCTCACCTCGTTGAAAGCTTTCAATCATATAGACACGGAAATTGAAAAAAGGTTGGAAGGTTTTTTGGAAAATTATAATTTATAAAAAAGAGAAACGGATATTAAAAAGAGTCGTATACTACAAGCTTTATAGTATACGACTCTGAAAGAGCATATGCGAAACTTTTAAGAAATCTATGCTAAAGCCCGGCAAATGAACAAAACATAAACAGGTACTCGAAGCCCGTCGGTACTTAGACGCTGTAGTTTAGCGTCTTATGTACCGTTACGAGGCTGAGGTAGCGCAAGCGTGCCTGTTAATGTTTTGATTCATTTTGCAAGGGCTTTTCAAAGCTATTTATGAGCTTTGCATATGCCTTATCTTACTTCAAGTTCTTATTGGCGGTCGAAAGCATCAGCTTGATACGGTTCAGCTGATTTACCTCACTGGCACCCGGGTCGTAGTCAACGGCTACAATGTTGGATTCCGGATAGCGGCGGCGCAGCTCCTTGATAACACCCTTACCTACGATATGGTTCGGCAGGCAGGCAAATGGCTGCGTACATACGATATTCTGGGCACCGCTCTTGATTAACTCGACCATCTCGCCGGTTAAGAACCAGCCTTCACCGGTCTGGTTACCGATGGAAACGATAGGAGCAGCGTAATCAGCCAATTCGTAAATGGTTGGCATCTCATGGAAACGCTTGCTTTCACGGAGTGCCAGACGCGCCTCTTTACGACAGTACTCTAAGAAGCTGATTGCCATACGGTTAATCTTTGCTTCCATCTTGCTCTTACCAAGATATTGTGCCTTGTAGGTAGCATCGTAAGAGCCGTACATAAAGAAGTCTAACATATCCGGCACGACTGCCTCGGCACCCTCGGCTTCGAGCAGGTCTACAAGATAGTTGTTTGCGGCAGGTAAGAATTTAACGAGAATCTCACCTACAACACCAACCTTTGGCTTTACCAGTCCCTCGATGAGTGGGAGAGTGTCAAAGTCGTGGACGATACCGCGGATGTTTTTCTTAAATTCCTTCCACTTGCCATTTACGATGGATTTCTTACAAGCTTCAGCCCATTTGTCATGCAATGCATTTGCGGAACCAGGTGTTACCTCGTATGGACGGGTTGCATAAAGGACACGCATAAATACATCACCGTAAATTAACGACTGCAATACCTTGCTGATAACACTTGGGGTATATTTCATACCCGGATTTTTCTCCAATCCGGCACTGCTGATGGAGATAACCGGAACCTGTTCCATGCCGGCTTTCTTTAAGGCACGACGGATGAAACCAATGTAGTTGGTAGCACGACAGCCGCCACCGGTCTGAGTGATTGCGACTGCGGTACGGTTCAAATCGTATTCGCCGGAGAGCAGGGCATCCATTAACTGACCGACTACCATCAGGGATGGATAGCAGGCATCGTTGTTTACATACTTTAGACCTACGTCAACGGCGCGGCGGTTATCGTTCGGTAATACGACTACCTTGAGGCCCTCGGAGCGCAATGCAGGTTCTAAGAACTGGAAGTGAATCGGCGACATCTGTGGTGCAAGAATCGTGTATTCCTTCTTCATTTCCTTCGTGAAAACCACGCGGTGATGAGCCGAGGAGGTAACGTGCGGTTTGACACCCTTTCTTGCACGGTCGTTCACTGCGGAGAGCAGGGAACGGATACGGATACGGGCAGCACCTAAGCTGTTTACCTCGTCAATCTTTAATACGGTATAAATCTTATTTGATGCATTTAAAATATCGGCAACCCCATCGGTCGTTACGGCATCGAGACCGCAGCCGAAGGAGTTTAACTGAATCAGCTCCAAATCGTCTCTGGTACGGACGAAGGAAGCAGCGGCATACAGACGGGAGTGGTACATCCACTGGTCAATGACAATCATCGGACGGTCTACCTTGCCTAAATGGCTGATGGAATCCTCCGTCAATACGGCAGCACCGTAGGAATTAATCATTTCCGGAATACCGTGGTTGATTTCCGGGTCGATATGATATGGACGGCCGGCTAATACAATACCGCGTCTGCCGGTATTGGAAAGGTATTCGAGGGTTTCTTCGCCTTTCTTTTGGATATCGGAACGTGCAGCAGACATCTCTGCCCATGCGGCAGCAGAGGCGGCACGGATTTCAGCCTCCGGAATCTTGTTTTCTTCTTTAAAAAATTGTACCAGACGCTCGGTTACGATTTCCTCGCTCTCAAGGGAAAGGAACGGATTCTGATAGGTAATGGATGGGTCGCGCAGCTCCTCTACGTTGTTCTTGATATTTTCGCCATAGGAGGTAACAATCGGACAGTTGTAGTGATTTCCTGCACCCGGTACTTCCAAACGCTCGTATGGAATACAAGGATAGAAGATATATTTTACACCCTGAGCCAGCAGCCACATGATATGTCCGTGGGCGAGCTTTGCAGGATAGCATTCAGACTCACTAGGAATCGACTCGATACCCATCTCGTAAATCTTTCTTGTGGAAAGCGGAGAAACGACTACACGGTAGCCAAGCTTGGTAAAGAAGGTATACCAGAACGGGTAGTTCTCGTACATATTCAGTACACGAGGGATACCGACCGTACCACGGGTGGCAATGTTTTCTGCCAAAGGCTCATAGTCGAAATAGCGGTGCAGCTTGTACTCAAACAGGTTCGGCAGATTGTCCTTGTTCTTCTGCTTGCCGATACCACGCTCACAGCGGTTACCGGAAACGAACTGACGACCGCCGGAAAATTTGTTAATGGTTAAGAGACAGCTGTTGGTACAGCCCTTGCAGCGCGCCATTGTGGATTCGAAACGAAGTTCGTTAATCTGCTCAATAGAAAGCATGGTAGTAGCCTCGCCGGTGTAATGCTCTCTGGCGATAAGTGCAGCACCGAATGCACCCATGATACCTGCGATATCCGGACGAACTGCTTCCCGACCGAGAATCGCCTCGCAGCTTCTGAGAACGGCATCGTTGTAGAAGGTACCACCCTGTACTACGATATTGGTACCGAGATCCTTCGGGTCAGCAATCTTAATAACCTTATATAATGCGTTCTTGATAACGGAGTATGCCAGACCGGCAGAAATATCTGCAACGGTAGCGCCCTCCTTCTGTGCCTGCTTTACCTTGGAATTCATAAATACGGTACAACGGGAGCCGAGATCGATTGGATTCTGGGCAAACAATGCAATTTTTGCGAAGTCTGCGACCTCGTAGTTTAAGGACTTTGCAAAGGTTTCGATAAAGGAACCGCAACCGGAGGAGCATGCCTCATTTAACTGTACGGAATCGACCGTGCCGTTTTTAATCTTGATGCACTTCATGTCCTGACCGCCGATGTCTAAGATACAGTCAACCGCCGGCTCAAAGAATGCAGCAGCATAGTAGTGAGCTACAGTCTCTACCTCACCCTCGTCCAACAAAAGGGCAGCCTTAATCAAGGCTTCACCATAACCGGTGGAGCAGGAACGCACGATTTCTACACCCTCCGGCAGCAGGGAATAAATCTCCTTGATTGCCTTGATGGTGGTCTTTAGCGGACTTCCGTTGTTATTTGAATAGAAGGAATAGAGCAATGCTCCGTCCTCTGCAACTAAAGCAGCTTTCGTGGTGGTGGAGCCGGCATCAATTCCGAGGAAGCACTTGCCGCGGTAGGTGGATAAGTCGCACTTGCGCACGGTATGCTTTGCATGACGGGATTTGAACTCCTCATATTTGTCTTCGCTGGCAAACAGAGGCTCCATACGATTGACCTCCATTGCCATAGCAACGCCCTGATTTAAACGCTCTGCCAGTTCGGTTAAAGAAACGCTGACGTTTTCGTCGGCATTCATCGCAGAACCGATGGCAGCGAATAAATGGGAGTGCTCCGGAGCAATAATCTGATTGCCGGACAGATTTAAGGTGCGAATGAATGCATTCTTCAATTCCGGAAGGAAGTGAAGCGGACCGCCAAGGAATGCAACATTTCCACGGATTGGCTTACCACAGGCAAGACCGCTGATGGTCTGATTTACAACGGCCTGAAAAATCGAAGCGGCCAGATCCGGCTTGGTAGCACCTTCGTTAATCAATGGCTGGATATCGGACTTGGCGAATACGCCGCAGCGAGCCGCAATCGGATAAATCGCCTGATAGGATTTTGCATATTCATTCAAACCGGAAGCGTCCGTCTTTAACAGAGTTGCCATCTGGTCGATAAAGGAACCGGTACCGCCGGCACAGATACCATTCATACGCTGGTCGATACCACCGGTAAAGTAAATAATCTTTGCATCCTCGCCGCCAAGCTCAATGGCTACGTCGGTATGCGGAGCATAATCCTTCAACGAGGTAGCAACGGCTACAACCTCCTGAACGAACGGAACACCGATATTTTTAGATAAGGACAGACCGCCGGAGCCGGTGATAACCGGATGAACGGAAAGATCCTGCTTTAATTCGGTTACTGCTTTGGTAATCAAAGTAGCGAGCGTAGACTGGATATTGGCATAATGACGCTCATAATCCGAAAACAGCATCTTCCGGTTTCCGTCCAGAATTGCAATTTTTACGGTGGTAGAGCCGATATCAATGCCTAAGGTGTAATTCTTTGCCATAAATTATATTCTCCCATTCTGAAGTATTTATAGGAAAACGCGGATTAAAGCGTTCCCTTGCCGAGCGAGCTTTTGCTCGATGCATGAATGCTTTCTTATATATATGTATAAAACGCCATAATTCATAATTATACGACATTACAGGCGCAACTTCAACAAAATAATTTTTCTTAATAAAATCTTTAGAAAATCGCGGAAAGAAGTGTCATAAATTTTGTGTAATTTATACTGATTTGGTTAAATTGCTGTTAGAACCTTGCTTATGCAGAGGAATTGTGGTATAATTTTCACAGTTTTTGTGAATGTAAAACATTCGGAATGGAGAAGCGTGTGGAAGGGGAATTTGTTTTAAAGGTAACAGAGTTTGTCTTGTCAAAGATGGCAGAGCGCAAAGAGGTAGGCAGTGTCATCAAACAGCTGTTGCAGATGGTGGGGGAACATTTTGGTTTGTACCATATTGCGCTTGTAGAAAAGCAAAAGAGAATGACAAGCTTTACAATTACATATGAGTATTGTGGTCAGGGATGTCCGGTTAAGCGGAATCATGTCCTGAATTTTACGCAGGAGGAATGGCAGCAGAGCTTGAAATTCCTGAAGGAAGATATGATGTATTACGAGAGCGGGGAAGCAGCCGGAAATGATAAGATATTGAGCAGTGTCAATCGGAGTACCGGAGGTGCTTTTTGCATTGCTTTGCTGGAGCATCAGGGAGAAAAAGCGGCAGCGCTGCTGTTTAAATATAAAGAAGCAGGGCATATATTCTCAGAGGAAGAGAAGATGAGCTTTGCGATGGCACGCCAGCTGGTAAATTTATATCTGCTGCCGGTACGGAATTACGAAACGGATCGTATGGAGCTGCAACGGGTAAAGAATTACGATATGGTAACCGGTCTGATGAAGTACGAAAGCTTTTTGCAGGTTGCGGAAGGAACTTATCGGAATGATGAAACTGATGCAGTATATGCGATTGTCTACTCAGATATTAATAATTTTAAGTATGTAAATGAATATTATGGCTATCTGGCAGGGGATGATATATTACGAAAGTTTGAGCAGGTGTTGCTTTCTGCCAGTCCGTTGCAGCTGGTTGCGACCCGTTTGTTTTCGGATTATTTTATTTCATTGGTTAAGATTACGAATTTTACCACCGAACAGATGCTGGTGGCAATGTTGGAGCAGCAGAACCGGAGATTTGCGGAAGCACTTCTAAAGATTTATCCGGACGCGAAGGTAAGTGTGGCTTCGGGTATTGCATTTATAAAGGATAACAGTATCAGTATATTGAATTATGTGGATTGTGCCAATATTGCACGAAAGCGGTTAAAGAAGAATTTCGGTGCGACCTGTTTGGTATATGATGAGAGCATGGAGGCGCAGCAGAAGAAGGAAATCGAGATTACCTCGCAAGCAGAGGCAGCGTTGTTCTTGGGTGAGTTTTATTTTGAACTGCAGCCAAAGATTAATCTGGATTCCAATACGGTGATTGGTGCGGAAGCATTGGTGCGTTGGAAGCAGAGTAACGGAAAGAAATGGCTTCCGGATGAATTTATTCCGGTATTTGAAAAGAATGGTTTTATTACCCGGCTGGATTTTATGGTTTATACCGAGGTCTGTCGTTATTTAAGAGAGCGAATCAAGAAGGGACAGAGCATTGTACCGATTTCGGTAAATGTATCCCGGATGCATTTTGAAACAGATGATTTTGTGGAGCGCGTGATTCGACTGGTAGACAGCTATGCGGTGCCGCACAATTATTTGGAGTTTGAGATTACGGAAAGTGTATTTATTGACCATTTGGAAAAGACCAGAGTAGCAATACGCAGACTGAGGGAGGCCGGTTTTTTGGTGTCGATGGATGATTTTGGCTCGGGCTACTCCTCCTTGAATCTGTTAAAGGAGCTGGATTTTGACGTATTAAAGCTGGACAAGGATTTTTTGGCAAGCGGTACGCTCGACAAAAAAGAATCCGTGATTATCAGCAATATCATTAAAATGGCAAAGCAAATGGATATCAAGGTGTTATGCGAGGGCGTGGAAACGCAGGAGCAGGCAAGCTTTTTGGCGCAGGCAGACTGTGATTTGGTACAGGGCTATTATTACGGAAAGCCGATGCAGATAGAGGTTTTTGATGATTTGCTTGGTGAAGATTTTGGAAAAATGTTTTAATATGGAGACGTTTGAAATATGATTACGATAGAAGAATTACTGATTGCGGCGAAGGAGCGTAAGGCATCGGATTTGCACGTTACGGTTGGTATTCCGCCGAAGCTGCGAATCAACGGAAGACTGGTGGATTCGGGCTATACGAATATTACACCAACCGATGTTACGGCAATTATTGAGCCGATGTTAACGGATGCGACCCGAAAAGTGCTGGAAAAGAAGGGCGAAGTCGATTTCGCTTATTCGATTCCGGGTATGGGACGGTATCGTACCAATATCTTTAAGCAGCGCGGCTCTTATGCACTGGCAATGCGTATTGTAGGTACCAATCTTCCGAATGCAGAGGATTTGGGACTTCCGCCATCGGTAATCAATCTGACCCAGAAAAAGAGAGGACTGGTTATGGTAACCGGACCGGCGGGCAGCGGAAAATCGACGACGCTGGCATCGCTATTGAATATCATCAATGAGAATTATGATTCCCATATTATTACGTTGGAGGATCCAATCGAGTTTTTGCACAATCATAAGCGCTCGGTAGTAAATCAGCGTGAAATCGGACTGGATTCGGAAAGCTATGCGGGAGCATTGCGGGCAGCATTGCGTGAGGATCCGGATGTGATTTTTGTCGGAGAGCTGCGGGATATGGAGACCATTTCGCTGGCGCTGATGGCGGCAGAAAACGGTCATTTGGTCTTTTCGACCCAGCATACAATTGGTGCTGCCAATACGATAGAGCGTCTTATTGATGTATTTCCGCCACATCAGCAGCAACAGATTCGTGTGCAGTTAGCGGCAGCATTGCGAACGGTGGTTTCGCAGCAGCTGATTCCGATGATGGATGGAAGCGGCAGAGCGGCGGTGTTTGAGGTCATGCACACTACACTGACGATAAAGAATTTAATCAAAGAAGGAAAAACGCATCAGATTGAGGCAGTGATGCAGGCGAATGCCAAGATGGGTATGCAGACGATGGATGATGCGATTTATGAAATGTACCAGAAAAAGAAGATTGACTCGGAAAAGGCGTTGCAATATGCGCAGGACCCGTTTACAATGGAACGAAAGTTGTATTAAATCCAAAGATTTCAAAAGAAATTTTGTCATTTGTACAAAAAATATAAAAAAACGCTTGCATTTTCAAAACGTATGTGTTAAAATAAGTTTCGTTGAGCGTAAGCTTGACGAATTTGCCGCAGTGGCGGAATGGCAGACGCAGCAGACTCAAAATCTGCCGGGGGCAACTTCGTGCGAGTTCGAGTCTCGCCTGCGGCATCTCATAAGCTTCAAACCAGACGGAAAATGTATGGTTTGGAGCTTTTTGTGTTTTTAGGACGACAGGAGGTGGTCTTATGCAGTGTAGTGAGGTACAGATGCTGATTACTTCATTTTTGGAAAATAATCTGACATTAGACCAAAAGTGGGAGCTGGTTCGGCATATACGCGGTTGTAGTCAATGCCGCTCAGAGCTGGAATTTTATTTTGTGGTGTATGATACCATCGGAAAGTTTGGAGACCAGACGGTTTATCGCGACTATGAAGCGGCGGTGGAGCGCTTGCTTTTGCAGGTGGAAAAGGAGCATCAGCAGGCAATCCGGACCTCCAGACTGCGCAGATTTCGTTTGACTGCTTTTTTTGCATTGTTGGCGGTATGGATGAGTCTGGGGATTCAGGCGGATAGTAACCGGAAGAAGCCGAATGTGTTGATGGTATCAGAACTGTCCGGTGCGCAGCAGAACTGTATGATGCTGCGACAGAGTGTGTATGCAAAGGATATTCCGATGCTGCATACGCTAAAGCCGGGAGGGAATTTGGAATATGAATTGGTGGAGCAGCCGCTAGCAAGGTTTATGGCGGCGGGAGAAGAGCTTACCGGAGTGCTGATGCCGGTGCGAAAGACAACGGAAGCAATGTCTGTGGATGGGGCGCCGGAGTCGGTACCGCGCAGAATAACGATTTGGCTGTCGACAGAGGAATAGCAGGAAATAGAAAGTTTGATGAGGAAACACAGAATGACGGATTATTTATTAATTATTGATGGTTCCAGTTTATTGACAACACAGTTTTTTGGAAATTTACCGCGTGAAATCATTTTTGCAAAGACGATGGAGGAAAAAGCGGTTTACTTTCCTAAAATTATGCAGACCTCGCAGGGAATCTATACGAATGCGGTATATGGTTTTCTACGGGTGTTGTTAAAAATATTAAAGGAGCAGAGACCGAAATATCTGGCAGTGACCTGGGATATCAGCCGGGATACCTTCCGCAGGGAGCTGTATCCGGATTATAAGGGAAATCGTGGCGAGACGATGCCGCCGTTAAAGGAGCAGTTTATTCTCTGTCAGGAGGTGCTGCGAAAAATGAACATTCCGCAGTTTATGGATGAGCATTTTGAGGCGGATGATTTTTCGGGTACGCTGACGGCTTTGTTTGAATCGCAGGTGCCGGTGCGGATTATGACCAAGGATCATGACTATCTGCAGCTGGTGTCTGAGCGGACGGAGCTTTGGATGATTCATTCGACGGCGAAAAAGACGGAGGAGCTGTACGAAAAATACGGTATGCGGCAGAAGGATTATAATGTGCCGGATCGAACCTTTCCGTTTACGCCGGAATTGGTGGAAAAGGAATTTGGTATTCTGCCGACATCGGTCAATTCGTTGAAAGGTCTGCAGGGAGATGCGTCGGACAATATTAAGGGTGTGCCTGGAATTGGAGAGATGACTGCGGTTGCCTTGATTCATGAATATCAGTCGGTAGATGAATTGTACCGTGTTCTGCGCGAAACGGATGAGGCCGGCAGAAAGAAGCTGGCAGAATATTGGAAGAATGCGCTTGGAATCAAGCGTTCTCCGATGGGAGCATTATTAAAAGAGAGCGAAACAGAGCTGGTAGGAGAAAAGGCGGCGCGTTTAAGTACGCTGCTGGCAACGATTAAAAAGGATATTCCGCTTACGGTTTGCTTGCAGGATTTGGAGGTTTGCATTGACCGGCAGGCAGCAGCGGAGGAATTTGCACGATTAGAGTTTAAGTCGTTAAAGCTTGAGGAGCCGGTGTCGGAGGAGTTTGTGCCGGTGGAAGCCAATCCGTTTGACGGAACGATGGAGGATAGTCCGTTTGTAGCGGAGCTTCTTAAAGAACAGGAGACCAAAGAAGTGTCGGAAGAGGTTAAAAAAGAGCTTCCGGTACCGGAATATAAAGAGCCGGTGGTAACAAAGGATGACTTGCCGGATACGATGTATCAGCAGGGGGCGAAGCTGGCATTTTCCCTGTTGATGGAGGCTGACGTGCTTTGGGCTGCAGCATTTTGCGGTGCAGACGGTGTGTGCAGAATCGTATGGCAGCCGGAGAGAGAACGGGTGCAGCAGGTTCTTGCGACTGCAGTAGAGCAGGGAATGCGTCTGGTAACAACGCATTGCAAGGAGCAGCTTGCGGGGCTTTTGCCGGAGTGGATGTATTCCGTGTGCGAAAAGCATCAGCTGGTGGACGTGGCAATCGCAGCGTATCTGCTGAATCCGTTGGCAAGTTCCTATGAGCATCCGGCATTGGCGGCTGCATATTGGAAGAAGGAGTTTGCGGAGAAGAAGGAGCTGTTTGGAAAACTGTCCATACAGGAGTTAATGCTTTTTGAGCCGGAGAAGCCGGAGCAGTGGCTGGTAGAGTCTTGTTGGACGGCATATCTGCTGGCAGAGTATCTGACCGAGCGCGTAGAAGCAGAGCAGATGGCAGAGCTGTACTGGAATCTGGAAATGCCGCTTCTCTTTACGCTGTATGATATGCAGGTGCGCGGTATCCGGGTACAGAAGGAGGAATTGGAGAAATTCAGCGTGCGTCTGGCAGAACGGATTCAGGAGCTGGAGCGAAGTATTCACGAGCAGGCAGGGGAAAGCTTTAATATCAATTCGCCGAAGCAGTTAGGCGTGATTTTGTTTGAAAAGCTTTCGCTTCCGGGCGGTAAGAAAACCAAGAGTGGCTTTTCGACGGCGGCAGATGTGCTGGAAAATCTGGCAGAGGCGCATCAGATTGTGCCGATGATTTTGGAGTATCGTCAGCTGACAAAGCTGAAATCCACCTATGCGGATGGTCTGACTGCATTTATACAGGAGGATGGCAGAATTCATGGCAGGTTCCATCAGACGGTAACAGCGACCGGAAGAATCAGCAGCACGGACCCGAATCTGCAGAATATTCCGATTCGGATGGAGCTTGGAAGGGAGCTTCGAAAGGTATTTGTGCCGCAGGAGGGCTTTGTGTTTATTGACGCGGATTACTCCCAGATTGAGCTTAGAGTACTGGCGCATATGTCCGGGGACGAACGGCTGATTGACGCTTACAATCAAGAGAAGGATATTCACCGGATTACGGCATCACAGGTATTTCATACTCCGTTTGAAGATGTGACCAGTGAGCAGCGCAGCCGTGCCAAGGCAGTTAATTTCGGTATCGTGTATGGAATCAGTTCCTTTGGCTTGGGACAGGGCTTACGGATTTCACGGACGGAGGCGGAGGAATATATTAAGGATTATTTTGTGACGTATCCGGGCGTGAAAAAATTTATGGAAAAGCTGGTGACAGACGGCAAGGAGATGCAGGTATCCAGAACGATGCTTGGCAGATTGCGTCCGTTGCCGGATATTAATAGTACAAATTATTTGAAGCGCAGCGCGGAGGAGCGTGTGGCAATGAATGCGCCGATTCAGGGAACCGCTGCGGATATTATCAAGCTTGCCATGCTGCGGGTCAATCGCAGACTGATAGAGGAAGGCTTTGAATCCCGATTACTGCTGCAGATTCATGATGAGCTTCTGATTGAAGCGAAGGAGTCGGAGGCAGAACGTGTGCGAATGCTGTTAGAAGAGGAAATGCGGAAGGCAGCAGAGCTTAGGGTGCCGCTTGAGGTATCGGCAGAGCAGGGTGGCAGCTGGTTTGAGGCGCATTAAACGGAAGGCTGCAGAAGTTCCTTAGAATGCTTTGGACCGGAGGAATAGAATAGATGACACAGATTATTGGATTGACCGGGGGCGTTGGCAGCGGAAAGTCAACGGTGCTTTCGGTTTTGAAAAAATATTTTCATTGTCTGGAGGTGTCTACGGACGACATTTCCAGACATCAGATGGAGCCGGGCGGAACCGTGTATTCGCAGGTGGTTGAGGCGTTTGGTACCGGAATACTGGCGGAGGATGGGACGATAGACCGTGCGGGGTTGGCAGCAGTCGTATTTGCAGACCCGCAAAAGCTACAGCAGCTGAATGCGCTGACGCATCCGGCAGTAACAGAGCGGGTGTTAGAGATTGTAACGCAGGAGCGTGCGGCCGCCCGTTATGATGCGGTAGTGATTGAGACTGCACTGCTGATTGAAGGGCATTACGATGCGTTCTGTGATCAGGTGTGGTATGTCTATGCACCGGAGGCAGAGCGGAGAGAGCGCTTAAAGCAGAGTCGTGGTTATTCGGAGGAAAAAATTGCGGATTTGTTTGCCAGACAGCAGTCGGAGGAGGCGTATCGCAGTGTGGCAACGGCGGTAATCGACAATTCGGATGGACGGACAGAGCAGGAATTGTACAAATGTTTTTTGGAATTACTAAAATAAGAGAAATTTCTTTCGAAATTCAGCAAAGCCAGTAGAAATAAAAAAGATTTTGTGATAGAATTTTAGAGAATGAGCAAAGAATGGCTTTGCTTGGGTTGGAGGGACGATATGGATAACAGAACATTACCGGAAAATCTTGTTTTTGGTTTGGATATCGGAACCAGAAGTATTGTGGGAACTGTGGGATATAAGCAGACGGCGGACAGCTTTGTGGTGGCAGCACAATGTGTCAGATTCCATGAAACACGCGCAATGATGGATGGACAGATTCATGACATTCAAAAGGTTGCGGATACGATTGCACAGGTGCGCCGTGAACTGGAAAAGCAGATAGACAGAAAGCTTTCGCGCGTATGTATCGCAGCAGCGGGTCGTGTATTAAAGACGGTTACGGTGCGCGTGGATGAAAATTACGGAGATGAAAACTTTAGTGAGGAGCTGATTTCGAAGGAAACGATTCATTCCTTGGAAATGCTCGGAATAGAAAAGGCATACGAGATTATCCGTCAGGAGACGAAGGATGAGAATATCAATTTCTACTGTGTCGGTTATACGGTAGTACATTATTATCTGAATGATTCGATGATGATGAATCTGGAGGGACATCGCGGACAGAAGATTTCGGCAGAGGTATTGGCGACGTTCCTGCCGGAGGAGGTTATTGACGGTCTGTATTCGGCGGTAGAAAAGGCAGGCTTAGAGGTTGACAATCTGACCTTGGAGCCGATTGCCGCAATTAATGTAGCGATTCCGGAGAAGTTTCGTCTCTTGAACATTGCATTGGTGGATGTTGGAGCAGGTACCTCGGATATCTGTATTACCAAAGAGGGTACGATTACCGCATATGGCATGATACCGGCGGCCGGTGATGCGATTACGGATGTTATCGTGCAGAAGCATCTGGTTGATTTTAAAACGGCTGAGAAGATGAAGTTAGATGCTTCCGGTAAGAAAAAGACGATTGCATATAAGGATATTATGGGCTTGTCGTCAAAGACGACTCCGGCAGATTTACTGGAGGAAACAAGGTCGACGGTAGAGGAGATTACCGGAAGGATTGCGGAGAGGATTATTGAATTAAACGGAGGTAAGTCCGTAAGTGCTGTCTTTGTAGTAGGCGGTGGCGGAAAGCTGCCGACCTTTACCAAGCTTTTGGCAGAGCATCTGAAGCTGTCGGAGGAGCGTGTGGCATTGCGCGGAGCAGAGGTGCTTTCTGCAGTGACCTTCCTGCAGGATATCAAGAAGGATCCGCTTTTGGTTACGCCGATTGGTATCTGTCTGAATTATTATGAGCAGAAGAACAGCTTTATTTTTGTTCAGGTAAACGGAGAACGGATTAAGTTGTACGATAACAGCCGTCTGAGTGTTGTGGATGCAGCCTTGACCATCGGTTTTCCGAACGAGAGCCTGTTCCCGAAGCGTGGTACACCGTTGACCTATACATTAAACGGTACCAAGCGGATGGTACGCGGTGAGGCGGGCGAAGCTGCAGTCATTAAGCTGAACGGAAAGTCGGCAGGAATCAATACGCCGATTGAGGCGAATGATGTAATTGAGATTATTGAATCGACGACGGGACTGCCTGCGATGCTTACGGTAGGGGCATTGCCGGAGTATCATCGGACGATCGAGTTTATTGTAAACGGCAAAAACGTTGTCTGCCCGAAGTTCCTTCGAGTGGGAAATGAGCTGGTTTCGGAGTTTTATGAAATTCAGGAGGGCGACGAGTTAGAGCAGCTGGATTATTATACGTTAGAGCAGCTGGTTCATTTTATGGATTTGCCGTATAAAGAAGGAATTAGGGTAAATCACGCCATGGCAGAGCCGGATACCCGGGTTTACGAAAAATTTACGGTAGAGTATCCGTATGGGGAAGCAGCTGTGACCAGTGAGCCGGAGGAAGAGGAAGTACCGGAGGAGTTTTCTGATAAAGAAGCGGTGCCGGAGGCACCAAAGCCTGCAGAAGCACCGGTGGTTATGCCAATCGTGATTATGGTCAATGGGACGCCGGTAACCTTAAAGGGTAAGGCTAGTTACCGGGTAGTGGATATTCTGGATGTATATGCGTTTGATGTTTCGACGGCACACGGAAGCAGGGTAGTGATTCGTGTCAATGGTCAGGATGCGGACTTTACGACGATGCTTACGGCCGGAAATCAAGTGGATTTATATTGGGAAAAATAAAAGCAGGATATTTCAACTATATAATAAAATGGAGAAAAGGATGAAATACCATGGGGGAACATCAATTAACCAGACTACAGTCTAGGTCATCAAAGGTAAATGTCTCGCTTAGCTTTTTTATGCTGCTGGACAGTATTTTGGGTATGGTGTCAAAAACAAGCCAATTCGGAATGGCAGGAGCGATAGGAACGGCATTGTTTTTTCTGTTTGATTTGTTTTTGTGTAGCCCATTCTTTGAGCATCGCAGGAAGCAATGGGTCGTATTGAGAGTAGTGGAACTGGTTATATATTCGATTTGTTATGTTATTGTAACAGGGGCATTTCCAGTGGCGTTCTTTGCGCTGGCACTTTCGCTGCTGTATTTTCAGATGCTGTTTTCTTGTGATTACAGTGATATGTTTACCAGAGTGATGGTGCTTGCATTGAGCGTTACGCCTTCCGTTATTGCGATGATTGTCAGTCTTTTGGTGGTTTATTCGGATTCGCAGGAGGCGTTCGGCAAGGTCTGTGTACTGTTTGCAGTTGTGCTGATGGTAGTAACCTTGGGCAATGTAGCAATTATCGATATCAATCAGGTGGAACAGAAGCTGTTCGAGCAGCGGAGAATGGCGGATAATACCAAAGAAATCAACGAAGCATTAAAGGCACATCAGGAAAAGCTGAAAAAGGTAAACGAAGAAATTGGTGTGCAGAGAATTAAGCTGGAGGCGGCATACAACCGGATTAATAGTGCGAATACCGAGATGATTCTGCAAAATGAGATATTGCGGCAGACGGCTTCGGTGATGGATGTGGGTCAGCTTTTAGAGGTAATGACCAAGATATTAAAGGAAAATCTGGAGTTGTCCAATTGTACGATTTTGTTGTATAAAGAAACCTTAGAGAAGGACGAGCCGATTTGTGTGATTGCATCCAACAGTACTGAGGAAGCAGAGGAGAGTATGCAGACGCAGCTTTGCGAGGGTGCGCTGGATGGCTTTCTGAATGCAGAGGATGTGTATATTGATAATCATGTAAGAGCCGGAAAGTATAGCTTTTTGCAGGATAGCGATGTTGGAAGTGTTTTGTTTTTACCATTGGTAAAAGAAAACAAAATCGAGGGTGCGCTGTTAGCGTGTCATTCGCGTTTTGATTTTTTTGCGGAGAACCGAGTGTTTTTCAGTACGGTAATGGCGCAATTTATGATTTCGCTGGATAACGCGAGATTGTATACTCATATCGAACAGATGGCAATCCGTGACGGTTTGACGGGAATTTACAATCGTCGTCACCTGAATCTGATGATGGATAAGTTTTCGGAGCAGGCAGAGCAGGAGAAGAAATCTCTTTCGGTTGCTTTGTTTGATATTGACCATTTTAAGAATATCAATGACAGCTATGGTCATTTGTTTGGTGATTTGGTCATCAAGACGGTGGCAGGGATTGCAAATCAGATGTCGAAGAAGTATCATGGCTTTGCGGCACGCTACGGCGGCGAAGAATTTGTACTGGCATTTCAGGACCGGACGGTGGAGGAGTGCTGTGCCATTGTAGAAGAGATGCGAGAGGCAATCCGTCATATGAAGCTGGAGTATGAGGGTGTTTATGTGAAGGTCAATGTCAGTGTCGGTGTGACCGCATATCCGCAGTGCTGTGACAACCGTTATGGTCTGCTGGAGCACGCTGACTGGGCAATGTACTATTCCAAAAAGCATGGCAGAGACCGTGTAACGGTAGATAGTCCGGAAATTCGCGCGCATCTGGGCTTGTAGATGAGCGTGGTGCCGGTTATTTTGCGCTGAGATAGTTGCGCATATTTTTCAAAGCATTTTTTTCGAGACGGCTGACCTGAGCCTGAGAAATATGGATTTCCTCTGCGACCTCCATTTGGGTTTTCCCTTGGAAGAAGCGCAGGCGGATAATCGTATTCTCACGCTCCGGCAGTCGTTTCATTGCTTCTTTCAGAGAAATTTCTTCTACCCAGTTTTCTTCCCGGTTCTTTTTGTCGCTGACCTGATCCATGATATACAAGGTATCGCCGCCCTCGGAATAAACAGGGTCATAGAGGGAAACCGGAGTCTGTATCGCATCCATTGCGGTAACAATTTCTTCGCGGGTCAGTCCGGAAGCGGCTGCCAATTCTTCTATGGTGGGTTCTCGGTTTTGGTCGCGGATAAATGCCTCCTTGGAATAAATGATTTTATAGGCGTTATCGCGTAAGGAACGGGAAACGCGGATGGAGTTATTGTCACGAAGGTAGCGGCGGATTTCTCCGATGATCATGGGAACCGCATAGGTTGAGAATTTTACCCCCTGTGTCGTATCGAAATTGTCGATGGCTTTCATGAGTCCGATGCAGCCAATCTGGAATAAATCATCTACATTTTCGTTGCTTGCGGAAAATCGCTGAATGATACTCAAAACCAGTCTGAGATTGCCCTCAATGTAGAGCGCTCTGGCAGCGCGGTCTCCGCTTTTGATTCTTTGGAAAAGTGCATCCTTATCTTCGTTGCTGATGAGCGGCAGCTTCGAGGTATTTACACCACAGATTTCAACTTTATATACTGCCATAATTGTACCAAGCCTTTCTGCAGATTCCTTAGGAGTTTCAGGAGATTTCCTGTGATACCATAAGAATGTACCTTTTGGTAAAAAATTATACGCAGAACAGAAAAAACAATCTGACATAATGTGGAAAAATAAAAAACAAAGAAAAATATAAGAAAAATACTTGCGAAATATAAGTAGAACGATTAAAATAAGAATAATGTGAATTTCAGAGCTTGGAAAAAAGTTCAGGGAATGGAGGAAGAAATGAGCAGAACGACAGCAAAAGAGTCGTCCGTAAAGACAGAGAATCTGCGCGGAAAGCTGATTGCAGCAATAATAGCGGTAGTAGTTTTGGTGGTGGTGATACTGGTGGCAGAGGTTGCAGGCTCCAGAAGATATACCATTATCAATGAGACTGGGACGGACATTGAATCCATTGTGCTCTATCTGGAAAATGAGTATGAGGATGATTATTTTCGTTCGGAAAATATTGCCGAGCTTTCAGTAGCGGCAGGGGCGAAAGAAACAGGCCGTTTTGAAACGGTTGGCGGTGGCTACCTGACGGGAGCATCCATGATGATGGAAATAAAGTTTGAAGGAAGAGATAAAGTACTTTTGTATTCCGGATACTTTGTGAACAGCTTTGATGGAAGAATCAAGCTTGTATTCAAGGAGGATGCAGAAAACCCGGAAAATATTACGGTAGACATTAAAGCAGGTACAGGATTATTCCAGTCCACAAGAAATACGGACTGTGATGAAACACAGGATTTGTTCCTGGACGAATAGAAGACACGAAGGGAAGGGCAAGGCATGAAACTTTTTGAAAAAGGCGCATATGTCTTAAATGGAAGAGAGATTATTGAAGAAAACGCAGAATGTGCAGCAGCACTGGCTGCAAAGCTCGGAGAAGCACCGGAGAAAACAGAGGCGGCAAAGAACTCCATGGCATACGGAATTCTTGCAGCACACAATACGTCCGGCAATATGGACAAGTTAAAGATTAAGTTCGACAAGCTGACTTCGCATGATATTACCTTTGTAGGTATTATCCAGACAGCAAGAGCCAGCGGACTGGAGGAGTTTCCGGTTCCTTATGTATTGACCAACTGTCATAACAGTCTTTGTGCGGTAGGCGGTACAATCAACGAGGATGACCATATGTTTGGTCTTTCCTGTGCAAAGCGTTACGGCGGTATTTATGTACCACCGCATCAGGCAGTTATTCATCAGTTTGCAAGAGAAATGTTAGCAGGCGGCGGCAAGATGATTCTTGGTTCGGATTCCCACACCCGTTATGGTGCGTTAGGTACGATGGCAGTTGGTGAGGGTGGACCGGAGTTGGTAAAGCAGCTGTTAAAGAAGACCTATGACATCAATATGCCGAAGGTAGTAGCAGTATATCTGACCGGAAAGCCGGCTCCGTTTGTCGGACCGCAGGATATCGCATTGGCGATTATCGGTGAGGTATTTGCAAACGGCTATGTAAATAATAAGGTAATGGAATTCATCGGTGACGGTGTAGCGAATTTGAGTGTAGACTATCGTATCGGTATCGATGTTATGACCACGGAGACGACCTGCTTAAGCTCCATTTGGGAGACTGACGATGCAGTGAAGGAGTTCTACGAGATTCACGGCAGAGCAGAGGACTACAAGGAGTTAAAGCCGGGTGCGGTAACCTACTATGATGGTTTGATTTATGTTGACTTGGCGAAGATTAAGCCAATGATTGCAATGCCGTTCCATCCAAGCAATACCTATACCATTGATGAGCTGAATGCAAATCTGGATGATATCTTGGCAGAAGTAGAGAAGAAGGCTCTGGTAAGCCTTGATAACAATAAGGTGGAATATCGCCTGAGAGACAAGATTCGCAACGGTAAGCTGTATGTAGAGCAGGGCGTTATCGCAGGCTGTGCAGGCGGTGGCTTTGAAAATATCTGTGATGCTGCAGACATCTTAAACGGACGCAACATTGGTGCGGACGAGTTCTCGTTAAGTGTATATCCTGCGAGTCAGCCGGTATTTATGGAGTTAGTAAAGAACGGAACCGTAGCGAAGCTGATGCAGGCAGGTGCGACCGTGCGTACTGCATTCTGCGGACCATGCTTTGGTGCAGGCGATGTACCGGCAAACAACGGTTTGAGTATCCGTCATTCGACGAGAAACTTCCCGAACCGCGAGGGTTCGAAGATTACGAACGGACAGATTGCATCGGTAGCGCTGATGGATGCACGTTCGATTGCAGCAACAGCAGCAAACAAGGGCTATTTGACCTCGGCAGAGCATGTGGATGCGGAGTTCACGAAGCCGAAGTATTTCTTTGATAAGTCGATTTATGACAACCGTGTATTTGACGGTGTAGGCAAGGCAGATAAGAACGCTGAAGTAAAGTTCGGTCCTGGTATCAAGGATTGGCCGGCAATGAGTGAGCTGACGGATGATTTGGTATTGAAGGTAGTATCGGTAATCCATGATCCGGTTACGACGACGGACGAGTTGATTCCTTCGGGCGAGACCTCTTCCTTCCGTTCGAATCCGCTGGGTCTGGCTGAGTTTACGCTCTCCAGAAAGGATCCGAAGTATGTCGGCAGAGCAAAAGAGGTGCAGTTGGGTGAAAAGGCAAGAACTGCCGGCGAAAACAAGGAGGCTGTATATGCAGCACTTCCGGAGGTTCAGAAGGTGTTCGAGACCATCAACCGTACCTTTGAGGTAAATCCGATGACGACCGAAATCGGTAGTGTAATCTATGCGGTAAAGCCGGGTGACGGCTCGGCAAGAGAGCAGGCAGCAAGCTGCCAGAAGGTACTGGGCGGTCTGGCTAATATCGCAAAGGAATATGCGACAAAGCGTTATCGTTCGAACCTGATTAACTGGGGTATGCTTCCGTTCCTGTTTGATGCGGAGCTTCCGTTTGAGAATGGCGATTACCTGTTGATTAAGGATATCAAGAAGGCAATCGAAGAGAAGCATTCTGAGATTAAGGCGTATGTGGTAGGCGAGGAATTAAAGGAGTTTACACTGCGTCTGGGCGAGCTGACCGATGATGAGCGCGAGATCATCTTAAAGGGCTGTTTGATTAATTATTATCGTTAAGAAAGAAACGCTGTAAATCTTTTAAAAAGGATTTACAGCGTTTTTATACAAAGTTTATGATTCGTCCTATTGAATGAAAAGAAGATTTCGTTTATAATATTTTAGTATAATGTATTTATATACGTGTTAGAAGGAAGTGAAGGAGGGAGCGGAATGATACAGAGCAAGAAGATGATGGTTTACCGGATTCTGATTGTCGGAGCCTTGATTATATTGCAGTTGGCATGGCTTGTATATTTTCTGCTTTCGTTAACAAAGTACTCGGTATGGATTAGTGCAGCCTTTACCTTGATTAGTGTCGCCGCAGTGCTGGTGGTGATTAACCGATGGGAGAATCCGGCGTATAAGCTGGCATGGGTTGTACCGATTTTGATTTTTCCGCTGTTGGGTGGCTTGATGTTTCTATGCTTCGGAACCCGCAGACCGTCTAAAAAGCTGAGAAACAAGTTAGAGCGTAGCGAAGCCGCCATAAAACCGCATATTAAGCAGAAGGAAGAGGTATTGGAGTGCTTGAAGGCGCAGGATGAGCAGGCGTATGGTCAGACGAGGTATCTTGCAAAATATGCCAATGCGCCGGTGTATCAGAATACAGAGACGGTTTATTTTTCGAGTGGTGAGGAGAACTTCCCGTATATTCTTGAAGAACTGAAAAAGGCAGAGCATTTTATTTTCATGGAATATTTCATTATCGATGAAGGAAGAATGTGGAATAGTATTCTGGAGATTTTGAAGGAAAAGGCTGCTGCCGGTGTGGATGTGCGTCTGCTGTATGATGACGTGGGATGTTTGCATCTGCTGCCGTTTGATTATTATAAAACGCTTCGCAGCTACGGCATCAAATGTGAGGTCTTTAATCCATTTGTTCCGTTTTTTTCGGTTGTTATGAACAATCGTGACCACCGCAAGATTTTGGTTATTGACGGTCATACCGGATTTACCGGAGGCATTAATTTGGCAGATGAATATATCAATGAAAAAGAGCGCTTTGGATATTGGAAGGATACCGGTATCATGTTAAAGGGGGATGCGGTCTGGAATCTGACCACGATGTTTTTGCAGACGTGGAATGCGCTTTGTCCGACAGATCAGGAGTTTGATAAGTTCCGTCCGCAGGTATACCAAAAAGAGCCGGTGACAGGCGACGGCTTTGTACAGCCGTATGGCGACAGTCCGCTGGATTTTGAAAATGTCGGTGAAAACGTATATCTGAATATTATTAATATGGCTAAGCGATATGTATATATGTCGACACCTTATCTGATTATTGACAATGAAATCATAACGGCATTGTGTCTGGCGGCAAAACGTGGTGTGGATGTCCGCATTGTTACGCCGCATATTCCGGATAAAAAGTTTGCATTTATGCTGACCCAGAGCTATTATGGACAGCTGATTCAGGGCGGTGTAAAGATTTACGAATTTGAACCGGGCTTTATTCATGCAAAATGCTTTGTCAGCGACGATACCACAGCGACAGTCGGTACGGTTAATCTGGATTACCGCAGTCTGTATCTGCATTTTGAATGCGGTGTATATTTGTACCGGACGGCTTCGGTACAGCAGATTAAGGCGGATGCATTAAAGACAATAGAACAGAGCATTCCGATTACCGCAGAGGTATTAAAACAGCAGCATAAGCCGGGCAGAATGTTAAAGCAGGCACTTTTGCGATTGCTGGCACCGTTGTTTTAGAGTGGATTTGATGTAATAGTGATAAACAGAAACAATAAATAAAAAAGGAAACAGGGCATTGGCTCTGGGATGGAGGAACAGATGGCATTTTTAATTGACGGAAAGAAAATTTCTGCAGAAATTAAGGAAGAAGTAAAGGAAGCTGTTGCTAAGCTGGCAGCAGAGGGCAAGAAGGTTTCACTTGCCGTAATTCAGGTAGGAAATGACCCGGCGTCCAGCGTGTATGTCGGCAACAAGAAGAAGGCTTGTGAGTATGTAGGAATTCAGTCTCTGTCCTATGAGCTTCCGGAGGAAACGACAGAGGCAGAGCTGCTTAAGCTGGTAGAGGAGTTGAACAACCGCGCGGATGTGAACGGTATTTTGGTGCAGCTGCCATTGCCGAAGCAGATTAGTGAGGATAAGGTAATTCAGGCAATTTCGCCGGATAAGGATGTAGACGGGTTCCATGTACAGAATGTAGGACGTTTAAGTGTCGGTGCGGACGGCTTTGTGTCCTGTACTCCGGCAGGCATTATTGAATTGTTAAAGCGTTCTGATGTAGAAATTGCAGGAAAAGAATGTGTGGTAATCGGCCGTAGCAATATCGTAGGAAAGCCGATGGCAGCACTGTTGATTCGGGAGAATGGTACGGTTACGGTTTGTCATTCCAAAACCAAGGATTTGAAAGAGGTAACCAAGCGTGCCGATATTCTGGTGGCAGCAATCGGAAAGCCGAAGTTTATTACCGCAGAGTATGTAAAGGATGGTGCCGTAGTGATCGATGTCGGTATTCATCGTAATGCAGACAATAAGCTGTGCGGAGATGTTGATTTCGATAGTGTGGAGCCAAAGGCGTCTGCAATTACGCCGGTACCGGGCGGTGTGGGACCGATGACGATTGCCATGCTGATGGTAAATTGTTTAAAGAGCGCTGAGATGACAGGAAAATAATATAGGCGCGAGAATAACGAAACGAGGATTGAGTACATGAATGTATGTTTTGTTTCCCTTGGATGTGATAAGAATCTGGTGGATACGGAAAAAATGCTGGGATTGATTAGAGATCGCGGTTATTCGCTGACCAACGATGAGCTGGAAGCGGATATTATCGTAATCAATACCTGTTGCTTTATACACGATGCGAAGCAGGAGAGTATCAATACGATTCTGGAGCTTGCGGAGTATAAGAAGGCAGGCAGACTGAAGGCTCTGATTGTAGCAGGCTGTTTGGCAGAACGCTATAAGGAGGAGATTACAAAGGAAATTCCGGAGGTGGATGCACTGCTCGGAACTACGAGTCAGGATGCCATTCTTGAAGTCATTGACAGTGTGTTAGAGCAGCGGAGCAAGAACGTATTTCACGATATCAATTATCTTTCCTTACCGGAAACGAAACGTGTCAATACGACCGGAGGATATTATTCCTATCTGAAGATAGCGGAGGGCTGTGATAAGCACTGTACCTATTGTGCGATTCCAAAAATGCGCGGTGATTTTCGGAGTGTACCGATGGAGGCCCTGCTGGCGGAGGCCCGCTTTTTACCAGAGGGCGGCGGTAAGGAGCTGATTTTGGTGGCAAAGGAAACGACGGTATACGGTGTTGATTTGTACGGTGAGAAAACGCTGCCAAAGCTGTTGCATGAGTTGGGGCGGATTGACGGGCTGGAATGGATACGTCTGCTTTACTGTTATCCGGAGGAAATTACGGATGAACTGATTCATGCAATCAAGACAGAACCGAAGGTATGTCATTATCTGGATATGCCGGTGCAGCATGCTTCGGATGCGGTATTG
>JAFTQM010000099.1 GCA_017462755.1 Lachnospiraceae bacterium | reverse complement strand
TGGTCTACGTCCAGACCACGGAAGAAGGAGGTGTTGTAAGCAATCAGCTGCAGGGCAATGATTGCAGCGAACGGAGCATAATCATCCGGAATCGCAGGAAGGTCAATGCGGTAATCGTACAGGGATTCCTCAATGACTGCATCCGGCATGGTTACCAGAATAATCTCGGCACCGCGGGCGCGAACCTCCTTGATATTTGAAATCATTTTTGGCAGAACGTCATACTGGGTTGCCAGAGCAATGACCGGCACCTCCTCGGTAATGAGGGAGAGCGTACCGTGCTTTAATTCACCGGCAGCGTAAGCCTCGGAGTGAATATAGGTAATTTCCTTCAGCTTAATCGAACCCTCGCAGGACAGCGCATAGTCCATTCCGCGGCCAATGAAAAACAAATCCTCAGCCTTTACCAGCTGGCGACTGATTTCTTCAAACAGTGTTTTCTGCTCCAGCATCTTGCGAATGGATGGAATCACAGACAGCAGCTGCTCGGTCGAGCGGGAGCAATTAGCAATGCTAAGGCGCTTGATGGCGTAAGCAAAGCGGAATGCCAGCAGATAAAAGGCTGCAAGCTGTGCAGTATATGCCTTGGTGCTGGCAACGGCGATTTCCGGACCGGCATGGGTGTAAAATACATAGTCACTTTCGCGCGCAATCGAGGAGCCCTTTACATTGACGATGGAAAGGGTTCTCGCACCGGCAGCCTTTGCAAGTCGGAGAGCTGCCAAAGTGTCCGCAGTCTCGCCGGACTGGGATACCGTAATGACCAGAGTTGAAGCATCCAGAATCGGATTCTGATAGCGGAACTCCGAAGCGATATCAACTGTGACAGGGATACGCAGCAGGCGTTCAAAAAGTACCTTACCCATCATTCCGGCATGCATAGCCGTACCGCAAGCGGTAACAATAATGCGGGACACACCTTCAAAAACAGTATCCGGGATGCCGTCTGCAGTAAAATCCGGGAGGGTATATAAGGAATCTGCTTCGCAGTATTTTACAATACGCGGAGTAATGGTTCGGGTCAGTGCATCCGGCTGTTCATAGATTTCCTTTTCCATATAGTGGCGGTAGCCGTTTTTCTGGGCAGAAGCCACATCCCAGGTAACACTCAGATAATCCGGGGTAACGGTATTGCCGTCCAAGTCAACGACGGTAATCGCGTCACGGGTCAGCGTAGCAATCTGTCCCTCAGGAAGAACAAAGTAGTCCTTCGAGTAACGGAGCAGGGCAACCATATCGGAAGCGATAATAGCACCGGAATCCGACATACAAGCGACTAACGGACTGCCCTGACGGATACAGTAAATCGTATCCGGCTGGTCTGCAAACAAAATACAGAAAGCATATGCGCCCTCTAAGCGCTTTACGGCAGCCGTAATGGCAGCAATGGCATCGCCCTCATACAGAGAGTCGAGCAGCATGGCTGCGATTTCGGTATCGGTCTGAGAAATCGGGGTACGTCCTGTGGTGGCGAGCTCTTCGCGAATGGTAAGATAATTCTCAATGATACCATTGTGAATCAGCGTGACACGTCCGCAGGTATGCGGATGCGCGTTGACCTCAGATACACCGCCGTGCGTAGCCCAACGGGTATGGCCGATACCACAGGAGGCAGAAAAATGAGGGTCGGTAATTCCCTTTAACTGAGCTACCTTACCGACTGCCTTTATTGTTTTTACCTGTCCATCCGGAGTGAAGCAGGCAATTCCGGCACTGTCATAGCCTCGATATTCCAGGGCAGAAAGTCCCTCAAGCAATACCTCGGCAGCATTCAGATAGCCGGTGAATCCGATGATTCCACACATAATAAACCTCCATAATCTATTCTAAAGATTTCGAAAAAACAATTTTGTCGATAGTTATAGTAACATGAAAGGAAATCAAAAGCAAGTAGAGGAATCCTGTTTTATTGTATGCAACATTTCTCTTTGCAAGAATTTTAAAATGTGGTATGATAAGATTGATATGATATAGTAGGAACGTGACCTGACAAAAAACAGGATAGATTTTTCGTCAGAAGAAAAAATAAAAGCGAAGGAGAGAAACTATGTATACGGTTGAATTAGAAAAGATTGTGGAAAAGATGCAGTTGGAAAATTGTACGCCGGAGATTGATGTTTCGCATATAAAGGTGTCACAGCCGGATGTAAACCGTCCTGCGCTGCAGTTGACCGGCTTTTTTGATTATTTTGATTCGGAACGTGTTCAGATTATCGGTAATGTGGAATATGCATATATGCAGAAGATGGAAAAGGATCATGGCATCGGTATCATGCGGAAGCTGATGAGCTTTAAAATGCCGTGTATTGTATTCTGCCGTGGCATTGAGGTATCGGAGGAGATTCGTCAGATTGCGGTAGAGATGGGCGTGCCGATTTTCCGTACCAACAAAACGACCTCTTCCTTTATGTCAGAGGTAATCCGTTGGCTGAAGGTAGAGCTGGCACCTCGTATTTCGATTCATGGTGTATTGGTCGATGTATACGGTGAGGGTATCCTGATTACCGGCGAGAGTGGTATCGGTAAGAGTGAGGCTGCCCTGGAGCTGTTAAAGCGCGGACACCGTCTGGTAACGGATGATGTGGTAGAGATTAAGAAGGTAAGTGATGATACGTTGATTGGTACTGCACCGGATATCACACGACATTTGATTGAGCTGCGCGGTATCGGCATTGTGGACGTAAAGACGTTGTTTGGTGTGCAGAGCGTAAAGAATACCCAGTCCATCGATTTGGTAATTAATCTGGAGGAGTGGAACAAGGATAGGGAATACGACCGTTTGGGCTTGGAAGAGCAGTATACCGAGTTCCTTGGCAACAAGGTAGTTTGCCACAATATTCCGATTCGTCCGGGTCGAAATCTGGCAATCATCTGTGAGTCTGCGGCAGTAAATCACCGTCAGAAGAAGATGGGCTACAATGCGGCACAGGAGCTTTACAGACGAGTAACCAATAATTTGATGAAGAATAGCGAAGAAGCGTAGGAACCGGTGCGCAGAAACGGAGAAGAGCATAGCATGGAAAAATATATTTTTGGTATTGACATAGGCGGTACGACCGTAAAGTGCGGATTGTTTACCGTGGCAGGCGAGCTGTTGGATAAGTGGGAGATTCCGACCAGACGGGAAAATGCCGGAGCAGGCGTATTGCCGGATGTGGCTGAGACGATTGAAGCAAAGCTTGCAGAAAAGCAGATTGCAAAGGTGGAGGTCGTAGGTATTGGTCTTGGTATTCCGGGACCGGTCAAGGCAGACGGCACGGTATTGAAATGTGCAAATCTTGGCTGGGGCATTGTAAATGCAGTCGAGGAAATGCAGGGACTGACCGGTCTGAAGGTAGCGGCAGCGAACGATGCTAATGTAGCGGCGCTTGGTGAGATGTGGAAGGGCGGCGGCAGAGGCTATCAGGACGTGATTATGGTAACGCTGGGTACCGGTGTCGGCGGCGGTGTGATTGTGGACGGCAAGGTAATTGCCGGAAGCAATGGTGCAGGCGGTGAAATCGGTCATATCATTGTCAATCCGCAGGAAACGGCACTCTGCGGCTGTGGCGGACACGGACATTTGGAGCAGTATGCATCGGCTACCGGTATTGTGCGCATGGCAAAGAAGCGTCTCGCGGAGGAGGAAACTCCGACAAAGCTGCGTGAGTTTGCAGAATTGACCGCAAAGGATATTTTCGATTGTGCCAAGGCAGGAGATACGGTAGCAGAGGAACTGGTGGATATGCTTGGTTCCTATCTGGCAGCAGCGTTGTCCCATGTGGCGGCAACCGTAGACCCGCAGGTATTTGTAATCGGCGGCGGTGTGTCCAAAGCAGGCCAGATTCTGTTGGATGCCATCAGCAGACACTACAATGACAATATTTTGTTTGCGCTGAAAAACAAAGAATTCCGTTTGGCAGAGCTTGGCAATGATGCCGGAATTTATGGAAGTGCAAGATTATTAATCACGAACTAACAAGGGCTTGGTAAGCTCTGGCGGCTTTTTTGCTATAATAAAAATGACGAAGAATTCACAAATTAGGAACAAAAAAGCCGTCAGATTTCACGAAAATGAAAATTTTCTTCTGAAACGATAGCCATTTGCATAGAATCATGCTATAAAATAAAAGTAAGTGTTTTGGAGAATCGCATAAAAATCGGAATGAGGATTGCCGTGAATCAGGACTTTTACCGTAAATTAGTTACAATTATAAGTGAAGAAAAGATAAAGCAAAATGAGCTGCTGGCTTGTCATACAACCTTTCGTATTGGCGGACCGGCAGACTATTTTGTGTTGCCCGAAAATCCGCAGGAGGCAGCAGCGGTGTTAAAGCTCTGTCGTAAGGAGCAGATGCCGTACAGCATCATCGGATACGGCAGTAATCTGCTGGTGTCGGATGCAGGCTATCGCGGACTGATTTTGAAATTTCCGTGTCAGAAGGCTTTGGTGCAGTTTTGGCAGGAGAATGACAGATTATGCGCGCGAGCCGGAGCGGGTGTGCCTTTGATGGTTTTTGCCAGAGATGCGGCAAAGGCCGGAGCAACAGGCTTTGAGTTTGCAGCAGGGATTCCGGGCAGTGTCGGCGGCGCAGTATATATGAATGCAGGTGCCTATGGCGGTGAAATCAAGGATTATCTGGTAGCGGTTTCGGTACTGGATGAAGAAGGAAACTGTCAGCGGATAGCTGCGGATGAGCTGGAGCTTGGATATCGTCATAGTGTGCTACAGCAGAAGCCGTGGTATGTATATGAAGCAGAATTTACGTTTCCAATGGGTGAAACGGAGGCTGCATTGCAGAAAATTGATGAACTGATGAGGATGCGGCGCGAAAAGCAGCCGCTGGAATATCCGAGTGCGGGCAGTACCTTTAAGCGCCCGGAGGGTTATTTTGCAGGAAAGCTGATTATGGATGCAGGACTGGCAGGCTTTCGCATCGGCGGTGCGGCAGTGTCAGCGAAGCATTGTGGCTTTGTAATAAATGAAGAAAATGCCAGTGCAGATGACATTATGGCAGTGGTAAAGCATGTACAGAAGACAGTAAAAGAGCGTTATTCTGTAGACCTGGAGTTGGAGGTTCGGTTGCTGGGAGATTTTTCGTAGCAGCGAGGAATGAAGCGGGGGATACCGATGAGATTTGTGATTGTAACAGGAATGTCCGGAGCAGGCAAAAGCTCCGTATTGAAGATGCTGGAGGACGCGGGATATTTTTGCGTCGATAATCTGCCGATTCCGTTGATTCCGACCTTTGCCGGACTGACGGTAAAGGGAAGCCAGAATATCAGTAAGATTGCGCTTGGAATCGATATCCGGAGCGGACAATCCCTAGAGGAAGCAGGTGCTGTTCTGGATCAGCTGCGGGCAGAGGGCTATACCTATGAGATTCTCTTTTTGGAATGCAGTACCAGTGTGCTGGTAAAGCGTTATAAGGAAACGCGCAGGACACATCCGTTGTCCGGAACCGACCGGGTAGACCGGGGCATTGAGGAAGAGCGGAAGCGTCTGGCATTTTTGAAGTCCAGAGCAGATTATATTCTGGATACCAGTCAGCTGCTTGTGAGGGAATTAAAAACGCAGATTGATCATGTATTTGTAGAAAACGGAAGTTATCACAACTTCTTTATAACGATATTGTCGTTTGGGTTCAAGCATGGAATACCGACCGATTCGGATTTGGTATTTGATGTACGTTTCCTGAAGAATCCATACTATGTGCCGGAGCTAAAAAAGCTGACCGGAAGGGATGCCAGAGTCCGCAATTATGTACTGGAGTCGCCGATGGCACCGGATTTTCTGGATAAGCTGGAGGAGATGCTGTTATTTTTGATTCCGGGCTACATCGCAGAGGGAAAAAATCAGCTGGTGGTCAGCATCGGATGTACCGGCGGACACCATCGGTCGGTAACCGTAGCTTATGAGCTGGAAAAGCGTCTGTCGAAGAGCGAGTATGGTGTAAAGGTGGAGCATCGCGATATTGAGCGGTAGACTCTGTATGGTTTGAATGTCGGTGCTTTAGAGGTGCGGCATGGAGGGAATCATGTCATTTTCAAGAGAAGTAAAGGAAGAACTGAGCGGCAGAGCCGGAGAAGCCAGACATTGTCAGCTGGCAGAGCTTGCAGCAATCGTAAATTCCTGCGGGAATCTGGTCGGTCCGAAGGGGCAGCCGGGACTGGAGATTATGACAGAAAACGAAATTGTTGCAAGAAAATGCTTTACATTATTGGAAAAAGCATTTAATATAGAAAACGTTGAAATTTTTGCAGAAGCAGGAAAGCTGTTGATTTCTGAGAAGCAGGGCTTTGCAGAGCAGGTCTGTCAGGCGTTAAAGCTCTCACAGGATGCTGACGGCGGGCTTTTAGTCAGCGGATTGCTGACACAGAATACCTGCTGTAAGCGGGCGTTTATCCGCGGAGCATTTTTGGCGGCAGGTTCGATGTCAGACCCGGAAAAGGGATATCATTTGGAATTTGTTTTCCCGATAAAGGACAAGGCAGAGCAGCTTAGAGAGATGCTTCAGTTTTTTGACGTAGATGCAAAGATTGTAATACGAAAGAAATACTATGTGGTATATGTAAAAGAAGGTTCACAGATTGTGGATGTATTGAACGTCATGGAAGCACATACTTCCCTGATGGAGTTAGAGAATGTCCGTATTCTCAAGGGAGTGCGGAATTCGGTTAACAGGCAGGTAAACTGCGAAGCGGCGAACATCAACAAAACCGTGAATGCAGCCGCAAAGCAGATTGATGATATTATATACATCAGAGATACCCTGGGTTTTCACACATTGACAGAAGGATTGGAAGAGATTGCCGTGCTGCGGATACAGTATCCGGAGGCTTCGTTAAAGGAGCTGGGAGAGATGTTATCGGTGCCGCTCGGTAAATCGGGAGTAAATCATCGGTTGAAAAAGCTAAGCAGTATTGCAGAGGCGTTAAGGGAAGAAAAGGAGGAACAAGTATGATTTCGAAGAAGATTGCAATTCAGTTACCGGAGGGTTTGGAGGCCAGACCAATCGCACTGCTGGTACAGGTGGCAAGCCAGTATGAGAGCAGCATTTATGTAGAGTGCGAGGATAAGAAGGTAAATGCAAAGAGTATCATGGGTATGATGAGTCTTGCACTGCCGGCAGGTCGTGAAATCACGGTAATTGCAAATGGTGAGGACGAAGAAAAGGCAATGGAGAACATTGAAAAGTATCTTTGTGGCAAATAAATTTTTGAAAAACTGCAGTTTTCTGCAGTTTTTTTGCAAATACCTGTTGACGTAACGGAAGTTTAGTTTTATAATGTGGTGTATTAAAGTGCCAACGTAATAATATATTGCATCAATAAGATGGAATGGCAGATATATTTCTAAGAGGAAAAAGGAGGATACAAAGCGATGGGAAGAGTGTATAACTTTTCGGCAGGTCCGGCAGTATTACCGGAGGAAGTATTAAGAGAAGTAGCAGATGAGATGATGGATTACCGTGGAACCGGTATGTCTGTAATGGAGATGAGTCATCGTTCCAAGGCATATGAGGAGATTATCCAGACAGCAGAGAAGGATTTGAGAGACCTGATGAACATTCCGGACAACTACAAGGTATTGTTCTTACAGGGTGGTGCTTCCCAGCAGTTCGCTATGATTCCGATGAATCTGATGAAGAACAAGAAGGCTGCTTACATAGTAACCGGTCAGTGGGCAAAGAAGGCATATCAGGAGGCTCAGATGTATGGTGAGGCGGTAGCAGTAGCATCTTCCGCAGACAAGACCTTCTCCTATATCCCGGATTGTTCTGATTTGGACATTCCTGAGGATGCAGATTATGTATATATTTGTGAGAACAACACCATTTACGGTACGAAGTTCTGGGAGCTTCCAAACACCAAGGGCAAGAACTTAGTATCTGACGTTTCTTCCTGCTTCTTATCCGAGCCGGTAGATGTAACCAAGTACGGTGTAATCTACGGTGGTGTGCAGAAGAACATCGGACCGGCAGGTGTTGTAATCGTAATCATTCGTGAGGATTTGATTACCGAGGATACTCTGCCTGGTACTCCTACCATGTTGAAGTACAAGATTCATGCAGACAATGATTCCTTATACAATACTCCGCCGGCATACGGTATCTATGTATGTGGTAAGGTATTCCAGTGGATTAAGAAGATGGGCGGTCTGTCCGCAATGAAGGAGCACAACGAGAAGAAGGCAAAGATTCTCTATGATTTCTTAGATGAGAGCAAGCTGTTTAAGGGTACGGTAGAGAAGAAGGACCGTTCTCTGATGAATGTACCGTTTGTAACCGGCAATGAGGAGCTGGATGCAAAGTTTGTAAAGGAAGCAAAGGCAGCAGGCTTCGAGAACTTAAAGGGTCACAGAAGCGTTGGCGGTATGCGTGCAAGCATCTACAACGCTATGCCAATCGAGGGTGTAGAGAAGTTAGTTGAGTTCATGAAGAAGTTCGAGGCTGAGAACTTATAATTCATTTGTGATACGCAAATGGATTGCGGAAAGCAGTTCGGAATACGAGCTGATAAATAGGAGGTCATAACGATGATTAAGGTAAATTGCTTAAATCCGATTGCAAAGGTAGGCATGAATTTGTTGCCGGATACCTTTGGAACAACTGATAATTTGGCAGAAGCAGAGGCAGTGCTGGTAAGAAGTGCTGCAATGCATGAGCTGGAGCTGCCGGAGGGGCTGCTTGCGATTGCAAGAGCAGGTGCCGGTGTAAACAATATTCCGCTTGAGAAGTGCGCAGATCAGGGTATCGTAGTATTCAATACGCCGGGTGCAAATGCAAACGGTGTAAAGGAAATGGTACTGGCAGGTATGCTTTTGGCTGCTCGTGATATCCGCGGCGGTATGCAGTGGGTAGCAGACAACAAGGACGATGAGAACATCGGTAAGACGATGGAGAAGGCAAAGTCCAAGTATGCAGGTACTGAGTTAAAGGGCAAGAAGCTGGGTGTTATCGGTCTTGGTGCAATCGGTGTACTGATTGCCAATGCAGCGACTCACCTTGGCATGGAAGTAATGGGCTGCGATCCGTTCCTTTCCGTAGCAAACGCGCTGAATCTGTCCAGAAACGTAGAAATCGTAAAGTCCAACTCTGAGATTTTTGCAGAGTGTGATTATATTACCGTACATGTACCGCTTCTTGATGATACGAAGGGTATGTTCAACAAGGCTTCCCTGTCCATGATGAAGGACGGTGTTGTAATCCTGAACTTTTCCCGTGACCTGTTGGTAAACGAGGACGATATGGGAGAGGCACTGGAGTCCGGTAAGGTAGCGAAGTATGTAACCGACTTCCCAACCAAGAAGATTGCAAACATGAACAATGTTATTGCATTCCCTCATCTTGGTGCATCGACCGAGGAGTCCGAGGATAACTGTGCAGTTATGGCAGTAAAGCAGGTGGTTGAGTTTATTGAGAACGGTAATATTGTAAATTCTGTAAACTATCCGGCAATGGATGCAGGAAAGTGCCAGACCGATGCGCGTGTCTGCATCTGCCACAAGAATATTCCGAATATGTTAACCCAGTTTACCGGTGCGTTTGCAGCAGTAGGCGTTAACATCGAGAACATGACCAACAAGAGCCGTGGTAACTACGCTTACACCGTACTGGATGTATGTGCAAAGGTAGACGCATCTACCGTAGAAAAGCTGAATGCAATCGAAGGCGTATTAAAGGCAAGAGTAATTCAGTAATGAGCTTACTGAGCAGATAAAGTAGAATAGGTGGGATAAAAGAGCTTCTGTGACATAATTCGTTGTGTCGCAGAAGCTCTTTTGTAATTGGACGGCAACGTGATATTTTGTGGGGAAACTCTTTTTTATTGCTTGGATATTGAAAATATAGTATAATGATGATAAAGTTACAGATAATTTTGCGTGAGGTGACTCTATGACAGAAAACTTTTGTATTCAGGATGTGTTAAAGAAATATAAAGAGAACATGGACCGGCAAAGGGAGTTGGATGAGCTTTTGCTGATGGACCAGGAAAAGGAAGAGTGGCTTGCCTGTCTGCAAAACAGAGCGTTGGAAAATCAAAGAATGTACAATGAGAATGGAGAATTGATAACCGCACTGGAACAATGGCTGGAGCTTCCGCTGAACGAGAAGGATGCTAAACTTCTTTATGAAGAATGTCACAGCATGTATTGGGACGGCTATGATGATTGTCAGGTGCTATTACCCATGATATCGAAGTTGATTGCTTTTTATGAGGAGCGACATGAGGTTTCCAAGCTGTTGTTTCTTTACGGAGCAGCGTATTATGAATTGAACGAGGTGCAGAACCGCAGAGAAGGATGCTTGAAACGGGACGAGTCCTTTACTTATAAAATTTTAAGCTACAAAGAAAACTATAGCCAATTGGATGCGGATGGCAGGCGAAGAATATGGGGAACATATTACAATTTGATCGTATCTGCACTTGCGAATAAATCCATAGGTCCGGATGAATCCTACCGGCATTATGTTGAGGCAAAAGAATTCTGGGAGAGCAATGAGGTACAGGCGCTGGATGGGGAGAATGAAGAGATTGTAGGGATTGTCAAGAGAATCAGGGAAGAATGGCTGATTATCGAAGAGGTAATAGAGGATAGCAGCGAGGAAACGAAAAAAGCATTTTGTCAGGTAGCGGAAAAAAGCTATCAGGAGGAAATGGCAACACAGCAGGACATTTATGAGATTAACAGTGAAGTATATGCAGCGTATCTGCATGCGCAGATGCTGCAACAAAATATGGCGTTGGAAGAGATTGTAGATGTCTATCTTGCTTTTTACCTTGAAAAATTAAAGCGTTGTCCGGAAGGTCAGGAGATGACGGAGGAGGATTTGTATTTTGTGATGAATGCGCCGCTGACAATAGAGCGGTGGTTGTGCCTTGGTATCGATGAGGAAAAAAGCAGAAGAGTGATGGGGATTTTGAGAAGACTGACGCAGGAAACCTGGTATGACAAGATGAGAAAATATGCGGCTCCGTTTGTGAATGGCGTTATGACGGAATGGTGTTTTAAGGTCATTAAATATATGGAGTCACAGGATGAGAAGGAAGAGTGTCTGTTTCAGCTGCTGGTAAGAAGACAGCTGCCGACCTATTTGCATTCGGTAATGGTAGCGCATTTGGCAGAGGCGCTGTGCAAGGAAACGAAGCGCAAGCGGCCGGAGCTGTTTGAAGGTATTGGCGGCTTACAGAGGGATGATTTGGTTAGCTTTGTAAAGCAGTGTGCATTGTTACATGATGTGGGCAAGACGAGAATTACCGATATTGTGAATACACAGGGAAGACGTCTTTGGGATAGAGAATTTAACGGTATCAAACAGCATCCGGTGTACGGAGCGGAGATGATTGAACAAGATTCGGATTTGATGAAATACCGGGATGTCGTATTGGGGCATCATAAGTTTTACAATGGGGAAGGTGGTTATCCGGTTTCCTTTGATAATACGAAGTCCCCTTATCGAATGGTCATTGACCTGATTACAATTTGTGATTGTATTGATGCAGCGACGGACCATCTGGGAAGAAATTATAAAAAAGCCAAAACACTGGAGGAGGTGTTAGGGGAATTAGTAGAAGGAAAGGGTGTACGGTACAATCCGGATTTGGTCGAGGTTATTGAAAACTCTGCCAGATTAAAAAAGGAAATGAGCTATATTGTCAGTGAAGGCAGACTGGATATCATGTATCGCGCTTATTTGGAAAGTGTAATTTAAGGAGTGCTACAGTACATAGGGCATAGAAAATTTTAAGAAAATGTCTTGACATGAAAGGTTTAATCTGTTAAACTACACATAGAGTTTAACGGATTAAACCTTTGGTTCTATAGAAATGGAGGTATTTATGGCAACGCCGAAGATATTTGAAAGTGAGTATCGGTTTATGCAGATTTTATGGGAGCATGAGCCGGTCAATAGTACCGAGCTGGTACGGTTGTGTAAGGAAGGACTTGGTTGGAGCAAGGCGACGACCTATACGGTGATTCGCAGATTGACGGAGCGGGGCGCGGTGGTCAATGAGAATACGATGGTGCGTTCTTTGGTGGCACAGGAGGATGTGCAGGAAGCAGAGATTGACGAGCTGGTGGAGCGTACCTTTGGTGGTTCCCTGCCGCAGTTTATCGCAGCATTTACAAGAAGAAAGAAGCTGGGAGAAGCAGAGATTGCCATGCTGCATCAGATGATTGATGAACATAAGGAAGCATAATACCAAAAGCAGTTGGCTGAATGGATTTGGATGGGAAGGAGAATAAGGGAGATGCTGGAGCAGATTTTTTTACAATTCGTTGAATGGAGTATTCCGGCGGCATTTATGATTGGAGCGATTTTGCTGGTGCGTGGTTTGTTTCGACGGATACCAAGACAGGTTATTTGTGTTTTGTGGATATTTGCCGGATTGCGTTTGATGATTCCGATAAGTATCGAGAGTAATTTCAGTCTGATTCCGCAGAAGGCGGCAAGCTGGATGGAGGAGTTGACTGCGACAGAGGCCGGAGAGAATGTTTCAAAGACCGGCGAATACAAAGAAGAAGCCGATACGGAAAGCTATGCAGGAAGCAAAACGGAAAACAATGAGGGAATCGGAACGGCAGCCGATGCAAAAAATAGTGGAACGACAGGAGCGGTAGTCGGTGCGGAAGGTGCAAAGGATGATGGAAAGGTCGAAACTGTATACCCGGAAAGCAACGAGGGCGTAGCGTCGAATCAGAAGGATGCGGCATCGGACAATCGGGGAGTGACCGCTGGACAATCAGAAATGCTCCGTTCGGATGCGGAGAAAAGTACGGTTACAGTAAACGGAAAGCAGGAAGAAGGAAAAGTAAATGTAGTTTCGGTGCTGGCAGTTATATGGGTGTTTGGTACAGTCATTTTGCTGGGCTATGGGTTGATTTCCTATGTACGGATGCGCATGAGACTGCGGGATGCAGTACATGAAGAGGAGAATATCTGGCTGAGTGACCGGATTGATACACCGTTTTTGATGGGAGTAAGAGCAAGGATTTATCTGCCGTTTTCCTTGAAGGGACAGGAGCGCAGCTGTGTGCTTGCGCATGAGCGGGCGCATATTGCGAGAAAGGACCATATCACAAAGCTGATTGGTTATCTGGTGTTAGCAGTGTACTGGTTTTCACCGTTTGTCTGGGTGGCATATGTGCTGCTGGGCAGAGATATCGAGCTGGCGTGTGATGAGCGGGTAGTACGTACTTTCGGAGAGCAGGAGAAGAAGAACTATGCGCAGGTATTGTTGCAAAGCAGTATTGCACCGCATGTGACGAAGACAAAGTATGTGATTGGGATACCGTTAGCGTTCGGTGAGGTAGGAGTAAAGAGTCGTATCAAAGGGGTGTTGAATTATCGGAAGCCGGGTTTTTGGGTGCTGCTTTGCTCGGTGGTGCTTTGCGTGGGCTTGAGTATCGGATTTTCACTCAGTCCGAAGACAGAGGAGTCTGACGATACGAATAAGCAGGGTGAGAGTAGTGTATCCGGGAATGAGGCTGTTGTACCAAATCAGCAGGCAGCCGATGAAGCGGCGGCAGCTGCAAGAGCCATCGTAGCGGATATGACAGTGCAGGTGCAGGATGATACCGGAATGTATACGACGAAGGTAATCCCGGATCGGATGGAGCCGGGCTCGGTGATTTACTTTACCGATGCCGGACATTATATGGTACTGGCGGGCGGTATTTACTATGATGCGGAAGAAAAGGTGGAGAGCTGGAAGCAGGAGTGGCTTGCAAGGATTGAAAGGGCAGAAGCAAATGCCACAATCATTGCCGGACTGGGGGAGCCAAAGGCGCAGATGGTTTATTCCTATGATGTGGATGGAGTATTGCGAACCAGCAGTGCAGCGGATACGCTTGAGGCAGCAGAGAAATATGCGGCGGAGTGGTATACCGGACTCTTCCCGATGCAGTATGATGAAGAAACAAATCTGGTAGAGGCGGTTGGTATACCGGATGTATTTGCGCCGCATGTGGCGATTTACTATGAGGACGAGACGCATTTTAAGTTTTTGGCAAGTACGCATACGACGGAGAGCTATGAAGCGGAGCCGCCGATGTATCCTGCCAAATGCGTGGAGGCAGTAGAGGCTGCAGAGGCAGCACGGTATCGTTATCTGACGACGGAAAAGCCGGCACAGGGAACCTATGTGACATATGATTCCGAAGGAAAGCTGTTAACCATTCGCCATAATGTGGAGTGGTTGGACTATTTGGGATTAGAGAGGATTCGGACGGCAGAGCTGCATGAGCAGGCACGAACAGAGCCGATTGTATATGAGGAATTGAAGGTAACCAATCCAATGACCATTCGGAATGAGCCGGGCAAGGGCTATCTGATTGATTTGAATGGGGATGGTGTGCAGGAGCAGCTTCACATCAGCAAGTGGGGTGTCTTTGTGAATGGAAAGATATCTCCTTATGTCGTGGACTCGGCGATGGGAGTAGAATATCAGGCTGACTGGTGGCTGATTGATATTGATTCTAAGGACGGCATGCTGGAGCTGATTTTCCCGGCGGATGGTTCCGGTGGCGATTGTGGAGTATTTCATTGTGACGGTACAAAACTTTATAACATCGGTTATGTCAATTTTTCTTACTCCGAGCCGAGTATCATTAACCCGATATTCCTAGAGGATGGAACGATTCTTTGCAGAAATTTCATCCGTCCGCTGGAGCAGATGAGTCTGGTAACGCAGATGAAGCTTGATGAGCAGGATCGTTTAGTCATTGTAGAACAGGAATACGAAATCGAGCAGGAGATTACGCTGACACTTTGTGAGGAGATATCCTTTTTTGCAGAGCGCAGCATGGAGAGCGATTTTGTACGGGTCGCGCCGCAAAAGGTGTGGCTGACCAAAACGGATGGCTACGAGTGGACGTATCTGGTCGCCGAGGACGGCAGCGAAGGCTGGGTACACTATGTGTCCGGCTGGCAGGTTGAGAATAAGATAAATGGCGGAAAGGATGCAAGGGAGGTGTTTGAGGGATTTTCAACGGCGGGATGATGCAATCGAGTAAGCGGATTGGTTGACAGCCAAGGTAAGGTTGGCGGCGGAAAAAAGAATTGAAAACCCCATGGATTTTCGATATAATAAAAATTGATTTCGCAGGGAATGACGTGAAAGTCATTCCCTCGTTTTAAGTTGAAGGAAAACAGCTGCTTACAGAAGTGGGAAAGAGCAAACGCCTTTTTATCAGAATGGAGAATACAATGGGGATGATATTTCGTTATCTGAAGCCGCACCGCTTCGGAATGTTGATTGGTTTTATCATAAAGGTGTTAGGTACCTTTGCGGATTTGGGATTGCCGTGGGTATTGGCTTACATACTGGACACGGTGGTGCCGATGGGAGAGATTTCTCTGGTGCTTTGGTGGGGACTGGTTATGATTGTGCTGGCGGTACTGGCGCGTACCCTGAATGTCAAGGCGAACCGTATGGCATCGAAGGTGGCGCGAGATGCGATTGAGGTGGTAAGGCATGATTTGTTTGAGAAAATTATGTATCTGTCCGGTGCGCAGACCGATGGGTTTGGGATTCCGTCGTTGATTTCGCGGCTGACCTCGGACAGCTACAATGTGCATTCGATGATTGGACGAATCCAGCGAATCGGAGTGCGCGCCCCGATTATTCTGGTGGGTGGAGTGATTATTACCTTTACGCTGGAGCCGGTGTTAACGTTTGTATTGGTGGCAACGCTGCCGTTACTGGCAGTGGTGGTTTACCGGGTGTCTAAGCGCGGTATCCCACTGTATACACAGGTGTCCCAATCGGTGGATGGACTGGTACGGGTGATGCGGGAAAATATCAGCGGTATCCGTGTGGTCAAGGCACTCTCAAAGACCGAATATGAGTATCAGCGTTTTCAGAGAGGCAACGAGGAACTGGCGGGCAACGAGTTTAAGGCCGGCAGTACGATGGCGATTTCCAGTCCGATGATGAATTTGATTTTAAATCTCGGTCTGACCGCAATCGTGATTGTGGGGGCATACCGGGTAAATTCGGGAGCCTCAATGCCGGGAAAGATTGTTGCGTTTTTATCCTATTTTACAATGATTCTCAATGCGATGATGGCGATTACCAGAGTGTTTGTGGATATTTCGAAGGCAACAGCCTCGGCAAATCGTATTGAGCTGGTGCTTGCGGCAAAAGAGGAGCTTCCGGTGTTGGAGGAGCTTCCGGCAGCAGGAGAGCACGCAAGTGCCGATACCAAGGCGGTACGGGATGCGGATAGGGAGCAGCCTGTGAACCAGCCGGGCATTCGACTGGCATTCCGAAATGTTTCCTTCGGGTATCACGCAGGACGCGCGAATGCGGCAAAAGAAGCTGGGGAGGCGTTGTCAAGCAGTGCGGAGAATGTCTGTGATACGGAGAAGCTATGCCTGAAAAAACTGAATTTTGCGATTGCGCCGGGAGAGAGTCTGGGTATCTTGGGGTCGACCGGCAGCGGAAAATCGACGATTGTCCAGCTGCTGATGCGTTTTTATGATGTAACGTCCGGTGCGGTCATTATTGATGACCGGGATGTGCGCTCGTATTCTGTGCAGGAGCTGCGCGCAAAGTTTGGTGTGGCATTTCAGAATGATACGGTATTCAACGATACGTTACAGGAAAATATCTGCTTTGGCAGGGAGATTAGCGAGGCGCAGATGCAGCGCGCGGCAAAGGATGCATGTGCTTATGATTATATCATGGAAAAGGATGGCGGCTTTGCACATGAGGCGGCGATTCGCGGCGGCAACTTGAGCGGTGGACAGAAGCAGCGTCTGCTGATTGCCAGAGCCTTGGCAGGGCAGCCGGAGATATTGATTTTGGACGATTCCTCCTCGGCATTGGATTATAAGACGGATGCGGCGATTCGGCAGGCAATCCGTAAGAATTATGCAGATACAACGATTGTGATGATTGCGCAGCGGGTCAGCTCGGTCATGAGCATGGATCACATTTTGGTGTTAGAGGATGGCGAGATGGTGGGCTACGGCAGCCACGAAGCATTGCTGGAAACTTGTGAAATCTATCGAGAAATTTATGAAACGCAGATGGGAGCGAAGTAGCTATGGCAAAGGGAATTGGGAATTCAAAGCAGTTCAGCGTGGAAAATGCGGGCAGAAAAGAAAGTCATAAGCCGCAGGATACCGGGCGGGCAGTCCGTGGGCTTTGGCATTATCTCTGCCGTTATCGCCTGCAGCTGTTTCTGGCAATGGTGCTGACGGTAACCGGAAATCTGCTGGCACTGGTCGGACCGAAGCTGTCCGGCAAAGCGATTGATGCCATCTCGCTAGGAAAAGGCAAGGTGGATTTTCCAGTCGTATTTCAGTACGCGGGTCTGATGATTGTTTTTTATATTGTGTCCTCGGTATTTTCGTATTTGCTGTCCGTTGTCATGCTGAATATCAGCAGACGCATGGCGAAGCAGATGCGGGATGATGTATTTCATAAGCTGCTGACGCTGCCGGTCGGATACTTTGATACGCATTTATCGGGAGATATTATTAGTCGTGTGTCATATGATATTGATGTAATCAATACCTCACTTTCCACCGATGTGGTGCAGATTTGTGCCAGTGTGATAACGGTGGTCGGTTCCTTTGTGATGATGGTATCGATTGAGCCGAAGCTGATTCTGGTTATGCTGGTAACCATACCGCTGTCGATTTTTTATACGAAATATATGGCGGGAAAGACAAGACCTCTGTACCGGATCCGTTCGGCAAAGTTAGGCGCTATGAATGGCTTTGTGGAGGAGATGGTCAGCGGACAGAAGACCATCGGAGCTTATGCGCGCGAGGAGGTTATCGTTGAGCGCTTTGACAAAATCAATACGGAGGCGGTAGATGCCTATTATACCGCGGACTACTATAGCTGTCTGGTGGGCCCGACAGTAAATTTTATAAACAATCTTTCGCTTGCGATGGTAACGGCATTTGGTGCGCTGCTGTATCTGTTCGGAGAGCTGTCGCTTGGTAATATTTCTTCGTTTGTACTGTATTCGAGAAAGTTTTCCGGGCCGATTAACGAAGCGGCGAATATTGTCAGTGAGCTGCAGTCCGCATTGGCGGCGGCAGAGCGCGTATTCCGGCTGTTAGAGGAGGAAGGCGAGCCGGCGGATGCGCCGGAGGCAACGGAGCTTGCGTGTGTGCAGGGCGATGTAGAAATGAAGGGAATCAGCTTTGGCTACGAGCCGGGAAAGACGATTATCAAGAATCTGTCTCTGAAAGCGCCGAGAGGAAGTCTGATAGCGATTGTCGGACCGACCGGTGCCGGTAAAACAACGCTGATTAACTTACTGATGCGCTTTTATGATGTGGAGCGCGGCGAGATTTTCGTGGATGGAAAAGAAAGCCGGAGTGTAACCCGCAAGAGTCTGCGAAAGGCATATGCGATGGTGCTGCAGGATACCTGGGTGTTCGGCGGGACGATTTTTGAGAATATCGCGTACGGAAAAGAAGGGGCAACAATGGAGGAGGTCGTCGCGGTAGCCAAGGCCGCGAAGATACATTCCTACATTATGCGCTTGCCGGAGGGCTATCAGACGATATTGACTGAGGATGGAGTAAATATCTCCAAGGGACAAAAGCAGCTGCTGACGATTGCCAGAGCAATGCTTTTGGACGCGCATATGCTGATACTGGATGAGGCGACCTCCAATGTAGATACCCGGACGGAAATTCAGATTCAGAAGGCAATGCGTCGTTTGATGGCGGGAAAAACCTGCTTTGTGATTGCGCATCGTCTGTCTACGATACAGCATGCAGACCGGATACTGGTGGTAAATCAGGGAGATATCGTAGAACAGGGCAGTCATACAGAGCTGATGGAGAAAAAAGGATTCTATTATCAGATGTATGCGTCGCAGTTTGAATAAAAGAGATTAGAACGAAGAGTTTGCAAAGCAAACGCTCGCACGGACGCGCGGTCACAAAGTGACAGCTACTGCTCGCGCGTCCGGCGTGCCTGTTTGCGTGCAAGCTTCTTGGAAAGCTTCGGCGGAGTGGAATCTGCCGGAGCTTTTTTGATGGTCTTTCGGGGACGTTTTTCGGCAGTGAAAACATAATAGCCGTCGATTTCTTCAATATGGACACCGCCAAAGACGGAAATGAGCTTGTTTTTGTACCAGTCCTTTCGTTTGGTAACCATATACAGTCTGCCGCCCATTGCCAGATGGCGCCAGCCATCCTCAATAAAGCCCTTGGCAACCGAAAAGTCGGTATGGTACGGCGGATTGGATAAAATCATGGTGTAATCGCAATCGGTAATGGCGGTCAGACCGTCACTGTGGCAGATGCTTAGACCGTCTGCTACACCGTTGGCAGCAGCGTTTTGGCGTGCGCAGGCAAGCGCAGTCTTAGATACATCACACAGGGTTACCCGGTCGGCTCCGATGAGGCTGGCAGCCAGAATGCCTACGATACCGCAGCCGCAGCCGAGGTCCAACACCTTATCCTCAGGGGAAAAGGTAACCAGCGAAAGCATTGCAGCGGTGCCGCGATCCAGTCCGGTGGGAGAGAATACATCCCCCTCGGTATGGAGCGTTAAGGTTTTTTCTTTTAGTTCAACGGTATAATCTGACATACAATTTTCATTCCTTTTTATTTTGTTCCGCGTACAATCATTGTAACGGACAGATTGGTATCCCACTGTCGGATTCCGGCATCGTAAAGAGCCAGTCGTTTATCGTATTTGACATGAATCCGGCGGATTAATTCTTCGACCTCGTCGGGAGTGACCAAATCGGCAGCGATATGCTTAAGGCTTTGGGCGCTGTCGATATCGCCCTGACGATTGGCATTAATCATCGCATATGCCATTTCCGGAGAATAAATAGGATTATCCGGAGTCAGGTTGACGGTAATGTACTCTGTTTTGACATTGCGGAAACCGTATTGCTCCATGTGCAGCGGAAGCTCTGACTCGTTTTGCGGATAGGCGCAGACCGCGTGCTTTTTGATATTTTCGCTTAAGCGTGGTGCGGTGCGCTGCCAGATGTCCCGCTCAAAGTCGGATTCCTCTGCAATGCAGGGAGCTGCGAGCTGAATGCCCTTTCTGGCAGAAAGGACAAGGCAGACACCGTTTTTGCGCAGTACCCGGTATTGTTCACCGTAAAAGGCAGAAGGCTCGATGTGCTCGGCAACCGTATTGGAAATGGTCACGTCAAAGCTTTCGCTTTCGTATGGAAGACTGGTCGCATCGCCCTCGGAAAACTGAATGTGAGGTGCCTGGTTTGCGGCAAACTGAATAAAATTGCTGTCGCGATCCAAACCGAAGATTTGGGAAGACGGATACCAGCGTGCCAAGGATTCGGCGAGTGCGCCGGGACCGCAGCCGATTTCTAATATTTTGTGTTTATCCTCCAGTGCGAAGATTTTTTTGTATTCATCCCGGAACAGGTCGCAAAAACGAAGAGAGCGGGAATCATACAGGGTTCCGATATTTTGTATGTAGGTAGACCAAATGGTATTCATATAAACCTCGTTTCTGAATCAAAGTGTTAAAAAAATCCATGCTCATAGTATAGCATATTTCAGGTAAAAATGAAACAAACTATAGAAGAATGTTACAAGAAATCTGAAAATATTTTGTTTGACGAAGCAAGGAGGAAGCAATGGAAAACGATACGATTGCATTGTTGAAGGAATGTAATTCCGGAATTAAGATGGGCGTGACCTCGCTCAGTGATGTGTTAGATCATGTGAAGGAGAGCAATCTGCGCAAGGTGCTTGTAGAAGCGAAGCAGGAGCATGAAAAGCTGGGGGATGAGACCCATGAGATTTTGTTAAAGTATCATGAGGATGATAAGGAGCCGCATCCGGTGGCAAAGATGATGGCAAGCATGAAGACCGGTACGAAGCTGGCGTTAGAGGAGAGTGACCAGACGATTGCCGGGCTGATTACGGATGGCTGCGATATGGGAATCAAGTCGCTGCACCAGTATCTGAATAAGTATGAAAATGCAGAAAAGGATGTAAAGGATATGACGAAAAAGGTCATTGCATCCGAAGAAAACCTGCGTAAAAATCTGCAGGCATACCTGTAAAACCGGAGGATAAACGGCCGGCTATGGAGATGCAGGAAAGATAAAATTATTGTTAAATCTTTTTGACTACTTTAAAAAACGTACAACTTGTGATATAGTATATGAGAATAAAATGAAAAGGGGGAGAGCAGTGCTTCCCCTTTTCGGTTTTAGGATTGCAGAAATGGAGGAGTTAGGTTATGAAGGAGGCATTGTTTCTGGAGCCGGTCTTTAAGGAAATGATTTGGGGCGGTACCAGACTGCGTGAAGATTTTCATTATGAGATCCCGGGCGAACAGACCGGAGAATGCTGGGCGGTGAGTGCTCACGCAAACGGAGATTGTAAGGTTAAGGGCGGCAGCTTTGCCGGAGAGCATCTGAGCACCCTGTGGAAGGAGCATAGAGAGCTGTTTGGAGGAGCAGAGGGAGAGGTATTCCCGCTGCTGATTAAGATTATTGATGCGAAGGCAGATTTGAGTATTCAGGTGCATCCGGACGATGAGTACGCAAAGGTACATGAGAATGGCTCGCTTGGCAAGACGGAGTGCTGGTATATTCTCGATTGTGACCCGGATGCGAAGATTGTCATCGGACATCATGCACAGAGCAAGGAAGAATTGAAGCAGATGATTGCGGACAAACGCTGGAATGATTTGATTCGTGTGCTTCCGATTAAGAAGGGTGATTTCTTCCAAATTGAGCCGGGAACGGTACATGCCATCAAGGCAGGCACGCTGATTTTGGAGACACAGCAGAATAGTGATATTACATATCGATTGTATGATTATGATCGTTTATCGAACGGAAAGCCGCGTGAGCTGCATCTGGAAAAGAGCATTGATGTCATCGGTTGTCCGCATCAGGATGTGGTAACCGACCGTGCGGTAGAGCAGAAGGCAGGTGCCGCAGTAGAGAAGTTGGTTTCCTGTAAGTACTACAGTGTGGAAAAGCTGGAGGTTGTCGGTGCGTGCAGCTTCGAGCTGAAGGAGAAGTTCCGCATTTTCAGCGTAGTGGAAGGAAGCGGAGTACTGGATGGTACGGAATTAAAGAAGGGAGATCATTTTATTCTTCCGGCAGGGTACGGTACCTATGAGCTGGCGGGAGATATGGTGTTGATTTCCTCTTATCCACAGGAATAAAGGAGTACAGAAGTTATGGGCGGTTTTTTTAATCCGGATAATGCATTTTTCCGGACAATGTCAAAGATATGGGATATGATTGTAGTCAGTATTATTTGGACGGTGCTTTGTATCCCGATGTATTTTGCGATAACGATGGTAACCAGCGAGATGACAAGCCTGGTACAGTTTTTGTTATATGCGGTCATTGCAGCCGTATGTATGATACCGGCGGGACCGGCGATGGCATCGATTTATTATGTCAATGTGAAGGTAATCCGCAGAGAGCGTGGTTATGCAATTCGTGAGTTCTTCCATGCGTTTAAGATGAATTTTAAGCAGGGTGCGCTTTTGGGTGCAATTCTTGGCATGATTGTGACGCTGTTGAGCTTTGATTATCAGTATGCTTATAAGCTGGTAGAGGCAGAAGAGACCATGGGAACGGTGATTTTAATCGGCTCGCTTTCGATTACCCTGATTTTGATTGGTATCTTAATGGTAATCTTTCCGGTGCTTTCGCGTTTTAGTATGACGACAAAGCAGCTGGTAAAGACCTCTATGTACATTGCGTTCCGGCATCTGTTGACGACCCTGATTCTTTTGGTCATTGTGGTAGCGACTGCAATCGGTCTGTATCTGATTCTGCCGGCAGTGTTGTTGCTGCCGTCCTTGTGTGCGCTGGTTTGCTCATTCCCAATGGAAAGAGTATTGAAGAAATATATGCCGAAGCCGGAGAATACGGTGGCGGCAGACGGCGACCATATTTCTGAGGGCAGCGTAGTGGCAGAGAACGAAGAAGGCGAGAAAGAGGATTTGTGGTATCTGGAGTAACAAAAGCAGAATAAAAGTAGAGTAAAACGAAAAGGAGAAAATACGAATGAACGGATTTAATTTGTTGGCAAATGAAGCAAATTTTGCGGCGGAAGTATCAAAGCTTGATAAGGTTTGGGATGCATTCTGGCCGGTAGCATTGAATTTTTTGAAGTCACTGGCAATCGCACTGATAATCTTTTTGGTAGGAAAAAAGATTATCAAATGGGTATTGAAGCTGATTAAGAAGGCATTTGCGCATGCCGGTGTAGAGGAAGGTGTATCCGGTTTTGTCGGTTCGCTGGTAAAGGTAATCCTCTATCTGGTACTGGTTATGATGATGGCAAATATCGTTGGTATCGAGACGACCTCGGTAATGGCGATTGTCGGTTCTGCCGGTCTGACGGTAGGTCTGGCGCTGCAGGGCAGTTTGTCGAATTTTGCCGGTGGCGTACTGATTTTGGTATTAAAGCCATTTTCGGTAGGAGATTATATCGTGGCACAGGGCTGTGAGGGTACGGTACAGAAGATTGATATCTTTTATACCAAGTTGCTTACGACAGATAATCGTGCCATTGTACTTCCAAACGGAACGCTTTCCAATGGCAATATTATCAATGTATCCAGAGAGGAAGACCGCAGAGTGGATTTGGTGGTTCCGATCGGCTATAACGACGATATCCGTGAGGTAAAGAGAATTCTTGAAAGTATTGCGAGAACGCACATTGATACGATTTTACAGGACAAGGATATTACGGTAGCGGTAGGTAATTTCGGCAGCGATGCGATTGAGATTAATTTCCGTGTCTGGGTAAAGAAGGATAATTACTGGCTGGTACGCGGCGAGCTGTTAGAAGAAATCAAGGATGCATTTGATGCAAACAATATTTCGATTCCTTATTCGCAGATGGATGTGCATATCAAGCAGAACTAATGCGGAATATGACGAAAGAAGTTGCGCGAAAAAACGCAAAAAACTCTTTTCAAATAAGAGAAAAAGTGTTATTTTATTAGCAACGAAGGCGCAATAAATCGTAAGGAGATTGACAGGATGGCAGAGAGATTATCGGATATTTTCGGTATTGACGTATTTAATGAAGGTGTCATGGCAGAACGTTTGCCGAAAAAGACCTATGCAGCATTAAAGAAAACGATTGAAAATGGAGAAGAGTTGGACCCACAGGTGGCTGAGGTTGTTGCGAATGCAATGAAGGACTGGGCGATTGAAAAGGGTGCGACGCATTATACGCATTGGTTCCAGCCGATGACCGGCATTACAGCAGAAAAGCACGATTCGTTTATTACTCCGGCAGCGGAGGGACGGATTTTGATGGAGTTCTCCGGCAAGGAGTTAATCAAGGGTGAGGCAGATGCTTCTTCCTTCCCGGCAGGCGGACTTCGTGCGACCTTTGAGGCAAGAGGCTATACGGTGTGGGATTGTACCTCTCCGGCATTTTTGAAGGAGGATGCTGCGGGGGTAACCCTTTGCATTCCGACCGCGTTTTGTTCCTATACCGGTGAAGCGCTGGATAAGAAGACACCTCTGCTTCGTTCGATGGAGGCGTTGAGCACGCAGGCAGTGCGTGTCTTAAGATTGTTTGGCAATCAGGAGGTAACCAGTGTATCCTGTTCGGTTGGTGCAGAGCAGGAGTATTTCCTTGTGGATAAGGAAAAGTACTGGAAGAGAGAGGATTTGATTTTTACCGGTCGTACTCTGTTTGGTGCTATGCCGCCAAAGGGTCAGGAGTTAGACGACCATTATTTTGGTACGATTAAGGAGCGAATCGCAGCATTTATGAAGGAGCTGAATCATGAGCTCTGGAAGCTTGGTGTACTGGCAAAAACCCAGCACAACGAGGCAGCTCCGGCACAGCATGAGTTGGCACCGATTTTCTCAACGGCAAACATTGCGACGGATCACAATCAGCTGATTATGGAATGTATGAAGAAGATTGCAAAGCGTCACGGCTTGGAATGTCTGCTGCATGAGAAGCCGTTTGCAGGTGTCAATGGTTCCGGTAAGCATGATAACTGGTCGATGGTAACCAATACCGGAAAGAATCTGTTAGATGCAGGCAAGAAGCCACACGAGAATACACAGTTCTTATTCTTCCTTGCAGCGATGATGAAGGCAGTGGATGAGCATGCGGAGCTTCTGCGTATGTCCGCGTCCAATCCGGGCAATGACCATCGTCTGGGTGCGAATGAGGCACCGCCTGCGATTATTTCGATTTTCTTGGGCGAGCAGCTGGATGACGTATTGGAGCAGCTGATTTCTAAGGGTACTGCAGCCAGCTCAAAGCAGGGCGGCAAGATGAATATCGGTGTACATACGCTTCCGGAATTAAAGAAGGATGCGACCGATCGTAACCGTACCTCTCCGTTTGCATTTACCGGAAACAAATTCGAGTTCCGTATGCCGGGTTCGTCGATGTCGATTGCAGGTGTGAATACCGTGCTGAATACGATTGTAGCAGAAGCACTTTCGGAGATGGCAGATGAACTGGAAAAAGCAGAGGATTTTGATAAAGCAGTAATCGAGCTGATTACCAAGACGGTAACGAAGCACAAGAGAATTATATTCAACGGCAACGGCTATTCGGCAGAATGGCGTGAGGAGGCAGCCGAAAGGGGCCTGCCGAATCTTCCGTCGATGGTGGATGCGATTCCATATCTGGCAAGCGAAGATAGTATTGCTATGTTTGGCAAGCATGGAGTATATTCGAGAACCGAGCTGGAATCCAGAACGGAGATTTATTATGAGAGCTACTCCAAGGCAATCAACATCGAGGCTAAGACGATGATTGAGATGGCAGCAAGACAGTACATTCCGGCAGTGATTCAGTATACAAAGCAGCTGGCGGACTCGATTGTAGCGGTAAAGAGTGCGGTACCTACCGCAAATGTGACGGTACAGTCCGATTTGTTGGTCAAGACCTCGGATTTACTGGCGAAGGCAGAGCAGGCACTCAATGTGCTGAAGACAAAGACCGCAGAGGCTGCAACCAAGGCACAGGGACAGGAGCAGGCAGTCTATTTCCGCAAGGAGGTATTCCCGGCAATGGCAGAGCTTCGTGCACCGATTGATGCATTGGAGCAGATTGTCGATAAGGCAGTATGGCCGGTACCGACCTATGCAGAGCTGTTGTTTGAAGTGTAAGTAAATATTGAGAGAGTAAAAAAACAGGAGAGAGCTTCTTTCCTGTTTTTTTTATGAAAAAGTACTTGACAAGACTGTATATTTGGTGTATATATTGATATGTACAGTAAATATACGGAATAATCCCGGGGTGCGAGAGTGCTATAATATGCATTTTGCGTCTAATGAAATACAAAATGTAAAATATACTTGACAAAACAACGTTTTCTATGTATTCTTCTCTTAGAATGTATTGTAAAGAATGGAGGCAGAATATGAATGTTGAGATGTTGGCAGGGATTATAACGGGAATTGTGCTTGGTATTATCCTGCTTCTGGTGGTGGCTTTGTTTATGACGAAGAAGGGAACCGGTATCCGCCCGCAGTATGACGAACGTCAGCAGCAGGTGCGGGGGATAGGATATAAGTATGCTTTCTTTACGATGATGTTTTACAGCTTTTTCTATGGATTTTTGGAGCTGGTGCTGGAGAGGAGACTGGCGGATGGCATGGCGGCCGGTTTTATAGGAATTGCAATCGGAGCCGGAGTATATGCTACCTACTGTATCTGGAAGGAGGGATATATTTCCCTAAATGAGAATTATAAGAGAGTCTGCATTGTTATAGCGATTGTCTGTATTTGGAATTTTGGGCTTGGCATCGGTAGCATTGAAGATGGTAAGCTTATCGAGAACGGAGTTTTGACATTCCGCAGCATCAATCTGATTTGTGGCATCTTAAGTATCTGGATATTACTGCAGCTGTTTGTAAAGCATTGTTTGGATGCGCACAAATGGAAGGAAGAGGAGGCTGAGGACGAGTGAAAAATCTCAAGCTGAAGGCAGCGAGGGCAGGAAAGGATTTGTCCCAGCAGGAGTTGGCCGAATTGGTGGGTGTTTCCAGACAAACCATTAGTGCCATCGAGAAAGGAGATTATAACCCTACGATAAACCTTTGTATTGCAATCTGCAAGGCATTGGAAAAAACACTGGATGAACTGTTTTGGGAGGAATCCGACGGATAAGCGGTCAAAGGAGCGAAGCTTTGAAGGAGTACGAAAAAAACAGAAAAAATTAGAAATTGATTAAGGATGAGTCGAACACATTGCAATACTGCGAAAAGGTGCTAGAATAAAGTGGAGTGATTCGATGAAAAAAACGAAAGGATGGTAGAGGGAAATGTCACTTAGTGTAAGTAATTTGGTAAAGAAATACGGCGATAAGGTAGTCGTGGATAACTTGAGCTTCGAGATGAAGGAGCCGGGAGTTTATGCGCTGCTTGGTACAAACGGAGCAGGTAAGACGACATCGCTGCGTATTATTTTGGGTATGTTAGCCGGAGATTCCGGTTCGGTATTATGGAAGGGACAGCCGCTTGACCCGGTCAGCGCCAATGTGGGCTATCTGGCAGAGGAGAGAGGTCTTTATCCAAAGTATTCCCTGCTTGACCAGCTGTTGTACTTTGCTAAGCTGAAAAAGGTAGGCAAGGCAGAGGCAATGGAGCGCATCAAGTATTGGGCGAAGCGTTTAGAGGTAGAGGAATATATCTTCCCACCGGCAGTAAAGGGGAAGAAAAAGAATGCAAAGGCAAATCGTGCAGACCAGCTTTCCAAGGGTAATCAGCAGAAGATTCAGCTGATGGCTGCACTGATTTCGGACCCGGAGCTTTTGATTTTAGATGAGCCGCTCAGTGGTCTTGATCCGGTAAATACGGATTTGTTCAAGGGCATCATCCGTGAGGAGATTGCAAAGAACAAGTACTTAATTATGTCCAGTCATCAGATGCCGGTTATTGAGGAATTCTGTTCGGACATTACGATTCTGAATCGCGGTAAGGCAGTATTAAAGGGAAATCTGAACGAGATTAAGAAGAGCTATGGCCGTGTGAATCTGTTCGTAAAGTGTGAGCAGGATATCGAGAAGTACATTGCACAGTTTGGTCTTACGGTTGCGAACCGTACACCGGAGGAGTATCACTTAAAGGTGCGTGATGAGGCACAGGCAATGGAATTTTTGGCAAAACTGATGCAGGATCAGATTACGGTAATCAAGTTTGAGTTAAGAGAGCCGTCGCTGCATGAAATTTTCGTAGAAAAGGTGGGAAATGCAAATGAAGAGGAGTAAGATAGCCGGTTGGAAGGATGTCTATAGCTTTACGCTGACACAGACCTTAAAAAGCCGCGCCTTTATCGTATCCTTTGTGATTCTGATTGTACTGGGGCTGGTGTCCATGCCGTTGATGAATCTGATTACCGGCAGTGTAAAGGAAGAAGCGAAATATACCATTACAAAGGCATATGTATATGACGGGCTTGGAATTGTAGATGAAGCCGCAATGCAGCAGGCATTGAAGGATGCCGGCTGGAATGCAGAGCTGGTGGAAAAGGATTTTGCAGAGTATGGTTCCGAAGCATATGAAACACTGGTAGCAGAGATTGATGAGAAGTGTCCGGAAGAAATCATTGTTTCGGTGCAGTATGACGAGACGGGCATTTATCGTGTGTTGTTTGAACGTTCGGGAAACGGTAAGGTGAAGTCTGGTGAAATCAATAATTTCGGAGCAATCTTTACCGCAGAGTTTGAAGAACAGAAAAAGAATGCCTTGAATCTGACAGAGGAGCAGAAGGCGCTGATTGAAGCGACGGTAGCGACCGCAGTAAGCCGCGTAGAACTGAGCGGTGAGGTTATCGTAGAGATTGATGATTCGATTTCAGATAGCGAATACTGGATTCTGTATGCATTGATTTTTATCATCATGATGATTTGTACGATGGCAGGCTCGCAGATTGCAACCTCGATTGTAACCGAGAAGTCCTCGAAGGTAGTAGAATATCTGTTGACCTCGATTCGTCCGATGGCGATTATTGTAGGTAAGGTGCTGGCAATGCTTTGCGTAGTGCTGGCGCAGATTGGCGGTATGCTTATCATGCTGGTGGTATCGAATATCATTTCGACCAATATGTCCGGTGGAGAAAGTGTATTAAAGCAGTATCTGACCGCAGATCTTTTGAACAATTTGACCGTTGGTAATGTGCTGCTTTGTCTTCTGATGATTGCATTGGGACTGGTGTTCTATGCTACATTGGCAGGTTTGGCAGGTGCAACGGTAAGTAAATTGGAAGAAGCAGGCGAGGGTATGATGTTATTTACCGTAGCAGTTATGATTGGTGCCTATATGGGTATCGGTTCGGCTGCAACGCTGCTTGCAGGCGGCTCTAACGCTTTTACGACCTTTGTATTGTTATTCCCGTTGTCTTCGCCATTCGTTCTTCCGGGTGCTATTCTGATTGGAGAAGCACAGGCTTGGATGATTGCCGTGTCGATTGTAATCATGATTGTATTGATTTTGGCACTGTTTGCTTTTGTGTCTCGTGTATATGAGGCATTGATTGTACACAATGGCAACAAGGTTGGTATCAAGCAGTTAATTCAGATGAGCAAAAAGTAGACGGAAGAGTCAGAAAGGCGGGATTGTTTTGAAGAAAAGTAGATTCAGCGGCTGGACGGACGTATATTCGTTTACCTTCCGTCAGTCGGTAAAAAAAGGTGGATATCGCGCAGTTACGGCGATTATGTCGATATTGCTGGTTGCACTGGTTGCGCTGATTATCGTATTAACAGGAAAGCCGGAGAGTGAAGAGGTGGAGAAATCTGCAATTCAGCAGGTATATCTGGTGGATGAAAGCGGATTGCCGGTGGACTATGGAATGTGGTTTACACAGCTTGGAATGACGGAGTATTCCGAAACCAAGTTTCAGAATGTAGATAGTATGGAAGCTGCGTTGGAAGCATATGCAGGACTCGAAGAGGTTCCGTGCGTGATTGTAAAGCTGACCAAAGGCGAAGGCTATTTGCTTGAGGCAGTGCTGCCAAAGAATGCATCGATTTCGGAGTCGGAGGCAGAGAGTCTGCTTGAGGCTATGGTAACTTGCTTTGAGACCAATAAGTATGTGATTGCGGGCTTGACCGAGGAGCAGCTGCTTGGTGTTATGACACCGACGATGGCAGATTATGTGAAAATCGGTGAGGAACAGAATATCGCTATTATGTTGATTAAGATGCTGGCACCGATGGTATTCGGTCTGGTGCTGTACATGATGCTCATCCTCTATGGTCAGGAGATTGGACGTGAGGTATCGGCAGAAAAGACCTCTAAATTAGCAGAGATGCTTTTGACTACGGTAAAGCCGTATGCGCTGATTGCAGGTAAGGTATTGGCTGTAGCAACGGCGGGAATCTTGCAGTTTATGATTTGGGTCGCATCGATTTTTGTAGGTTTATTTGCGGGTAATGCGATTGCTGCTTCGATGTATCCGGAGTATCAGAGTGTGATTGGAACGATTCTTGATTTCTTCCATGAGAATTTGGGAGCGTCGGCATTCTCGCCGGCAGCAATCATTCTGGCACTGGTTATTTTTGTGGTAGGTTTCCTGGTATATTGTGTGATGGCAGGTCTGGCAGGCAGCTTTGTGGCAAAGCCGGAGGATATCGCACAGACGCAGGGAATCTTCCAGTTCCCGATTATTATTGCATTCTTTGCAACCTATTTCGGAACTTTGGCAGGAAGCGAAAAGGTGATGGATATTTGTCGTTATGTTCCGTTTACCAGCCCGTTCAGTGTGCCGGTAGAGGTATTGACCGGTACGACCTCGATTTTGGAAGCAGTAATCTCGCTTGTAATATTGCTGGTATTTTCCTTGCTGGTAATCATTGTGGCAGGCAGACTGTATGAGGGCTTAATCTTATACAATGGTCAGAAGCTGAGTCCAAAGACGATTTGGGGTATCATTACGGCCAAGAGAATTCAGTCGGAAGTGAAGGCTGAGAAGTAAAAAATAGTGAAGAATATTTGAAATGTAAAAACGGAGCAGGCTTTTAAACGCAAGAAGCTTGCTCCGTTTTCCTTTTACGATTAGAGAAAATGCGTGGGATTACAGGGTCTCAGGTTCCGGATAGGTTACACCGAAGGTATCTACGGTAACGCTAACCATACGCTGGGTTTCCATTGGACGGTCGTTCCAGTCCGTTGGTACGCCTGCAATCTTGTCGATAACAGCGTCACCCTCAATCACTTTACCAAAAGCAGCATACGCACCGTCCAAGTGCGGAGCCGGCTTATGCATGATGAAGAACTGACTTCCTGCAGAATCCGGATGCATAGAGCGTGCCATGGAAAGAACACCTCTGGTGTGCTTCAAATCATTTGCAAAGCCGTTCTGTGCGAATTCACCCTTGATGGAGTAATCCGGACCGCCCATACCGGAGCCCTCCGGATCGCCGCCCTGCAGCATAAAGCCTTCAATAACGCGATGGAAAATAACACCATCGTAAAATTTCTTGTTAATCAGAGAGATAAAGTTATTAACCGTATTTGGCGCAATCTCCGGATACAGTTCTGCCTTCATCACATCTCCATTTTCCATTGTGATTGTAACAATAGGATTTTTCTCAGCCATAAATTCCTCCATATTCTGCCGCCGGGCGGCAAATTATAATTCAATGCTTTTCCTATTGTATCTTGAAATCCGCAGAATTTCAATACAATATTATTTGACTTTCCTTATTTTTTGAAAGTAAAATGCAAGCGTAGATTCCACACGACACGCTCGAAAGTCCTATTTACTCAAAAATGAGGAAATCTTAGACCTTTCTTAGAAAACCATTAGAATGATTGACTATGAAATGCAAAATGATGTATAGTAAAAGCATAAGAACAAAAGAGAACTTTGAAACAGGGTGGAATCGAGGAGATTATGACAAAGTATGATTTTTTAGACAGGCTGGATAGCCTGTTGACTGATTTGCCGGATGAGGAACGTATGAGGACCATCTGGTATTATGAGGATTATTTTGCAGAAGCCGGAGAAGCCAGAGTGGAGACTATTTTGCAGGAGCTTGGCAGTCCGGAGCGGGTGGCAGCCGAGGTTCGGGCTTCTTATCGGGCAGGTGGCTCACAGGAGTACAAAGAAAGCGCTGAGTATGCGACTGGCTTTGCGGATGCAGAACGTCGGGCTTACGAGGAAGAAATGTATGAGCAATATGATGAGGCGGACGCTTATACTTACGGTGGTACGATGCATGAGGATACATACCGTACGAATCCGAATGAGCAGTATGGCGGAGCCGGTGGTTACGGCGGACAGCCGGGAGGCAATGGAGGTGCAGGTGGGATTTCTAATGACGCACTTAAGATAGTGCTTATTGTGATTTTGCTTTGCACGGTAGGCTTTCCAATCGTTTTGCCGGTTCTTTTTGCAATCGTGGCAGTAGCAGGCGGTTTGTTTTTGGGTCTGGGAGCGGCAGGCGTGACATTGATTGCGGCAGGAGTAGTGGCAGGCGGTGTCGCGATATTGCATATCGGACTTCAAGCGGGCCTGGGCATCCTGCTGCTCGGTATCGGACTGGTGCTGCTCGCATTGGGGCTTTTGTTCCTGTCGATATCACTTAACTGTGGCTTTCGGGCAATACCGGCCGTAGTTCGCGGATTTGTAAATGTCATTCGTGCTCTGCTGGGAAGAAAGGGGGCAGGTCATGAAAAGGTTTACTAAGGTTTTAACAGGAATTGCATTGATATTGTTCGGAATTGGCTGTGCCTTGATTGTTGTAGGAAAAAATAGAATCGATACCAGTATCTTCAAAGCAACGCCGGAGTATCACGGCAGCTTTACGGAAAGCACGTTGGAGGATGTTGAGCGTATCAGTATCTCCGTTCCGTATGGATATGTTATTATGGAACAGACGGACGAGGAAACCGTGCAGTATGGTATGAAGAATGTGAAGGAAAAGCAGCTTCACATAAAGGAAAGTGCCGGAGAATTCAGTATTACGGCAGAGCCGGAGGAAAAAGCCATATATATCGGCGGAAAAGAGATGCTGTATCCGGAACTAATTGAAGGAACCTTGACGGAGGATATGCCGGTTTATTATATCGGAGTACCGGAGGGCTACGAAGGAAGTATACAGGTGCTGTTGGATGCCGGTCAGGTAAAGATGAATGGTATCGAAGCGAATATGCTGACTGCGCTGGTAAGTTTCGGAGAGATAAGACTGGAGCAGGTAGAGGTTTTAGCCGCCTCACTGGAATGCAATGTCGGAAGGATCGTTGCAGAGGGTGATTTTGAATCGATGTTTTTTGGAGAGGTTGCGCTCGGAGCATTGGAGCTTGCGCTTGAGGATGCAAAGGAGAATTATGAGATTCAGGCGGAATGCGGCATGGGCAATATGGTTATAGGTGAGGAGCATCATTCCGGTGTTTCGTTAAAGGAGAATGAGAGCAAAATCAACAGTAAGACATTGGAGCTGCAGGTAAAAGCAGGTCGCATGGAAGTAGAATTTGAGAAATAACATATTATAAAGGAAAGGAGATTTTATTATGGAAGGAAAGAAGCTTTATAAGTCGGCAATCGACCGGAAGATTTGCGGAGTGTGTGGAGGTATCGGAGAATATTTCAACCTTGACCCGACCGTGGTACGTCTGTTTTGGATTTTATTCTGCTGTCTGGGTGGTTCGGGTATCCTTGCATATATTATTTGCGCGATTGTGATTCCGGACTAAAAAGTATTCGATTTGTAAAACTGAGAAGAAAGTTTGCGAAAAAAGCAAGCTTTCTTTTTTATGTGCGCCTAGCGGCGCACGTTTCCAACGGGTGCAAGTCCCGAATCCGCCCGGTTCCGCGTTCATCCGAAGTCATGGAAGAAGTTCAAGTCGAAGCTGAAAGAACTATCTTCCCGTAGGTCTGTACAGAGTATCAAACCGAGCCTTGAGAAAATCAAGGTGTATGCAAGAGGGTGGCTGAACTATTACGGAATCG